>JALZWN010000048.1 GCA_023300235.1 Mariniblastus sp.
TTTGCCCTTCTTGTGATCAGGAGGGGCTTTTCCGTTGCGCGAGAATCTCTTCCGACGCCTGATCAGGCTGGCTCGCGGCACGGGAACCAACCTTGACATTACGCAAAATCCCTCCGTCTCTTAAATTCCGAAGATTTGCCGCAATCCGATCGCCCTGCCAAAGCTAGTGTCTAAACCAACCAGCGGGCACTTTTGACCGTAATGATGCTCAATTCCGTTGCCTTGCAAGCATTCAACGGTAAACAATCCAGTTTAGGATTTTATTTGCGGCAATTATTCTTTCCTTCTATCGGCTGCGTCGATATAATTTTAGATCTGTAGGCCTAGCTACTTCCATGTTTCTTTTAATTGGTTCCGGTGAGCGACTAAAGGCCTTCTTTTATACGAATATACGAATTCTTTTTTCTTTTAGGAGCAAAATTATGACACGGCAGTTAAAGAGTCGCCCGAGCGGCTTCACCCTAGTTGAGTTGCTGGTGGTTATTGCGATCATCGGTATTTTGATCGGAATGTTACTTCCTGCGGTGCAAGCGGTTCGCGAAGCAGCACGCCGGTCAGAATGTTCGAACAATGAGAAGCAGCTTTGCTTAGCATTACTGAATTACGAATCGGCCCACATGAATTTCCCACCAGGGAACGAACGAGCGATTCGATCAGATGGAAGCGCTACTTGGGGCCACTCGTTCTTGGCTTTTTCACTGGCTTTTTGTGAGCAAGACAATTTGAGCGATCGTTACCATTTTGACGAATCGGGTTGGACCGGCGCAGGTGTGACCCAGCCAAACCACATTGCGTTGGCAGGGTTGCGGGTTCCCTACATGATCTGTCCTTCATCGCCGATTCCAGAATTCCCGATCAGCGGGGATGAGGGATTGACTGCTCAAGATGTTGCGGGTTCCATCAGTAACCCAGCAGCAGCAGGCATTAAGTCTTGTTACACAGGTCTTTCCGGGTCGACTGAACACGATTCAGCGACCGCCAACGGTGCTAGCGGCAGCACATTAAGCCAAGGTGGTATTTTCTTAAATGATGCTGGCATAGGCTTTGGCGGCATCACCGATGGGTCCTCCAACACAATCTTGGTTGGCGAACAATCGAACTTTATGAAAAGATCAGACGGTGGAAACATTGAAGTCCGCAGCGGTGGAAACCATGGTTTCAACATGGGATCGATCTCGCAAGGACCTACTCAAAGTAGAATCTTTAACTTAAGCGTTCTCCGACCTGTTGGATTGTCCAATCGAGCTCCAATCAACATTAGAGACTTCGATGATCTTGAAGGGGCGGCTGGAAATATCGGGGCAAATCGACCATTGTTATCAGCTCACACCGGCGGCGTAAATGTTGGCTTGGCTGATGGCTCAGTTCACTTCATTAGTGACAATATTGAATGGCTCACACTGGCAAACTTAGCGGATAGGGATGATGGAAATGTCGCGTCAATTAACCAGTAAATTGAGAGTGCTGCCGTTTTTAGTTCTGCTAATGGCGTGTTCAGCGGTGGGTTGTTCAGAAGACCCGCCGCCGGCGCCTGCTGGTACGCTATCAGGCACCATTACCACCAAAGGTGAAATCTGTGGAAATTGCCGAGTAGCAATACACAGCGAAACCGGAGGAAGTGTCGGTAGAACCGTGACAGAATCAGGGACTTTTGAATTTAAGAACGTACCCTTTGGTGATTACCGAGTAACGGTCTATCAGGCCCCATCCAACGACCCTGCACCGACTTTTGATACTCGAATTCGTAAAAAGTATCGTAAAGCCAAGACCAGCGGTTTTAAAGTTTCGATCCCATCAGGCGAACCGGTCGTCTACGATCTTGAGATGAATTAACGTCCTGGCTAGATGCCTGATACAACTTCAGGCGTATTTGATAATCAAGAAGCTTGCCCGTTTTCAACGTTTGAGAGCGGGCTTTTTCTTTGCTAGCCAGCCAGAAGTTGTCTGAGTTTTTCGGACTGCAGTCGTTATCGTGATCAACTTAGTTGGATGAACTACAGTAAACGAGATATTTTTTCAGAAATATTAAAAGCTTTAAAACGTTAGCGGCTTGCCAGAAGCTGACAATCCTAAGGGTTTTCTACATTAGGTGCTATATTCTGGGAGCCTTGCGCACCGTTAATCTGGCTGTCTGGATTGCCTGCCCTGCATTATCATCGATTAATGCTTGCAACTGACAAATGCCGATTTATATTAGAATGCTTAGGAAATTCGATTAGATTGACGGATGATCATTGTGAGCACGGCTATTTGGCCAGAGATCTCCCCCCCCTTCAAGATTTGCATTATTTACAAGGAAAACCAATGCTGAAGAAATTTTTACTTTCTCTTGTTGTCGCAGGCGTCTGTTCAACCAGCGCCATGGCACAAGACGTTTTCATCTCCTTCGGAACTGGAGCGGATGCACGGAGCAGTTTTGATACTGTAGCGAGCGGAACATCTGGCTCTGCGTTCATCTACTCGGACGCCCCAATCGAATTTCAGGCATTCGATCTTGACCTCAACCTCAGCAGCGCAGGCATCGTTAACATCACCGGTGCCAACATCTTCAACTCCCACTTTTCAGCTCCTCCGTTTGTTCCTTTCGCAAACCGGTTTACTGATCCTACTACCGACCGATTATTAGATGCCGATGATTCAACCAGTTTGAATCCGGCTTTCGCAGATCTCGAAGTTTCGCCCGCAGACGCATCGTCAATTAGGCTCGTTGCTGTTGGCGGAATTGCTTCAGGTACTTTTGGAGTTCAACAGGCATTACAGTCAGTCGATCCTCAGTTCGATGGTGCTGCCAACGCGAACTTGCTCGCAGAAGTCTTTTTCGACATTGTCGGAAACGGTGGCGATACTGTAGACTTCGATTTGACAATCGGTGAAAACGAATTCTTCAATGGCGGAAACGTTACTTTCGTACCAAGCATTGACAGTGGTACTCTGACTGTAGCAACAACTGCTGTTCCTGAGCCATCATCGGCTATCTTGTTGGCATTGGGCTTCGCAGGTTTCGCTGCTCGTCGCCGTCGCTAAACAGTTTTGCAGCCAAGTTGATTGGCCGCTCTACATGATCAAAATATTAAGCCGTGCTCGAATCGAGCACGGCTTTTTTCGTGGTTCTTCCGGTAATTTAGTAGGCGGGTATGAGCAGAGAGCATTTGGATAGCCGGCCCCAATGCTAGGAGGGGTGCCATGTTTACGCGATTCAAAATGACCTGAATCTACAAGGCCCCGTAAAAAACATGCTCACGTGACTTCACCAGAATCACATCGCACGCGTAAGCATGCCGGCACTCAGTAAATCCCATTACCCTCTAATCCGTGAAGCATGGCACCCGCTCGATTGATAAAGCACCCGAAATAATTGGGCCAGCCACTAAAACCCCGGAAGCACCTTTTTCGTTAATGCTAATCGCATTTAGATCGAACGGTCTGCTGCACTCTTTTGCAGAAAAGAAGACCTTAAACTCTTGGCATCACCAAATGGCAGCGAACGCAGCCTTCAGTTGAACGACTAAGCGGAAGGCGTCGACGACAGCGCTGATTTGCCTGCCACCGGTAGAAAACCCGTTGAGAACATGAACCCAAAAAGCCGTGATAGAAACACTGCTGACAGCGCGGAAGAACCATTCATCTAGGCTCTAGAACTCAGGCCGGCTCAGTCCACTACGAAGCAGCCTATGCTAAACTCCCCCAAGCTCCATTGCATGGCCAACGTTCTCGCCCCGTAACGATCGCCCCTAGTGGCCAACCGGCTCGTTCAAGGCAATACCTACCGGTTCAAGACCTGCCTACCGCCTAGGCCGCCTTGGCCAATACCTTACCGACCACGTGGACGTCCATCTGTGGGAATGGAATACCGATGTTCGCAGCGTCCAATTGTTTCTTGGCAGCCGCGACTAGTTTTTCATGAGTGGCCCAGTAGAGAGCCGGGCTGCACCAGACGCGAACTTGCCAATCTACCGACGAAGCACCCAGCGATGATAAAAACACCTGTGGCATCGGAGCACCAACTTGGCCCTGGTGGGCAATGTCAGCCACGACTTCAGCGACCGCTCGGTTGAGTGCCTTGCGAGTAACGTCGATGTCGGCCGTGTAAGCAGCGCCAACGCTAATGTCGACTCGACGAACTGAGTTCCGGGTGTAGTTCTCCAACTTGGCGCCAAAGATCTCACCGTTGGGAACGATGACATGGCGGTTGTCGAGCGTGTTCAAACGAGTGGTAAACAAATCGATTTCTTCGACGGTGCCTTCGGTATCAGCAACAACGATATAGTCGTCAACTTTGAAGGGGCGAAACATCAGCAGCATGATCCCCGCAGCAAAGTTCCCGAGGGTTCCTTGCAGCGCCATACCAACGGCAAAACCAGCAGCGGCGACGATCGCAGCAAAGGCTGACAAGTCGGTGCCTGTCGTCGCCTGCAAAACCACCATGGCGGTAACCAGCAAAATAACGTTTCGTACCGCTTTGGTGAGGAATTTCCCCAGCGTTACGTCGACGCGTTTGGTAACGATACCACCGACGGCGCGCCCGATATACGAAGCGACGATGTAGGCAATGAAGATGACGGCGACAACCAGCGTCGCGTTACCAGCCAAATCCCACAACTCGCGATGAGCTTCGGCTCCGACTTCACCTGGCTGAAAGGCACTAGAGATCGTTTTGATCAGGCCCTCAGTTGTGTCTTTTACACCCTCGCTTGCCGCAGTAGCGACTTCGTCAGCAAAGATCATCTTTGGGTTGGCGACCAAAACCATACCAACGCCGAATAGATATTTTAAAGATCGCAACATTTGCTTGTCATCGTTGTGAGAAAAGTACCGAGAAACATTCGGCTGGGATAATAGAAAAATCGCCCAACCAAACAAGACCGCTTTTCTCGGTGGCTCTCTGTGCTTCGCAGTGCTGGCAACGATTTGCATCGATCTAGGACGATTTTCAAGATTTGGCTAATGTTCGCAGGTGTGCTTCGACTTTCAACATAAATTTGAGCACACACACCAAACGCCCCACCCCTTGCGCACTACAAATTAACTTTGAGCCCCCATGAACATCGCGAAAAGTTGGCCTGATTATTTGCTACCGATCGGAATCATCGGATGCTTGATGGTGATCTTCGTACCATTGCCGCCGATGGTGATGGACGTGATGCTGGCGGCCAATATTTCTCTAGCAGTCGTGATTTTACTTGCCACAGTCTACGCAAAGTCACCGTTAGAGCTGAGTGTTTTTCCGTCGCTACTGTTGGTAACGACGTTGGCAAGACTGGCATTGAATGTCGGCACAACTCGTTTAATTTTGACTCGCGGTGCCATCGATGGAGATCAAGCAGCCGGCGGCGTGATCCAAAGCTTTAGCCAATTCGTGGCGGGAGACAGCCTGGCCGTTGGCCTGGTCGTGTTCTCGATCATTTTGGTGATTCAATTCGTCGTGATCACCAAAGGAGCCTCGCGAATCAGTGAGGTCGCCGCAAGGTTTACGCTCGACGGAATGCCCGGACGGCAACTCGCAATCGACGCCGATCTTAACGCAGGCGTGATCGACAACGAACAAGCTCAGCAACAAAGAAAAGACGTGATCGCTCAAGCCGATTTTTATGGCACGATGGACGGAGCAAGTAAATTCGTTCGTGGGGACGCGATCGCCGGTGCGATCATTACCCTGATTAACATCGCCGGTGGCCTCGTGATCGGCCTGTCTCATGGAATGACCTTGTCCCAAGCCGGCACGACATTTACTCAGCTGACAATCGGTGACGGGTTGGTAAGCCAATTGCCAGCACTGCTAATTTCGCTGGCAGCTGGTTTGTTGGTGACCCGTAGTACTCGCCAAACGGACCTATCACGAGAATCTGCCAGACAAATTTTTGCTCGACCGGTCGTCCTAGTAATCACCGCGATTTTTCTTGGCCTGATGGTCCTGACGAACTTACCAAAGATCCCGCTGCTTGCGATTGCCGCGGCATGCTTGGGCGGGGCTTATGCATTGCAACAGCGAAATCAACAAGCACTGACGACTCGTGTGGCTCAAACCAACATGACTGCGGCAAACGGGCAAGCGCCACCAGCGAACTCGGACGCTCAATCAATCGAAAATTTGCTGGCCAGCGATGTTGTCGAGATGCAATTAGGCCTCGGCCTGATCCGTTTGGCTGATCCGCGTACCGGTGGCGTCCTCTTGGAGCAAATCACAGCCGTCCGCAAATCAGTCGCCAATCAAATCGGAATTGTGTTACCAAAGGTTCGTCTGAAGGATGACATGCAATTGGATGCCAACCAATTCCGGATCTTGATTCAAGGCCGCGTCGTGGAACATGGGACCATTCAACCAGATTTTAGTTTGGCGATCGACACTGGCCATGCCACCAAGCCGTTAGGCGAACTGGCCGTTCGTGAAGTCGCCGAAGGGCACTTGGCCGACGGACCAAGTTATTGGATCCTACCAGAATCAATCGCCGTGGCGCAGCAAGCGGGTTATCAAGTAAAAACGTCGACCGATGTTTTGTCACAGCAATTGGAGTTCGCTGCGATCGAAAATGCCGACGATCTGCTGACGCGAGACACGACTAAGCTGCTGGTCGATAGTGTGCGAGTTGCTTCGCCGACGGTAGTAGAAGAAGTGGTTCCGTCGCTGCTGACGATTTCACAAGTGCAACAAGTGCTCAAGTCATTGGTTAAAGAAGGCATTTCCATTCGCCCACTGGGCTTGATTTTGGAAACACTTGGCGATCATGCGACCAATACGAAATCCGTTTGGCAACTGACCGAGCACGTCCGGCAACGATTGTCGCATCACATCGCGGCTGGTTTGGCGAGGGCTGATCGTGCTCCAGTATCGGTGTTCACCTTGAGCAGTGAACTCCAGCATCGACTGGCTTGTGCTTGGGATAATGACCAGCACGAAATTCGAATTGGTTTATCAATGACGATGCGTCAAAGTTTAGCCGAAGCGATCAATTCGATGGCCGAGCAAATGATTGTGACCGGTTTCCGCCCGATCATGATGGTAGAGCAATCCATTCGTCCGGCGGTAGCGAGCCTGTGCGAGAACAATCGAACGAGCGTGTTTGTCTTTGGCAGCAAAGAGGCTGAATCGGCGGACTTGAACTTTGTTGGCGAGATCGGATCGGCGGACGTCCAAACACTGGCCAGTGCTGCCTAAAATCTGGAGAAAGAACTGCGGATACGGTAATTCCGAGTCTTTGGATGCCGAGCTACAATATGGGCTTCTGACCCCCAAACTCTTATATGAATGACTCCATGATCGCTCGATGGTTTCTAGTTGTTGCCTGTACTTTTTTGGCCGGCACATCGAACACGTTTGCTCAGCAAGACACGACCGACACCATTCGCTCGCTGCAATTCCAGGCGATCGAAACGGGGAAAGCGACCTGGGGCCATTGGGGCGATACGACCGAAAACTACACCGACTGGAAAACGCATTCGAATCGCTTGATTCCGGTTTACAGTTTTGGGGTAAGCCTCGATTCGGTTCAAGGAAAAAACTCGGTCTACCGCAGCCAAGAAAAATTAGAACAGCTGTACGGTTTCTTGCCTGAAGAAACACTCAATCCGAACGCAAAGTATTTTGACCAAACCGATATTTACAAGCTCAATCATGAAGCGTTTCAGCAATCGCTAAAAAAGAACATCATCTTGTTGGTCTTCGACGGCATGGACTGGGACACCGCCCATGCAGCAACGGTTTACCGCAACAAATTAGAGCAGTCGATTCGCGGTTGGGACACGGGGCTGGCGTTTTTAGATTACGACAAAGCCGCCGAATCCGATCGCGGCTACTGCGTGACTGCACCGCACAACAGCGACACAAAAACCGATGTCAACGGTCAAGTCTTGAAAGTTCAGGGCTCCCAACGGTTGGGCGGTTACTCCGCCAAGTACGGTGGTCAAACTGCAATGTCGCAGCCGCCAAGCATGTCTTACTTAAAAGGCGATTGGAAAGCGTTGCAGCATCCATGGACGGATTCGGCCGCTTCAGCAACTTCATTGAACGTTGGCACAAAAACATATAACGGCTCGATCAACGTCGCTCCTGACGGCCAGCAGCTCCTCCCGCTTGCTCGTAAAATGCAGGCCGAAGGTTTCTCCGTGGGCGTCGTGACCAGCGTTCCGATTGCTCATGCCACTCCCGCGTGCGTGTATGCCAACAACGTCACTCGCAACGACTACCAAGACATCGCTCGAGACTTGCTGGGATTGTCCTCGGTTAGTCATCGCAAGCCGTTACCGGGCGTCGACGTGTTGTTAGGTTGTGGCTGGGGCGAAGTTGCCAAAGACGATCGTGCCAAACAAGGTAGTAATTACGTGCCGGGGCGAAAGTACATTGCCAACGACGATTGGAAAGCCATCAATGCCGGTGACAAGTACGTGGTGGCTCAACGCACCGAAGGGCGAGACGGTACGGACGTGATTAACGAGGCGGCGGCCAAAGCGGTTAAAAACAATCAACGCTTGTTCGGTTTCTTTGGTGTCAAAGGTGGGCACCTCCCCTATCAAACCGCCGATGGTGACTACGATCCAACCCGTGGTAATTCAAAGGCCGATAAGTACTCCGAAGCCGACATCAGTGAAAACCCAACCTTGGCCGAGATGACTTCGGCGGCGTTGAGCGTGTTAGAAAAGAATGAACTTGGCTTTTACTTGATGGTCGAAGCCGGTGAAGTGGATTGGGCCAACCACCAAAATAACATCGACAATTCGATCGGTGCGGTTTTCAGTGGTGATGACGCGTTCAAGGCGATCGTCGATTGGGTCGAAAAGAATAGTAACTGGGAAGAAACTCAGCTGATCGTGACTGCTGACCATGGGCATTTATTTTTCATGGACGACGTTAACGCTTTCAACGGGAAGTTGAAGCCTATTCCGGACGCGGAGTTCAAGGTATTGCGAGCCAAGCATCAGGCGGCGCAGGAAGCCCAGCGGAAGAAAGCCGAGGCGGTCAAGAACGCCAAGCAAGCAAAGGCGGCGGCCGCAGCAGCGGCTAAGAAGGCAAAACGAAAAGCGGCCAAAGAGAAGGCTGCAAAAGAAAAAGCTGCGACTTCTTGAGCCGAATCAGCCTGCCGTAGTAGAAGGGGTCTTTGGAGGTTTTAGTGGCTCAGCCGGCTGAGTCACTGAGTTGAACGACCAGCCGGAAGGTGGAGGCGGCAGCGCCAACCCAAACTACACCGCTTTCTTAGATTGCAGCGGCCCCAGATTTTAGCTGCCCCAGCCCTTGGCCTTATAAGCCACTAAATACCCCGAAAAACCAGTGGATAGGCAACGCCCCCGCTACATATCACCCTATCAGAATGCTCCCCGAGGACTATTTTGCCCGCAAAACACCGGCAAAACCGAGGAATCCCTCGATCGCTCAATTTTGCAACACAAAAAGCGGCCGGCCTGTTGCGAAATCGCACAACTGCCAAGCGGAATTGAGCAGGCAGCAATTTTTCGTCGACGCTGAGCCATCTTTTTTTTCTTGGACTGGCACGCGGCTTGCTTTTAGGGACAGCAGAGTTTGCTCGATCCAGCCAGAGTGGTTGGTTGACGAAAGAACTCTTTGCAAGCCCACGGGCGTCTCTGATTTTCAGTAGAATCGACTTGCCCCGATTCCATTGTTGCTTAACTCGTTGTTAACACAGAGACCTCGTTCGGGCTGTTTTTCTTTTTCTAAGAAGGTAGAGTTGCGAGTCTCTTCGAGCCTTGTGCCCCGCATGGAGCGGCGTGGCCATTGTTATTGGCGTCGCTAATTTTCCGATTTGCCTCTGAACGCAACTCAGAAGATTCCTATCGAACCCAACTTCTTCGCCAGCCGTCCCAGAATTCGCCAAAGCATACAAACGCCAATGAGCGATTTCCACAATCGATGTCCGCAACCACGCTCGCACCGTGCCGACAATGCTTGAGCTCTTCGGGAACCCGGCAACGAATCGTCGTCAATGCTCCAAGCTCTGGATCAATCTCCACCGACCGAGCAATCTCGATCACGCTCGATGAGTATCGTTGGTTGGGATTGGACTGCAAAAAGAACTCGACCGACAGTTGGCGTGCTAAGTTCCTGGTCGCCGATTTGCCGCCATCTGCTTTGTCAATCTGATCCCAAACGTAACCAATACGCTGTTCCGGTACTTGCAGCACCACTTCCCAATCGCCATCCAGATCGGCGATTTGGAACAACGGGTCGCCCCAGCGAACCGGCTTGCCCAACAAATTCGCTTGCGGACGCCAAGTGATAATTTGGCCGCGTCCAGGAGCGACGATGCTCAGCTGTTGACGCTTCTCATTCAAAAACGTTTGACGATTTCGCAACAATTCAAGTTGAAATTGAAGATCGCTAACTTCAACGGCCAGTCTCCCCACCAGAGCCGGATCGCCAGCGTGACCGTATTGGCCCATCAAGATTTTTTTGGATTCGATCAGCTGCCGAGTCTTTGCGTACTCGCCGTCTACGCTCTCGATTTCGGCGATCAAATCGGGACTGTTCAATGTCGCTAAACGTTGCCCCGCAATCACCGTTTGGCCGTGTTCGACCTCGACCGTCGCCATGTCACCATCGACTTGAGCGGAGACGGTCTGCTCGATTCGCGGCAGCAATTCGCCGGTCGCTCTTACCGAAAAGGGTCTTTGCAAAGTAAACAAAGCCGTTGCCACCGCGGCGATGATTGCCACGGCGATGGCGAGTTTCATAAAGTTACCAACCTGAACAATACCTTTCAACGCCGCCAACCCATTGCGAAACGGAATCGCTTCAAATCGAGTTGCGTTGGCCATCGCAACGGCAACATGCGGTTGAACCTGTCGCAAAGCCGTCGCAAAACTGGCGCGATCGATCGTTACGTCGCTTTCGAGCACTAGATATCCGATGGTTTTGTGGTCGATTCGATCCACCAACCGAACTCCGAACAAAAAACCAAAACCAGATGCCTGCGTCCATTGCTCGACGAGCGATTGAAGTTTTCCGTTTTCGGCCTGCCCACCGATTGCGTCCGAGCTGATCAACGCACCATGCTTGGCAGCCAAAGACACCATCGCTTGCAAACGTTTCGTGAAATCGCTGCTGCGATCCACTTTGGCAATCGAGGAAACCGACAACACTTTCGACCGCCCATCGCGCCGCAACGATACCAAAGTTGCTCGTTCGCATCCGCATAGCCACCGTACGTCGTTGGTGATCTGTTTGGAAGCACGCTGCACCCCTAAGTTCGCATGCGCGTTTAGTTTGAAGGCATCCAAGCGATTATGAAATTGGATTTGTTCTTGATCGCGTTGTGCGGATTTTGTTTTTAAATGTTCGGCCGCGATCTCGCCAATACCGGCCAGAACTTCTGTTTCAAAACCTTTGATGGGAGTCGACTTCTGTTTGGCGGCAATCAACCAACCCCAAGTTTGGTTGCGAAGCGTGATCGGGGAAAAACCAACATGCGGTGAACGCTCAAGCGATTTCAGCCAACTGGTGTCCGACGATTGTCCGGCAATTTTTAGAAATTGCTGATTCAGATTGGCCAGCTGTTTTGACGATTCATCCCCGCCAGCGACCAGCATGGGAGCTTTTGCACTGTCGTCATCACCTGCACTTATAACCACCGCAGCCCATTGCACGTCCAGCAGCGACTCGGTGACTTGTACCGTTCGACGAAAGAATTGCGTGGTGCTCACGTCGGGGCTGGCAGCAAGATTCGCTAATTCATCCAGCAGTCGATCGATCTTCCCGACAGGCTTCGCAGCGGAGGAACGATTCATGAGGATAGCGTCGCGCTGCTAGCAGCCACGATGTTTTGAAGATGAAAAAAAGAACAGTGTGCGGCTTTTCAGCACGTTGTTAGTTGATACGACAAGCCAAGATCCCTTTGATTTTTCAGGCACGGCCGTGTTTCTTTTATCGGCAGAGCGTAAGAAAACGATCCAGTTTTTTCGTTAAATATTCGCCGATCAGATCAACCCGCAAAGCTTAACTGTCCGATAAAGACACAGCCTTGCGGCCGAATATGCGCTAGCGGTCTAGCCAATTTTTTAGGTCACTTATAAATCACGACCCAAACCGTTTCATGAAACTCAGACTTCTAATCATCGCGATGATTGCATTGGTAATGGCAGGCTGCCGTTTTCAAGGCACCGGTGCGCGAGTGAATGATGGAGGTTTGGTGTTCAAAGATTCCTTGGCTGACTTTGCTCAGAACGTGGCTCAGCAACCGGGGCGGGGCCAATCGGGTAGAAAACTTTACCCCGATGCCCCTTCGCTAGGCAGCAATCTACCGACGAAATCGGCAATGATCCAAGAACGGCTGCCCGACGGATCGGTCATTCAAACCGAAGTGTTCGATCAATTTGAAACCGCTCCGTTGGATGATTTCAATTTTAATAGCGCCACCAGCTTTCGAGAAATTCGCTTGGAAGACGCCATCAAAATGGCACTCACCAATGCCCCGATCGTGCGTGACCTTGGCGGGTTGATCCTACGAGCCCCCGATGCGGCTGCGACCAGTTTAGACCCTTCACTGGCCTATTTAGATCCACGTTTTGGCGAAGAGGCGGCGTTGAGTGCGTTTGATGCGACCTATGAAAGTCAGCTGTTGTTCCAAAAGAACGATAACTTTTTTAACAACCAATTCATTGGCGACGAGGGCGTGTTCCAACAAGACCTCGCTCAGTATTCGGCCGGGATTTCAAAACTTTCAGCCACTGGCGGCAGCTTTGGCGTCAATAGCGTCATCGATTACGAACTAAACAATTCGCCGTCGAATCGCTTTAACGGGGACGACACTCGCAGCGTTGCTTATGACTTATCGCTCGAAGCCGAATTCCGGCAGCCATTGTTTCAAGGAGCTGGCACACGTTTCAATCGAATCGCTGGACCAAACAACGCAACAGGCGTTTACAACGGCGTTGCGATCGCTCGCACTAACTCCGACATCGCTCTGGCCGACTTTGAAACGAGAATTCGCGACCTTGTCAGCGACGTAGAAAACACCTATTGGGATCTGTATTTCGCCTATCGTGATCTCGAAGCAAAGATCGATGCTCGCAATGGGGCGTATGAAATTTGGCAAAACCTAGAAGCCAACCGAGCAGAAAAAAGTGCTGCGGTGATTGGACAAGCCAAAGAGCAGTACTACCGGTTTGCGGTTGAAGTTGAAGAGGCGATTCACGGTCGTCTTAACGAGGGCACCCGAACCAATAACGGCAGTTCTAGCGGTACGTTTCGTCGCACTGGTGGTGTTCGAACTGCTGAACGTCGATTTCGTTTGATTACCGGAATGCCGCTGAATGAAGGTCACTTAGTGCTTCCAGTGGACGTTCCAAACGACGCCGAATCCGTTTTCAACTGGCAATCCATCCGCGAAAACGCGTTGACGCGGCGGACAGAAATTCGCCGGCAACGCTGGCGATTGAAGCGTCGCGAACTTGAACTGTTGGCGAGTAAGAACTTATTATTGCCACGGATAGACTTATTGGGCAGGTACCGTCTTAAAGGCTTTGGCCATGATCTATTTGGGCATGGCAATGA
>JALZWN010000049.1 GCA_023300235.1 Mariniblastus sp.
ACGACAGCGTTGACTTTGGAGCATCCCAATCCGCAGCGGGCAGTCGAGCAAAGACTTTGGCGTTGATGTTGCCCAACCGATGATCGCCGCGATTGAAGCCGTGGTTTCAGGAAGCCTCGGTTTCAAATTTTGCTTGGATCTACCAAGCAAGACCAGGCTAGGCATTCGGCGGGCGCATAAAAAAAGCCCGCCGAAGCGGGCTTTTCGAGGTAAGTGGAGACGAGGGGGCTCGAACCCCTAACCCCCGCCTTGCAAAGGCGGTGCTCTCCCAATTGAGCTACGTCCCCGTTTATCCGTCAGAAGAGTGTAACCTCCTCTAACCATCTTCACCACTCACATGCCGCCACAAATAGGCCAGCTTGTAAGCAAGTGGGCGTGCCAGAATTCGAATCTGGGACCTCATCGTTATCAGCGATGCGCTCTAACCAGCTGAGCTACACGCCCATTGTATGGGCTGCGGAATGACAGTTATCGGTTCGCCGTCTAAATAGCGGAAACAAATAACGATTTGTGGTTTGCAGAAACTGCTTACCACCGTCTTTCGTGTCGCGATATTCTACGGACAACTGTTTTGCTGTCAAACGGCTTTCGAGCTTTGTTTATCGTTTTTTTGAAAAGCCTTCTGAAGTAAAAAGCAAAAATCTGTCGGCAAAATCTGCATTGCAAATCAAGACGCGGGTTACTGGCGTTTGAGCCCGGTTTTATCGGCATTCCTGAACGCTGGGAAGTTAATCCGGTCGGAACTACTGACACATTTCCAAACAAGTTTCGGCTTGATTGGGTCGCTTTTACAAAGGACGAGGGATTGTCGCCCCGTCTGGAGGTGGCTTCTGAACCGTCAAAGTGAGACGTTTTCGCTCGCATTTGGCTGGTTCGAGTGGCAATCGTTAAACTCTTCCAGTCGATTTTGACAATCCGTCGTAAATACTCTTCATCGAGACTTTCGGCGAGGTCTTGCTAAAAGTAGTCTATCGATTTGGGGCAGCTGCCGAGCGAGCTCGCCTAGATTTTATTGTATTGAAGCTCGGGTACACCCACCCTTCCGACAGGCAGTTTTGCATGACTATTCGGTTCCAAAAATTGAATTTCACACTAATACTCGGCTTTATCGCTGGCATCCTGCCAGCGTTTCAAGCTCTTGAAGCTCAGAACAAACAGCTAAACCAAGCGATGGGCTTTAAGCCTAAGTTTGCTTCGGAGCTGACTTACGAGCAACCCAACGCGGCGATCCTAAAGGGCTGCAAAATCGAACGAACAACCAAACCGCCAGGCTTTGTGGTTTACCACGAAACTGGCCGCGTGTTGCGCAAGTTCGTTGATACGAATAAAGATGAAAAATTGGACCAGTGGTCGTACTACTACGAAGGCCTCGAGGTTTACCGTGACGTCGACTCCAACTTTGATGAGAACCTAGACCAGTACCGCTGGCTCGGCCCTGCCGGTACTCGCTGGGGCGTCGACAGCAATCAGGACGGCGAGATTGACTACTGGAAAGCCATTTCTCCCGAAGAGGTTGCGTACGAGTGTTTTCAAGCGATCAAAAAACGAGACCAAAAACGTTTCAACCGATTGCTTTTGTCCGAAGCCGAACTCAAATCCTTGGGGCTCAACAAAGCTGTCTTGACCGACGTGGCCAGTCGTTGGAAAACGGCTCGATCGAAGTTCTCGACCATGGCCAGCAGTCAAAGAGTGATCAATACTAAATCGAAATGGGTTTACGCTGGCAACGGCCAACCCGCCATGATGGCTGCGTCGAGTGGAAACAAAAAAGATCTTGTGATCTACGATCACGCGTCTGGTTTCTTCGAAAATGGCACCAGTACTCAGCAAGTCGCGTTAGGATCGATGGTTAAAGTTGGCGAAGGCTGGCGAATCGTTGAACTGCCTGAAATCGTGGACCCGAAACAACCACTGGACAACGGTGGAGCATTTTTCCCACGTGAAGATTATGGGCGAGTAGAACCCACCGGCGATAACCGGCTAACCGATTTGCTGGACGACCTAGCTGCAGCAGAAAAGACACTTGAGTCCGCCAAGGGCGTCGCTGTCGAACGCGGTGAAAGAGCCAAGGCCGATGCCTTGATCAAACTGGTTGCTTTGTACAACGAAAAGAAAGACCCCGTCAACGCGGCGAACTGGCAAGAAAACCTGACCGATTCGGTTTGCAGTGCCTATCAAAACGATCGCTTCGCTGATGGCATCACTTACTTGAACAAGTACATGCTGGCCAACAAAGGGGCTGCTGGGCTCGATTACGTCAAATGGCGACCAATCTTTGCCGAGTACGCATGGGCGAACCAAAACGGATCCAAACAGCAGCGTGCAGCTGCTCAGGAAAAGCTTATCGCCGAGCTCAAGGAGTTCCAGAAAACGTTCCCAAATAGCAAGCGATTCACACCTGACGCGTTGGTCCAGTTGGCCGTGCATTACGAAGTGAACGAACCTGACGAACCAGAAAAAGCGATGGAGTGGTACCGCGAGTGCGCGAAGCGTTTCAAAGATACCGCGTTCGGCAAGCGATCAGCTGGAGCGTTAGTACGCTTGGGCAGCTTTGGAAGAACGTTCCCGTTTGTTGGCAGGACCGGATCGGGACAGGGGTTCGATATTTCTCGGCTTCGCGGAAAGATTGTTGTGTTGCATTTCTGGGAAACTTGGTGCTGCAACGAAGGCGACATCAAAGAACTCGCTCGATTGAACAGTAAGTTCAAGGATGACATTGCGATCGTTGGTTGCAATGTTGAAGGTGCAACCAATGGTGGAACAGATGCTACTGCGACGAAGGACTTCAAGGCCTTCGTTGCTCGCAACAGCAAGACGATGACTTGGCTGCAACTTCACGCACCAGGAAGCGTCGACGGCAGCCCGCTTGCTCAACAATTAGGTATCGCAACCGAGCCAACGATTGTGTTGGTCGATCGCGAAGGCAAGTTGGTGGAAACCAACATTTCACTTGGCTCGCTCGAACGGGAGATCGTTCGCGAAAAACGGCGAAAGCCAAAGGCTAACAAGTAGAAAAGTTAACAAGCTGAAAATATGATTGGCCACCGGAGTTCAACACTTCGGTGGCCTTTTTTTGTTAGTGCTTCTGGGAATGTCGAGCTGGCCTGCCTGAACGGACAGCCCTTAGATGGTCTCGCCTCAATACAACCATCGCCTTGGCTCTTCTCCGTGAGGGTGCCATGTTTACGCGGTTAAACATGCCCTCACTCTTCGATGCCCTCACTCTACGATGCCCTGCAAGAAACATGCTCACGGGACTCCTGCAGAACCACATCACACGCGTAAGCATGCCGGCACTCGGCAGGTCCTCTTCCCCGCAAGCTGTGAGCATGGCACCCACTCGCCTGACAAAGCACCCGAAATATTTGGGCCGCCCACCGAGCACTCTTTAAGCCACAACCGCCACATCGCACAGCGCGGGGCAAGTCTCGCAGAGACGAACAACTCTCTACTTTCTTTACTTCTCTACTTTCTTTACTTCTTCCACCCGCAGGACGCTAGCGTCGTAATCGTTTCGAACCGTTTTTTGCAGAAGATCGTTAAAATCGGAAAAATTGTGACTCTGTGACCGCTTGGGTGTCGAAACCTACTTTGGATTCAAAGGTCTGAATCCGCCGGGGGGCAATTACAGATCATTGTTTGAATCGCTTGAAGCAGTCAATCTGCCGCAGCGAACACACCGCAATGATCGACCAGTGCAGGCAACGATAGTCAATCGACAACGCTGCCAACCATGCACGCCTTCTTCCCGCGTTTTCAGCCCTCTGGTTCGGATTCGGCAAGCAACCGTTTGCCAAACAAAAATAAACACCACCCACAAAAAGCTTGGCCATCCATCTCGTACGTTACCCAAGATACCGACAGACGTTTGTCGGTCAGCGTCGAGACTGGTTTGACTGCGGTCAACGATTTGAACTAGGAGGAATCTGATGCGACGTTTAGTGCTAGGAATCGCGGTCGCGGTCACTTCGCTCATGCCAGTAGTAGGCATGGCTGATGATCAGGAAATCGCCGATTTCATCAAGTCTCGGCTGCAAGCTGAGCAACAGCAAGGAAATCTAAAGGGCTTCAATGTCGACATGCGTGTCGAAGAAGGAACCGTTTGGTTCAAAGGCCATGTTTCCAACGCGACCCAAGAAATGACGATCCTAAAGACGGCTCAAGCAGCCGCTCATTTGGGTGTTCTGCAAGTCGTTGACGACATCGAAGTCGCCAACGCTCAAACGCTGCAAGCACCTGCCGTGGATTACGCTTCACAAGTCATCCCTGCTGCAGCAGCTCAAGAATCCGCTCAGCAAGTTGCCTACCAGCAAGGGCAGCGACGCATTCCAGCTCGCTCGGCTTCGTTCGGCGGCAGCTCGACTCGTGCATTGGCACCTACCTACGCAACTCCACCGGCTCCTGTCAGCGTAAACATGTCGTCGGCCGTAGTGAGCAACACACCCGTTCCTTACGCTACTTCAGCTCCATGCCAAGGTCCTGACTGTGGATACTCTGCTCCAGTAGTGGGTGGCAGTTATGGTGGTGGCTACGATGTTGGTGCACCTGTTTCAAGTGGACCGCCAATTGCCAGTGGATATGGCGGACAAGCAGTAGGCAGCGAAGCACCTTCGCTTCCTGGTTACGCCTGGCCAAGCTACGCAGCCCACCCAAACTTCGGAAACGTATCGTACCCTAAACAGTACTCTGCATCGGCCTGGCCATACATCGGCCCGTTCTACCCGTACCCCCAAGTCCCACTAGGCTGGCGTAAAGTCTCTTTGGAATGGGACGACGGCTTTTGGCAGCTCGACTTCCACGATAAGTAAATCTTTGATCCGAGCCACTCTAGACGGGCTTGATCGAGAGAGAGTTTCGCTTTGGCGGGATTCAATTTGAAAACCCAAAAATTCCTCGGCAGCCATCCGTTGCCGAGGGATTTTTTTTTCGTATCTCGCCCCCAATACCAAGCCCCTTAATCTTGCTTCCACCCTCCATCGCCAACCAGCCCCTGAACGCATCCCAACCATCGCGTTCACCAACCCTCAGTTTTCGCAGCGTCCCACCCTCATCGCCCCCCCCAGCAAGCCCCGCATGCTAGCACCCGAATGTTCTTTTCCGAATAGTCGGAAAAACCCGCAAGTCCCGCAAGGTTTAACACGATAACCAACCATAAGAGTGTTACACCTCAAAGGAATATGCAATGTTCGCCCAAAAGTTAACTGTCACCATGTCGCTAATGCTTAGTGCTTTGGCAGTTTTTAGTACCGGATGCTTTTATACCACTGGCCCGAGCCTCGGTATCTTGAGCATTCCGATTCCAGTCTCTGCTCACGCTTCGAAAAAGCTGGAAGATAAATTCCACGTCGACGAGCGTTACGCTCGGGTTCCGATCATGGGCCCGATCACCTCGGGCGGCCCTGTCAAAGCACTCGATCCGCCATCGGACGACGAAGTCTGGCGAGCCCTTGAGCGAGCTCGACCGGTCCAAGGTGGCATTCCGTTCTTGAATGAGACGCAACGCAACAACGTTGTCATCGTGAAAGAAAAGATCGCTGACTACATCGATCCAGCACGCGTGATTCCTTTGATCGGCCCTGCCCAGTTGCACCACGCTCATTACAAGTGCACGGTGTACTTCAGCGAAAAGAAAATCGTCAGCTGGCCAGTACCACACACATTGCACGACGAAGAGTCAGTCGAAGTTCTGTACATCGACCACAACCACTTCCACATGGTCGGCAACGTCGACTTCGGAAGCGCCAGCACTCACTATTAAGCCAACGCACATATGAGGCGAAGCCGAACGACAAGTCGTTGACGGAAAGCGATTTTGACAAAGCTGTCCAAATTGCCTAACCAGTAAACCAAGAGTTTTCGGTCCTTTGCCACAAAACATCTGACATTGCACAGTCAAATGCCGTTCGTCAATCATTGACGAACGGCATTTTTTTTAGTCTGTTGTCCACTGAGCAAAACTGGCTCAGCCAGTTTGGTATTTGAGAGAAGCAATGAATTCCGGCGATCAACATTTGGATTCTCAGAAAAAAACGCCTACCAATAGCGGTTTGCTTTCTACCATTCGCGGAACCTTCCAGACGTCGCCGACTCCGATTGCGATCGACTCAGATGGCCGCAAGACGTTCCTAGAAAAATGGGCAACGTTAATCCTCTGCCTCACTTTGTTCTTGATGCCCATTGTGCTGACCGGAACAGTTCGAGCTCTCAAGGTCTACAAGTCCGACATTCGCCAGTGGCTGCCAGACGGATTCGAAGAGTCCGTCACTTACGACGATTTTCTCAAACGCTTTGGCGGCGACGAGATGATCGTTGTGAGCTGGGAAGACTGCACGATCGACAATCCACAAGTGCGTACGTTTCAAGAGGCTCTCGAAAACGAAACCGTTCAAATAAGCACCGAGATCGATGGCGTTGTCACTGAGGTGCAAACCAAATTGTTTTCCCGCGTGCTGACAGGGCCCGATTTAGTCGCCACGATTGAACGTTCGGGCGTACGTACGCATGTGGCCAAAAAACGCGTCACGGGGTTGATGATCGGCGCCGATCAAAAAACAACTTGTCTGTTGGCATACCCTTCAACCGACGTCCCCGACTACCAAAAGCTGGCTTTCAACAAAGCCTACGAACTCGCCGAAGAAACCGTCGGCGTCTTACCGGCCGACTTAAAAGTCGGTGGCCCCACCGCCGACGGTGCGACACTGGAAGCCGAAAGCAAAAAGTCGCTCAACACGTTCTTGTGGATGTCCGTCGTGCTTGTGGCCGGGCTGACCTGGTTCCGCATGCGAGATTTGCCATTGACGCTGTTGGTGATTTTTTTCTCAGCGCTTTGCTCAGCGATCAGCCTGTCGATCCTGTATTGGTGCGGTGGCAAAATGAACCTGACGTTGATCATGTTGCCAACGTTGACGTTCATTCTGGGCGTCTCCGGTTGCGTCCACATCGTCAACTATTATCGCAAAGCATCAACACTCGGCTACGGCATGAGATCGGCGGACCAAGCGATGGCCGACGGAATGTACCCCGTGTTATTGTCCTCGATCACCACCGCGGTTGGATTGTTGTCGCTGGGAACCAGTTCGGTCAAACCCATCCAATCCTTCGGTTTCTTTTCCGCTTGCGGCATCATGGCCAGTTCGTTGGTGTTGCTGTTTGTATTGCCGGCGTCGCTGTATTTGCTGCGAGGACGGATTAGTAAGCGATTTTCCGACGACGGTTCGATGAACAAACGCGAGCGCACCACCGGCGTTAGTCGAAAAACGTCGAAGCTGTTGAATTGGGTTTGCCGCCAACACGGTGTAGTCGTTGTGCCGATCTTGATCGCCGTTGTCGTGCTCGCCCTAGGAACCTTCAAACTCAAGGCCTCCGTCAAACTTCAGAACCGATTCGCCAGCCGAGCCAAAATCATCAAAGACTATCACTGGCTTGAAGAAAAACTTGGGCCGTTGGTGCCGATGGAAGTCGAGGTAAAATTCGATCCCAAGGTCGAACTCTCGCGTTGGCAGCAAATGCAGGTAGTGCAGTCGATTGAACGGACCGTCAAACGATCGACTGCCGTGAACGCAACGTTGTCCGCCGCGACGTTCGAACCCTATGTTCCTTCGGGACGCACGGTGATCGATCGCGTGAATCGACAAGCCAAAATCGATTTGTGGCAGGAGAGTTTTGATTCGTTGGTGGATGCCAAGTTGGTCCGTGTCATTGACGGGACCATCTATTGGCGGATCAGCTTGCGTGTGGCGGCGCTGAACGATATCGACTACGGGAAGTTTCTGGAAACCGTCACGCTGAATGTCGACGAGCAAATCGAACACTTGGGCGTGAAGGGAATGCAAGCATCGTTGACCGGCGGCATCCCACTGGTCTACAAAGCTCAGCATCAAATTTTACGAGACTTGATGGTCAGTTTTTTGACGGCGTTTTTGATCATCACGTTCATCATGATTTTGGTTTTGCGAAGTGTGCAAGCCGGGATCGTGGCGATGGTTCCGAATGTCTTTCCACCGCTGGTCGTGTTTGGAGCCATGGGCTGGTTGAATTTCTCAGTAGAAATCGGATCGGTGATGACCGCCAGCGTAGCTTTAGGGATCGCGGTTGACGACACGCTGCACTTTCTGACTTGGTATCGCCGAGGAACGGTCGAGGGGCTTTCTCGTTTTGCGTCGATCCGGCACGCCTTTGAGCACTGTGCCAAGGCGATGATCGATACATCGCTGATCTGCGGCCTAGGAGTCGCCCCGTTTTTATTCGGTGTTTTCATGCCGACAGCCAAGTTTGCGGCCTTGCTGATGGTAATGTTGATGACCGCGTTGCCGGGAGACTTGATTTTATTGCCCGCAATGTTGGCAGGTCCGGTAGGAATTTTGTTCCGATTGAGACGAAAATCGAAAAACGCAGACAATTCAGGGGCTGTCGTTGATCCGGATGAGCCGGTTGAGACGATAAGAAGGCAAGAGTAGTCGCTGAGCATTACTGCCAGTTTCGTCGAATATCCTTAATGGGATGCTCGGCTTAGCTGTGCCAAAATGTCCCAAGTCCGAACGTTTTTTTGGCTTTTTGCGACTTATGGTGTCTGCCAGTCAGCTTCGGGCGTTTTAGCTTCGTTGTAAAAAAAAAGTTGGCGGCTAAGATGCACGCTTTAAATTTTTAGAGATCAGCCTGACCAACAAAAGTTAGCCGACCGATGCCCGATATTTTTGACAAATGTGACGTTTTTTGGCAGCGAGTAAAGAAACTTTCTGGTGATTATTATGACGAAAGCGTTTTCTTTCGCAAGTTCCCGATCACGAACTGTTTGCCCGAAATTGAAATGGACGGCAAAACGTACTTGCAGATCGCAACCAACGATTATCTCGGCCTAGCAACCCATCCCGAAGTCAGGAAAATTGCCGCCGACGTGACCGCCGAACACGGCGTCGGCACCCCACTCGGTGCACGGCCGTTGACCGGCAACACGACCATGCACCTAGAGCTCGAAAGAAAGCTCGCAGAGTTCCGTCGGACCGAAGATTGCCTCGTGTTCAATCTCGGCTTGGGCGCGATGAGCGGCACGATTGCATGCATCGTCGGTCGTAACGAACGCGTGTTTGTGGACGAATACGCACATGGCTGTGTCTCCGATGGTGCGAAACTCTGCAAAGGCGAAGCCTCTTGGTTCAAACACAACGACATGGATGATTTGGAGAACCAACTCAAGGCCTGCCCGATCGATCAACCCAAGCTAATCGCCGTCGACGGCGTTTACGGAATGACCGGCGACTTGGCTCCACTGCCAGATCTGGTTGAACTAAAAAACAAGTACAACGCTCAACTGTTCGTCGACGATGCTCATGGCACCGGCGTGATGGGAGAAAACGGACGCGGTACTCCTGAGCTGTTTGGGGTAGAAGACGAAATTGAATTGCATGGCGGTACCTTTGCAAAATCGTTTGGCACCTTTGGTGGATACCTGTGTGGTCCGAAAAAAGTATTGGACTTCGTGAAGTACAACTCTCCCAGCTTCGTACTAACCAAAGCCCTGCCAAGTCCGATCACGGCGGCCACGATCAAAACACTCGAATTGATGCAAGCGATGCCTGAGCGTCGCCATCAGCTTTGGGAGAACATCAACGTTCTACGAAGTGGCTTGCGAGAAGGTGGTTTTGACATTGGCAATCCAGAAGGTGCCGTGACATCGATTTTCACCAAAGGTGCATTGGCGTTACCGGTGGTTCGCATGTTGATGGACAAGCACGACATCATCGTCAATCCAGTCATGTACCCTGCGGTTCCTTACGGCATTTCGATCGTACGGATGACCGCCAGTGCGCTGCACACACCGGCTCAAATGCAACGTTTAGTCGACGCAATCATCGAAGTGTCAAATCACCTGCCGTTGCTTGAAGGCAACCAAGCAGTTGCTCACAAAGCCGTTGCTCACGTTTCCGAGTAGCGAGCAACACGTTTGGATCCCGTGTTGGACACCTAAACAAATTGCCAAAATTCAGCAAGCGAGTGTTTAATCGACACTCGCTTTTGTTTTGCACCAATTGTTACACTAGGGCACGTTCCAATTTGCCCGTTTCTTTCAAACGTAGTTCATGTCAACCATCAAGGTTATACCGGTTTCCACTCGACGCCAGCGAAACGATTTTTTCGCGCTGCGTCGAACACTCTATCACGATAACCCCGCGGTCGTATTTCCGCTGAATTCGATGGCCCGCTTGCAGCTAGACACCGACAAGCATCCGTTTTATCAGCACGCAAAACGCGAGATGTTTGTCGCCTACATCGACCACAAACCCGTCGGCCGAATCGCAGCGATCGTCGACCAGATGCAACAAACACACAATCAAAATCGCATCGGCTGTTTTGGTTTTTTTGAAGCGATCGATGACCAGGCAGTCGTCAACGCGTTGCTCGCGTCCGCACAAGATTGGTTGGCCGAACGAGGTTGCGACCAAATCCAAGGGCCGATGGATCCGTCGATGAAAGCCGAGTTTGGCGTGCTGGTCGATGGGCACCAAGAATCTCCGATGATCATGACCGCTTATAATTTTGCGCGTTATCGCGACCAATTGATCGAAGCTGGTTTCGATCAAATCCGAGAGTTTCATTGCTACAACTTTTATTCGAATAACCCGCCCGAAGAACAATGGGCCAAGCTGTTCAGATCAAGAGACAAAATCTTCGCCCGATTCCCGCAGTTGTCCTTTCGCAGTGTTGAGGCCGCCACGTTTGAAAAAACGATGCGAGACATTAACGAACTAGGAAATCAGGTCCGAGCCGAAGGCTGGGGCTTTGTGCCGCTGACCGACGCCGAACTTGGCTTCATGATCAATAACCTGCGTCGCGTCATCCGCTACGACATGATCCATGTTGCCTACTGGGACGACCGGTTGGTGGGCTACATCGTCAACATCCCTGACGTCAATTGGGCGTTGCGAAATACCAAGGGGAAATGGGACCTGTTACGGATGCTGCAGATGCCACGGCTATTAAAAAAATGCCCACGAACACGTGTGATCGCCTTGGGGGTTGATAAAGACTTCCGCACCAAGGGAATCGCAATGCTGCTGATCGCTCGGCTGGTTGAAAAATTCAAAGCGTTCGACGAATGGGAGTTTTCCTGGGTCGATTCGGAAAACCAAAAGTCCATCCGCGCGATCGCGAGAGCGTTGCCGTTGCTGAAAACGCGAACGTACCAGTTGTTTCAAAAAGCGATCGACCGTTAAAACATTTGCGGATCACGGGCCAAAAAAAGGGGGCTTCCAAGGCTTTAGTGGCTGACCCAATTGTTTCGAGAGCTTTATCAGTCGAGCGGGTGCCATGGCTTCACGGCTTGGAGGGTAAGAGGAGCTTCTGAGTGCCGGCACGCCAACGCGTGCGATGTGGTGCCAGGGATGTCCCGTGACCATGTTTTTTACGAGGCCTTGTAGATTCAGGGCCATTTTAAAACCGCGTAAGCATGGCCCCCTCCCGGGCATTGGGGCAGGCCACCTAAATGCTATCAGTTCATACTCACACACTAAACTACCGAAAGAACCTAAAAATGAGATACACTGGTTTTCTGTTCAATCGCGGATGATGTGTTTTGCCATTGAACGCTACAGATAAATATCTCCACTGAACATGAAAAATAGCCATGAAGAAAATTGCTTTTACTGTGATCGGTCCGGATCGGCCGGGCATTATTGCAGAGCTTTCCGAGATCATTTCCGCCAAGGGCGGTAACTGGCTGGTTAGCCACATGGCGAATCTGGCTGGTCAATTTGCTGGAATCGTCGAAATCGAAGTCAAAGACAACCAGTTCAATGCGTTGCATGAAGCGTTAAAGGCCGATGTCGCAAGTGACATAACGATCGTTATCACCGATTCGGCCAGCGAGCCCGATTGCTCAAGCCGCACCGTTGGGTTTGAAATCGTCGGAAAAGACCATGTCGGGATTGTCCACGACATCACGGCTCGGGTGGCAAGTTGCGGCGGGAGCATCGAAGTGATGGAGACCGAACTATTCAGCGCGTCAATGTCCGGCGAAGAAATGTTCAAAGCCGAGCTACACATTCGATTGCCGGAGAACGTGTCCGTCGCCGATATGGAAACCGCGTTGGAGAAGGTTTCTCAAGATCTAATGATGGACCTGCTGTTTGAGAAATAGAGTCTCGAATGACAGCAAAGATCTCCCTCCGTCGCGGATACGTTGTGATTTTGAAACGGCTCAAAAACCCACAACCACGGCGAGCCTGAAGTCTCGCGATCCGCCGTCTTGCAATCCGTAAGGATCTGTGACAACCGGTGGCTAGTACTCTCGCTGAAGCAAACTCGCTGAAGCAAACACCAAGCCACTGATTTCCACAAATCTAAACCAATGCGAAACATTCGCAGCTGATCAAAACAATTTTGACCAGTTGCTCCGCTAGCTGGCATTCATCGCCGCTTCGACGTCTTTTAATTGCTCGACCGTGTTGACGCTCAACGCTTCAATCGGCTTCAGCACTGGCAATGCACGCACGTCTTCATTGCCTTGCAACATAATCGCTGGCAAGTCGGTGATGTAGTACTCGTTCTGGTTATTTTTGTTATCCAAGCTATCCAACGCGGCCATCATCTTTTTGCAGTCAAAAATGTAAGTGCTCATGTTCACTTCGTTGATTTTCAACTGATCGTCCGTTGCGTCTTTGTGTTCGACGATCCCCGTGAACTTGCCATCGGCATCACGAACGATGCGTCCCAGTCCCGTCGGGTCATCGTGCAACAGCGTCCCCAAAATACACGCCGGCTTCGACGATTCGAACTCAGCCAACAACGCTTTAATCGAATCGGCTTGCATCATCGGCGAGTCACCCGCGACAACCACGACCGGGCCGTCGTGGTTGGCCAATTGTTCTTTACACATCATCACAGCATGCCCAGTCCCTAATTGCTCGGCCTGCAACGCAAACTCAATGTTGCCAACGCTGGAGAGTTTTTCTTGGACCATTTCGGCCTGATAGCCGACCACCGCGACAAGGCCTTCGACGCCAGCGGTCCGCAAAGCATCAATCACGTAGCCGACAAGTGGGCGACCGTTGGCTTCGCACAGCACCTTCGGCAAATCCGATTTCATGCGAGTACCTTTTCCAGCGGCTAAAACAACTGCGATTGGAGCGTCCATAATTTTTTTGATTGGGTTCGGGAGATTTATAGTAGAGGAAGGCAAACAGGTTGATTGCCAACGTCCGCGGTCGACGGCTTTAATGAGGTTGCGATTCTTTCAAAAACGCGTTTCCTAAAAAAATAAGTCGGCAGGTCGTTGCCGCACAGAATGACAAGATAAAGCTAATTGCCGCCGTCATCAATGTGGTTTCCGCGAAGCACAAGTTAAGCCCAATCAAAACGACAGCACCGACGATGGCGGAATAGAAGTTATCACGCGGTCGATGAGCCGCCATTAGCCCGCAAGAAGCCAGATAGCTTAGCCCCATGGCTGGCAGAGCTAACCCCAGTAACGCTGTAATCTGGTTTTGGCCAGACAAATGCTCGGCGAAAAACAGGTTCGTAGCGGGGAACATAATTTCCGTGATTTGGTCGCCAGCGAACCACAGTAGCACCGAAAACAGCATCATCACCGTAAATAACACAAAGCCAAATTTAATCAGCACCTTGAGCATCCCCGGATAGCCTTGTTCATTAAACGCCGCCGCCGCGCGGGGGGCGAGGACGCTGGTAATCCCCAACAAGAATGGATTCGCCAACATGACGACTTGAAAGCACGACCCGAATACCCCCGTCGCTTCTTCGCCTGCCTGATAAGCGAGGAACCAATTGCAAAAGTACATTGTAAGCACCATGCAAACATTCTCACCGGCAACCCAACGCCCATAACGAAAATTGTCTCGAATCTGGCTGGTCAATGGCTGATGATCTTGTTGTCGCGAGAAATCGAACTGGCTGCGATAAACGTACCACCAACCGGCAAGCCCTATCGCGTTAATGGCAGCCAGTGTCGAAAATATCGTGGCCGCCGATACTTGATTCGTTACCAACAAACCCGAAATCCCAACAACGAATAAAAACGCGAACGCAAGCTCGAGCACCGAGCTTTCTCTGGCTCGTAGGTTCGCCATCAACCACCGACGGCTAAACTCACGCAGCAATTGAACCGGCGCTAAGAAAGCCGTTGCGATCAACGCAACAGCGAGGCCTTGATTGAGATAGCCGGTTTTAAACTGCCAAAAAATCAACGAACCTGAAACACTCACCACCAAACCTATCAGCAGTAGCCCCACAAACAACGTTTGAGCTGAAAACCTTGGCTTTTGTTTTTCTGTTTGCTTTTGATTGAAAACCGTGAACGGAGTCGTGACGAATGCTTCGAACAACGCAACCACCAGCATTAACGTAGAGAAACCGATCCAGTAGTAGCCAAGTTGTTCGTTTCGGTCGGTGCCGAGTTCAACCGCGGGGGAAAATTTGCCGCCGACGGTCATTGAAGTCACTAGGCGAGTGACGCTCAAAATGCCTTGTGCTATCAAAGCCCACAACGCCGTCATCGGCAATAACGCCAACAGCTGACGCACCGGCCCCTCGCCGCTCTGTAAAGACTCGGTTGGCGCCGAGCGAGGGTTTTCGCTAACAATCGTTTTAGGGTCTTTTAAGGTGGGCACGGGCTATCGTGGCAAAAAGTTTAACAGTTATGGGCAAAGCGATTCGTTCACTTAAAATCGAATCATGGCGCGGTCGTAGTATAGTTGCCGCAAACTCTGTGAATACCGGTACATTGCCTTCCTCCTTAAATGTCCGGCTCATCAACAAATAATTACAGGTTAATTGCGGTCGGCCCCTCCATCCTTCGTAAAAAACCAATGCAATCGCAGCTGCTATATGGTTCCTTTTGCGGCCGAAATCTGTCAAAATCGGGCTCGATGGTAGGTAAAACCGACGTTTTCTGGCAGCGTTTGGTCTATCAAACCGTACGATTCATGGGGTCATTCCAACCGAACGAGGCCGATGCGATGCGATCACTCAACATGCTTACTCACTTTTACGGCGTTGCTTGGATTGCCATATTTTCCGCCGTGGGCAGTAATGCTTTCGGGCAAACGCCGGCTCAAGTGATGCCTCTCCAACCAGCCCAAACGCCAGCTTCCCAAACCGACGATTGGAATCAATGGCGAGGCCCAAGTCGGGATGGCAAATTGGCTGGCTTAGAGTTGCCGACGTCACTCAATGACCAACAACTCCGCAAGGTCTGGTCGATTCCGCTGGGACCAAGTTACTCCGGCCCGCTCGTGGTTGGCGATCGAGTTTACACCACTCAGACGATTGGCAAAAAACTCGAAGCCGTAACCGCTCACGACCGTAACACCGGTGACAAGCTCTGGGAAAAACAATGGGCAGGCGCGATGTCGGTTCCGTTTTTTGCCAAAGCAAACGGTGATTGGATTCGCGCTACTCCGGCCTACGACACCGGAAAGTTATACGTCGCCGGCATGCGTGACAAACTAGTTTGTTTAAACGCGGACAATGGTGATCTGATCTGGGAGTTGGACTTTCCCAAAACAATGAAATCCAAAGTACCTGCCTTTGGCTATGTCAGTTCGCCGTTGATCGATGGAAACGCCATCTACACCCAAGCCGGACAAGCAATCTTTAAACTGAACAAGCTAACGGGAGACGTTTTATGGAAAGCCGGCGAGAATGGCGGAGGGATGAACAGCGCGTTTTCTTCCCCAATGATCGCCACGTTAGCCGGCCAACGACAACTGGTCGTGCAAACCCGCAATGAACTGATGGGCCTCAAAATTGACGACGGCGATGTAATCTGGCGGCAAAAAATCGAAGCGTTTCGCGGCATGAACATCATCACACCAACGATCGACGGCGATTCAATTTTTGTCAGCAGTTACGGTGGAAAAACGAAGCTGTTCGAATTGGTCGCCAGCAACGATGGGCTTGAATTAAAAGAGCGTTGGACGCTGCCAGCGCAAGGTTACATGTGCACGCCGGTGGTGGTTGACGGCCACGCTTACACGCACCTGCGGAACCAGCGGTTCGCATGCTACGACTTAAAAAACGGAGTCGAAAAATGGAGGACCAGCAAGTTCGGTAAGTACGCGAGCCTGATTGCCGTCGGAGACAAAATCCTCGCCTTGGACCAAAACGGAACCCTCATGCTCCTCAAAACCAATCCCGACGCTTTCGAGCTCTTGGACAAACGCAAAGTCGGCTCAGACACATGGGCTCATCTAGCCTTGCAAGGCAACCAAGTCTTCATCCGCGGCCTCAAAGAACTCGCCATGTTTGAGTGGATAAAGTAAAGGCCCCAATGGCGGAGCCATTGATCGCGATGGCGAAGCCATAGACCGCAGTGGCGAAGCCATAGACCGCGGTAAAGCATAGGCCGCTGGCGAAGCCAACACCGACGCAACGAAAGTCGAAACCGCCCACCCCCGAGGTCCCACCTCGCACTGCGCCTTGATCTTCTTTACTTTTCTACCTTCTTTACTTTCTCCTCACTCGTCGACCACACTCCCCTCAACGGTATTCTCATCCATCGCCCCCTCCCTCTCAGCGCCGCCCCCCGGCATTACGATTTGGAAGTTGGTTTGAAGTTTGAACCATTTCGCGACTAGTTTTTTGTAGACGTTGCGAATTGGGGGAATCAAGACCGACAGTCCGATCGCGTCTGTGATAAACCCCGGTGTCAGCAACAGCCCCGCCGCGAAAAAGATCATCGCCCCGTCTGACAACAGCTCCGTCGAAAATTCGCCACGGCTGAGCTTACCTTGGATTTTGCTCCACACGGCCTTCGATGAACGCCGAGCCAAGTACGCGCCGATGATGCCGGAGATGATAACCAGGATCACAGAAAACTGCCAACTGGTGTAGTTTGAGAGTACTAACAGCAGCCATAGATCCGCCAGCGGCAGCAAGATGAACAGCAGGATCAGTTTGCCTAGCATGAGGATCTCCGCAGGTGCGTTGCATAAAACATATTGAGCGGCTTAACGCTTGCCCCAACACTTCGCGACAAAGCAGAAAATGCGTCGCTCAAAAATTTGCGGGGCAAACAGTTAATAGTCTAGCGAAGACTCGTACTTCTGCACTACCGGGCGTTCGGTCAACCTGGCGTTCACATGCGGCCGTTTTTCAAGCAACACAAACTGCCCCTCGGCAGCGGTCAAACCAAAATGTTTCATCAACCAGCAAATCGCGACCGTTGCACTTCGGCCGCGGCCAGCCTTACAATGGATGTAGACCGTTTTTTTGTCTTCGACCTTTGCCTCGATAAACTCAATCGCCCGGCAAACATCATCGTAAGCAGGATGCGTAAAATCGACGGTTGGCATGTAGAACTGCTCGATTCCATGCTTCTCATATTCTTCCGTCGGCCCGCCGTATTCCTCACAGGTATTCACGACAGCCTGGACGCCTGCTTTGGCGAGCCCCGCAACGTCTCTGCGAAACGGAAAAGCACCGACGATGACGTGCGGCGCGATATGATCGTGCCAATTGCGAACTTTAAGCCAGCGGCCTAATAGCATGTTCCACAGCAAAGTCGGGTAAAAAACGACACGGGCTTTCAGCCAAAGAATTAGCTTCATTGATTCCAACTAGCTGTTGCGGCGTGATTTGGATCGGTTCTTGGATTTTGCTTTTCTGTTTCGCGAAGACCCGCCGATCCAAAAACGGCGGTACAAGAATCGCAAGTTTAGCCAGTCACTTCGGGCCAAGCGAACCGTGCCACAGCAATGGCAAGCGTGCCGACCGAAGAAGTAATACAGCCCAAACGTCACCCCAGTCAGGAACGAATAAAGGAGCCGACTGCGATCGGCAACCGAGTGGCCTTCGTAGCGATTGCAAGCAAAGCAAAACAATCGCACGTAATGTTTCCGACGAGCCGCGCGATCATCTTTTTCTGTCTCAACTGCCGATGCTTCACCTTCGCCCTTCCAGTCATCGCGCGCACTCGAATCAACCTGATCAATCTCATCAGAATCAACTGCAACGACCCCAGCCCCTCTTTGAGGAACAGGCGATTTAGATTGGCTTGGAAGCTTAGGCAACTTATTGTGTCTTTGGAGAAGAGGGGTTCCGATATGGCAACCCAAGAAGATTAGTCAAAAAGAGTGGATGGCTTGAGAAATAACGAATCAAAACGCTGATTTCTCGAGGAGAAGAGTAATTGTAACCTGCCGTATCTGATAAGACCAGATTTGCTCGACCAGTCATTAGGGGTTCCAAGCGGAACCCCAAAGACCAACGACAATCCACTTGATTGCACTGGATGAAACGGCGGGTTACCTCTATCGTCGATAAAAAAGCAGCTTTCACGTGAGTTTTCAATGAAAATTAATCAAAATACCGTCGTTTTAGTTTTATTGATGACAGCTGTTGCGACGCTTGTAAGCGGTTGCCAAGGAAGCCGTGCAACGTCATCACCCCACAATTTATTTGCAAAAGGATCGTCAACGAAAAGTGGACATTCCGACGGCCTAGCTACTAGCAAAGATTCTCGCCGGGCCGAAATCGACTTCAACGCTGCATCGACGGCAGCAACAGGCCGAGCGTCCACCGCTGACGGTTCGACCACCCATGGTGAACCATCTAACATTGCCTTGGCCAGCTATCTCGGCCAAGACAAAAACGAACCTCAATGGCTCGAGTCACACGAAGAAGCAGTAAAACTTTCCAAGCAAACTGGCCGGCCGATTTTGGCAAACTTTACCGGCAGCAACTGGTGTAGCTACTGCATCAAACTTAAAAATGAAGTCTTTGACACGCCAAGCTTTAAAAATTGGGCAGCTGAAAATGTGATTCTTCTGGAACTCGATTTTCCTCGACCCAATCTACAAGCTAATTGGATCAAACAACAAAACAACCAGCTTCGCAGTCGCTATCAAATCGAATCCTATCCAAAGGTTTTGATCTTGAATTCCGAAGGCGGCAAGCTTGGCTCGCAAGGCTACATGCCAGGCGGCCCGAAGCGTTGGATCAGCGTCGCCCACAACACCATCAAAGCCAATCAAGCGTTGCAGAAATCTGAGCTGGTAAACGTTGTCGATTACAACCAACGCTAGTCGAACGCTATTAAAAAACTGTTTCCTAAAAACGTCGTGAAGTTCCGACGACCCAATTGACGTGTTGAGAGACGAAGCTGTGTCAAAACCATCCGTTGTTGTTGCTGGCGTTCCCGAGCATTTTAATTTGCCATGGCATCATGGTGTGGAACGAAACGCCTTTGCCGACGCCGGCATTGATTTGAGTTATCGCGACTACCCTGGCGGAACGGGCGCGATGACTCAGGCGTTAGCCGCGCAAGAAGTCGACATGGCAGTGCTGCTGACCGAAGGCGCGATTGCGGATTTGGTCAAACGACGACAAACAAAGCTGGTCAAAGTCTATGTCCAATCGCCTCTGATTTGGGGCATCCATGTCGCGGCGAATTCGAAAATCCAATCGATCGACGACATTCAAAATAAAAAGTATGCGATCAGCCGCTTCGGATCGGGATCGCATCTGATGGCGATCGTGGATGCGGCAGAGCGAAACTGGGCCACGGACTTGGATTTCCAAGTGATCAAAAATCTTGCGGGGGCGCGTAAAGCATTGGCCGCTGGCGACGCAGATGTTTTCATGTGGGAACAGTTTACGACTCAGCCCTTGGTCGACAACGGCGAGTTTCGCCGTGTTGGTGTTCGCAAAACTCTCTGGCCTGCGTTTGTGATCGCAGTCAACGAGTCGTTCTTGAAACAGCACGCGGACGTCGTCCGAACGGCTTTGGACGTGATCAATCAACTGGCGTCCGACTTGATGCAAGACGACGATGCAGTGCCGGTGATTGCCGAGCGATACAGTTTACAGGTCGATCAAGTCAAACAATGGTTTGCGTTGACCGAGTGGAACACCGAACATCAATGCCCCGAGGACGCGATAAAAACGGCGGTGAGCTACCTTCGGCGGCTGGAGATCATCCCCGATGCCGACGTTGCCGTGGATGAGATTTGGCATTCGTTCGAGTAGCGGTTCGCTGTCGCTAAGGATCAGGCACGAAATAAGTTCCCGACTTCAAATCAGCAAAAAACCTAACCCGAATGCGTAAGCGAGGGATTTAGCGGGACAAGATGATCCCTCGCTTACGCATTCGGGTTAGGAAAAGCGGAACTTATTCCAGGACAGTTCCTAAATAAACGGGTGATCTGAAAACCCGTCGTGTTGTAGCGTTTTGCTTGAATCGGTTCTGGGCTTTGATGCGGCCCTTTCTACCAATGCAATTGAAATTTGTGTGTGTGGTGATGGTCTTCCAGCCTGTCAATTGCATGGGACTAGCGTATAAGACAGGCTGAAAGCCCATCTCCACATTTTTTCAGCTTCGCTGAAACAGCTCAACCCAACCAGCTCATCGCCAAGGCGGCTCAAAAAACCAACACTCCCGCTTGCAAGGAACCTATCGCCGACGAACGAACCTATCGCCAGAACGGCTGATTAAGATCGCGCCCTTCTCCAATCCCCCCTGCAGCGAGTAAAATCTCGTGGTCTCATTTCCCACGCATCAAGAAAGCCACTGCCTTGGACGACCCCATCTTTATCTACCTCGCCCTCGTCCCCCTGCTCGGCATGTTGGCTCAGCTGATCGCTTGGTGGATCCGTGTCCCGTCGATCCTCCTACTGCTTGGCTTCGGCGTGATGCTCGGCTTTTGGATGAACCCCGACACGATGCTGCAACAAATCAGCGGCTCGGAAACGCTCGGCCCCAAAATCGTGTTCCCGCTAGTATCGCTCGCCGTTGCGGTGATCCTGTTCGAAGGCGGACTATCCCTGCGGTTCCATGAACTCAAAGACGCCGTCGGCGGAGCCATCGTTCGTCTGTGCACCATCGGCGTCGTCGTCTCGTGGGGACTAACCAGCCTACTGGCTTGCCTGCTGCTTGGAATCGACTGGAAACTCGCCGTGCTGCTGGGCGCCGTCCTAGTCGTAACCGGCCCGACCGTCGTCGCACCGCTACTACGCTACATTCGCCCAAACCCAAAAATCGGTTCGGTCGTCAAATGGGAAGGCATCATCATCGACCCGATCGGCGCCATCCTAGCGGTACTGGTGTTCGAACAGTTCTTCCACCACGGCCATGGTCATGAGGTGGCTACAAGCGTTTGGACGCCGGTGATCACGATCCTTAAAACATCCGCGATCGGCATTGGCTTCGGCTGCACTGCGGCACTCATTTTGACAGAACTGGTCAAACGATACTGGCTGCCGGACTACCTGCACGGCTTGGCTTTTTTGGCGAGTGCCTTAGGAGTGTTTGGGCTTTCGAACTGGCTGATGCACGAATCGGGATTGGTCACCGTCACCGTGATGGGCATCTATCTCGCCAACCAAAAACAAATCTCGATCGAACACGTTGTCGAGTTCAAAGAAAACTTGGGCGTGTTCTTGATCTCGTGCCTGTTCATCGTGCTCGGTTCTCGTTTGGATCTAACCGTATTGGGCGAGGTTGGTTGGCGAGGAATCGTGTTCGTGGTGTTGATGATTTTGATCGTCCGCCCGCTGTCGGTGTTTGCGGCAATGTGGAAATCCGGCTTGAACCGCGAAGAACAGATCTTCCTGGCGTTTCTGGCGCCACGAGGAATCGTGGCCGCGGCGGTGGTCAGCGTGTTCGCATTGCGGATCTTGGGCGAAGCCGAACCCGGATCCAAGCTGTTCGAAGACGCATCGGTTTTAGTTCCGGCGACGTTTATGTTGATCGTGGGCACCGTATCCGTTTACGGACTCGGCGCTGCACCACTGGCTCGACGGCTTGGACTGGCCGAATCGAACCCGCAAGGTATTTTGTTTGGCGGCGCGACCGCTTGGATTCGCGACGTCGCGGCCATTTTGCAATCCAGTGGTTACCGAGCTGTTTTGGTCGACACCAACTACCAAAATGTATCCGCGGCCAAAATGAAGGGACTGACAGCTCATTGCAAAAGCATTTTATCTGACTACGTTCACGAGGAAATTGATCTCGCCGGCATCGGTCGCTTTCTTGCAATCACCAAAAACGATGCCGTCAACGCGATGGCCGCCGCTGATTTTTCTCACCTGTTCGGCAGCCAAAACGTCTACCGCTTGTTACCGGCCGATGCCGACAAAGGAAATCGATCAAAGGTCGGAGAGGTCGCCAAGGGACGCGAGTTGTTCCAAGAGGAATGGGGCGAGGATCGTTTTCAAGAAGCTTATCAAAATGGCTTCCGCCCGAAGCTGACCAAAATCTCCGAAGCGTTTACGTTCCATGATTTTGAAACCAAGTATGGCGACCAAGTGTTGGTGCTGTTCGTGGTCGACAGCAACGGCTTACTGCACATCAACACGGCCGACTATGATCTTGAACCCACTCCCGGCCAGTCGGTGATCGCAATGGTCAAACTCGACGCAGCAACCGCGGTCGATGCAAGTTAAACCAAAACAGAAACCTCAACTTAAATTAACTCCGCTTAAACTAACCTAAGCAAGAATTCGACTAGAGATATGAGTGTTCCCAAGACAGCTAACTCTCCGCAAAACGCAGAGTTAAAGCGTAGCGTGGGTCTGTTCGGCGCGGCGATGATGGGGCTTGGCTCCATCGTCGGCACCGGCGTGTTTGTCAGCATCGCGATCGGCGTGTCGGTCGCCGGCGTTTGGGCGTTACTTGCAATTGCCTTGGCCTCCATCGTCGCGATCTGCAACGGACTCAGCAGCGCCCAACTGGCCGCCAATCACCCGGTCAGCGGAGGGACTTATGAGTACGGTCACCGATGGTGTTCGCCGCGTATCGGTTTTGTGGCGGGCTGGATGTTCCTGTTCGCCAAATCCGCTTCAGCTGCCGCGGCGGCGTTGGGTTTTAGCGGGTACGTTTTACAACTGGCAGGTGTGAGCGATCGATCTTGGCTAATACCGCTGGCGCTGCTGGGAGTGGCGTTGGTAACGGTGATCACCTTGATTGGCATTCGCCGGACGAGCCTTGCCAATAGCTTGATCGTGGCGATCACGTTAACCACGTTGGCGTTTTTTGTGATCGCGGGTTTGCCAAACGCTTGGGGAAACGCTTGGCCTAGTGATGCGTTAGCCGATGCGATGCCCAGCGGGACTAACCCAAACGAGTTTTCGATCAAAAACCTGTTCTACGCGACCGCGTTGATGTTCGTGGCTTATACCGGATACGGGCGAATCGCAACGCTGGGCGAAGAAATCGACAACCCGCGGCGCAACATCCCACGAGCAATCATCGTGACGTTGTTGGTATCGATGGCATTGTACGTTTCGGTTGGATTCGTGGTGGTCTTTGCAAACCAAACCAACTCAGACCTCGCCACAGCTCTGTCTAAATCCGCCACGATCGGCAAAGCAGCACCGCTGCACGCCATTGCCGCTGGCTTTGGTATTCCATGGGCAGGCAACGTGCTGGCCGTTGGAGCGATCACGGCGATGCTGGGCGTGTTGTTGAATTTGATCTTGGGGCTTTCGCGAGTGCTATTGGCGATGGGGCGACGAGCAGAAATGCCGACGCAGGCGGCTTTGGTGGGAGACAGAACAGGCGTGCCATGGGTGGCAACGTTAGTCGTCGCCGCGATCATTGGCTTGATCGTGTTGGTCGGCGATATCAAAATCGCTTGGTCGTTCAGCGCGTTTGCGGTTTTGATTTACTATTCGATCACGAATCTTTGCGCGCTGCGAATGACGTCGGATGAGCGAATCTTCCCAATCTGGCCGGCGTGGATTGGTTTGTCGTCTTGCTTATTCTTGGCCTTCTGGGTGCAGCCTATCATCTGGGCCAACGGCCTAGCATTACTAGCACTAGGACTCCTTTGGCAACGCGCAGCCCTAAGATTGCAACAGCAAAGCTAGCCTCTACTTTCTTTACCTTCTCTACTTCGTTACTTTCTTTTTCTAAGGCTCGTTGACGATCTTGATGCCCATCGAACCACTGGCTCGGATTTCGACTTGATAGGTCTTGCCTTCAAGCCCTTCGATATAGGTCGTCTGCCCATGACTGGCTCGGATGCCAAGCTCCTCTTGTTTGTGAGGATCATTGCTAACTCCCCAGAAATCCGACCAGATCTTTTTTTCGAAATCTGACTTGCGATCGTCTTCATAGATGCCTGGACGATCCTGCGAATCACTGTCCAGCCGTTGAGCATCTCGCGGACGTTCGTCGTTGCCGTAGATACTCTTGAAAACAAACAAGGAAGCACCGCGAAGCTCATCCGCTTGTTCGATGTACTTGTCTTCAAAAGCCACGATCCATCCATCGACGTAAAATTTGTTTCCTCTAATGGTGTATTCCTTGGAGCTACCAACTTCCTGGCCGTCGGAGTCGACTTCGGTAAATCTCACGTTCATCAACGGATTGCCGTCATCGTCTTTGCCCGTGCTGAGCACTTTGATGTTGGCGATACGTTTATCAACTTTCAGCAGCTTCATCGAGATCGCCATCCGCTCGTTCAGCTCAGTGGCGGCGGCGAGTTCTTTTTGCGACGTTTTCAGCAGCGTCTCTTGCTTTTCGAAATCGACTTTGAGCGTCGCTAGTTCGGCGATTGCTTGCTTGGCTTCTTGGCTTGGTTTCACATAATTTTGGTAGCCAAAATAACCGAAGTAGCCCACGACTCCAAAAAGGCCCAAAATCAACAGCGTCCGCACAGAAGAGTTGATGGTTTTTAATGTGTTCATAAAATTTGACATAGCAAATCAGCTTCGACCTGAGACGGTTTCTTTTTCGTTCTCATTCCTATCGGTTTTTTCGAACGACCAGATAAATGTAGTGCTGTGAGGCCGGTCAGGCGAACAAAATCCTTGGCAAAGCCCGACCGTTGTCGGAGCCGCCTCGCAATGTTTCCCTTGAAAATACGCGGTTATCGCGGCGGAAACCCAAACCGAACGCATCGACAAGCCGCCTGGCGATGCGGTCAAAAACGAGGAAAAAAAACCACAAGACAGTCATTGGCGATGGCTTTGACAAAGGCAATCTGCATAAAAAGCTAAGCCGTCGCCGGCTACTTTTTTACGCTGAATCGGCCCGGCCGGTGAACCTAGACCGTGTTCTTGTCAAGCTTACGGTAGTTAGGTCGAGCAAGATTCTTGATCAAACCAACGCGTTCCAACGCCCACAACGAGATGTAAGTGATGTCCAGCTCCCACCAGCGATGACCGTGCCGAGCAGACCGAGGGTCGGCGTGGTGGTTGTTGTGCCAGCCTTCGCCGTTAGTCAACAACGCAAACAGCCAGTTGTTGCGGCTGTCTTCACGAGTCTCATAATTTCGGTAGCCCCACATGTGAGCCGCCGAGTTAATTGCCCAAGTAACATGCCACGTGTAAACCGTTCGCATGATCACGGTCCAAAAGAAGAACGACGCCGTAAAGTGGGTGATGTTCTCTGGAGCAAACACGAACGAGAGACCGAAACCAATCAGCAAAAACGCCAACGCATGAACTGCGTAGACAAGCACCCAATTCAAATTGCGTTGTAGCCACAAGTAATAGCGATCTCGCATCAAATCGCGACAGTAGCGATCGTAAGCATTCGCCGTGCTCAAATCGAGATTGTCGATGAACAACCAGCCCATATGCGACCAAAAGCCGCTAACGTTCGGCGTGTGTGGATCGGGTTGGTGGTCGGAGTGTTGATGGTGAACACGATGGACCAAAACCCAACGGGCCGGCGAGTCTTGAAAGCTGCATACACCCAAAGTCACCAGCGTGTACTCCACCCATTTCGGACACTCGAAGCCCTTATGAGTCAACAACCGGTGATAGCCAGCTCCAATTCCCATGGATGTGAAAAAGTAATTGCCAATCGGCAAGAACAACAATCCGTACCATGAAAAGAACGGATAGAACGCCAGCGGAATCATCAAGTGAAACAGTATCACCGGAATCAGATACGACCACAAAATCGGGCTCTTCGAATTCACGCCTGCAGGCCGAGGCACCCGTTTGGTTTCGGACTGCTCGACATGAATGTCCTTGGCAAGTTCATCCTTGGCTTTCGAACGGCCGGTCTGGTTGGAGGTCGGTTCGATGTCAGTTGCCATTGTGTTTTCTTCGTGGTTGGTTCGAAGCGTCAACCTAGGGCTGTTTCACTTCGAACAAGATTAAGCGAATTTTTGATTGGCGGCATTCTACCGACGCGCGGGGAGGCTTAAAAGTTCATTTGCCCCCAAAGCAGCATGGTTTTGCAAATAGGCCGAATTTGCCCTACAAACCACCGTAAAAGGTTCTTCTTGTTTTATTGTGGCTCGGATAAGTTTCCAAGCGTTTTATCATGGGCCGGGTGCGATGCTTCACGGCTTTGAGGACAATGGTGTCTCCTGAGTGTTGGCATGCTTACGCGTCGAATGTGGTCTTGGGAAAATCCCGTGAGCATGTTTTTCAAGGACGCTTTCTCGAATTAGTCGTTTTCAGATCGCGTAAACATGGCACCTTTTTTCGATAAGGTTACAGGGGAACCAATTGTCTGCTTACTAAGCCACCCATAATAAACCCGGATGGCCCCATAAAACCCGCTTCAAATGATTTGTCATTGTCAGACGACGCGGTATCAATCTCACATACCGCTGCTGCACCAGCCGCCTTAACCGGCCCAACACAATTTGGACGAAAAGAGAAACACCACGAACCGGCACAGATCCCCTCAACTAGCTGATCGAACAGCACCGATTCGCTGCCACGAAAATTTTCGGCCACCATTGAAACAGTGCAAAACAAGCCACACCAATTTTGCTCGCCGATCGTCACCCCAAAGCAAACTCAAAGTTTAATTCCCAAGTTTTAGACTCGCTCATAATAGTCAGGCTCGTTGACCGCTCAAAACGAACGACCAAACCTTGGCACATCGCTTAAACCCGCTCAATCCAACATACTTTTGGCGCTGGGGAAAATCTAAAAACCACCGATGCACACTGACAAACACGGATGTGCGTTTGAAAATCCGTGTTTATCGGTGTTCATCCGCGGCTGGGTTTCTTATCTGGCACATCGAAAAAGAACATGCTCACTCGCGATTTCAGCACGCCTTCCCTTTAAAACGCATCCCCTTTGCTAGCACTCACCCCATCGCAAACAGCCGAACTTGCCGTGTATCGGTCACCTTGTCAAACTCTGCTTCGCACCAACCAACCAGCAGGGAACCCCAATGGGCCAACGAATCGCACTCTCCAACGGCAGACGCCTGGTCGACGACGTGATTCGCATGGCCAACCAAACTCCGCTTGCGGGGCTCAGCGGAGACTTTGACTTTTCCCATCTCGCCAAATACCGTCGGCTCGCCAAACCAAAAATTTCATGGAACGTGCTGTTCATGAAAGCCTACGCTCAAGCCTGCCGTAAGATGCCCGAACTACGCCAAGGCTACGCGTCGTTTCCGTGGCCGCATCTGTACCAGCACGACGAACCGGTTTGCATGATGACGATCGCCCGCGAGTACGAAGGCGAAGAGCGTTTGTTTTTCGCGAGGTTTAGCAGTCCCGACTACACCACGCTTCCGAAGTTACAAGCCAAGTACGACCGGTTCCGCAAAGCCCCCGTCGAATCGATCAAGCAGTTTCGTCACCAGATTAAATTTGCCAAGTCCCCGACAGTGATTCGCCGGATAGCATGGTGGATGCTGTTTAACGTTTGGCCCGAGAAACGAGCCACGCACATGGGCACGTACGGGATGAGCATTTCAGGTCACAACGGCGTTTACGGCAGCAAGCACCTTGGCCCCAACACCACGACACTCGGCGTCGACCCAATGCCGCGCAAAGGCCAAAGCCGATTGATTTTAACGTTCGACCATCGCGTGATCGACGGCACGCCTGCGACACGAGCATTTAGTTTGATCCAGCGAATGATGAACCGACCGATTCATCGCGAGCTCGCCGCATTGGCCGGTTACGATTTCAAAACCGGCCTGCCTCTAGACGACGATTCAAACCGCGCAGCGGCTTAATGTGTGAAGTTGCTTCTAGCCTGTCATGCGCGAAAGAAAGCCACCGCTAAGGGCAGCAGTCAGCGACGCTAATTCCCACAGTTCGGGCAAGAACCACAAGTCTCACAAACTTTCGCGGCCTTCGCTTTGCATGACTTGCAGCCTACGCCGTCACCGCCTCGTCTCTTCAACAGCGGAACCGTTTGGTCACAAGCGTCTTTGCTTCCCAACCACGGCAAACCAAGGTGGCCGGGGTTCACTTTCAAACCGCCACATGCACAGTCATGCTCAAGATCTTTTCCTTGGCAAAAATCTTCCCACTCGTCGCAACCCGGCTCGCCCAAATCAGCCGTCACCGCGCCTTGCAGGTTTAACTGAGGCCCTTCGAGCGGATGGTACAGCCGTTTATTGTCAAAGCCGAACGCCTCTCCGTCACGGTAACCAAACCGCGTTGGATCTTCTTGCACTGGAATGAAGTCCGGTTCAACCGCAGAACCTGCCGATCCCGTAAGCGGACCGTCATACTCGTACTCATACCGAACCGGCTCGTCCTGCTGCGGCATGTACTGTCGTGGCTCGTCCTGTCGTGGCATGTACTCTGGCTCAACTGACTGCCTGGCCGGATCAGTCAACGCCCCCGAATAACCTGACCGCGGGGCAGACTGCTGGCTCGGAGCATAGGCCGGTTGCGGCGTATAGTCCCGCGGTGCCGTATAGTTCCGTGGTGCCGTATAGT
>JALZWN010000050.1 GCA_023300235.1 Mariniblastus sp.
CCGACGGGTAGCGGCTTGTTGATTTAGCATGTTTTGGCGCAACAAAAAATGTGGAGATGGGCTTCGAGCCTGTCTTACGCGCTGCCTCCATGCAAATGACAGGCTGGAAGCCCATCACCACCGTTCCTCGCTAACGCATCAGGCTACCATCTGTCGGACTTCCTCATTCATAAAACTGATCCACCCTGATGGCAGTGTCCCAGTCGCGAACAAGTGCTGGCAAAGCCCGCAAGATTTTGCCATGGATCGTTTAATGCCAGCAAACCTCTATTTTACTGTCCGCCCTAATTTTCTACTATCGGGCAAATCTTCGTAGGCGAACGTTCGTTGTTCGCCTGTGGTGAGCTCATGTATTTTTTACATCACAGGTGCCGCAATGCCGGGATGGATTCTGGTTTCAAATCATTCTTCGTTTCCAACGACCCTCGACAAAAAACGAGTCGCACTCGCGGCGTTTGCGCTGGCTGCTTGCTTGGTCATGCTGACCGGGTGTTCCAACCTTCGACAACAATCGCTGGAGCTACAGCTACCCGTTTTACCAAGTCAAGCCGCAGTCGAAGCCAACGCAATCAGTGCACCGGATTTGCCATTGAGTGAACAAGATGCCGTCGTGGCAGACAGTTCCCTTGTAAGCAATTCCGCGCTGGATTCATCTGCGTTCGAAAATGCTTTTGACGAAGGCTTTGAACAAACTCCGTCGGTGCAAAGTTTTCTTCCCAGCGAAAATGATTTCCAACCGCCTCAGCCTCAAGCAAGATTTGTCGGCGTGCTGGACAAAGCGGAAATGATGGAAATCAAACTGCAAGCCGTCTCCAACAAGCCCCCACCAGCGCCCGCGATTGGAACTGCCGCGAACAAAACCGACCTAGCAACATGCGAAACACACCAAGCTTGCAACCACAACGCAACAGCTCAATGCGACTGCTGCAAAAAGAAACAACTCCCCAAACTAGCAATGGTCGAACCGGTTGATCCGGCATTACTTCCCGAATTGTTTGGAGCTGATCGCCCCCCCGCCAAAGACAACGTTTCCGTTGATTCGATGCTGCAACCGTTGCGATCATCCAACGGCGCAACAGAATCGAAAGTGGCCTCAACAACAGATGCCGACTCGTCAGCTGATACTAATTCGCCAATTCGCCTAACCGCGATGCAGGATTCAAAAACACTCAGCGGTCGCTTGCCGTCTACGGCCACGACCATCCCCGCTCAAACCCAAAACAAAGCTCAGCTATTGATCCCGATTGCTCCAGAGGTACTTAGCGAGTTCAAAGCCGAATCAAAGCGAGCGGCTACGGACTTGGCCAAATCGTACCCAGCAAACCCTAGCATCAAAGTCAGTCCGATCATGGACGTGAATTCAGGTTTGGTGAAAGCATCATCCGCAGCAGTTACCATGGCGACCGCCAGCGAACCGGTTGGCCCGCTGGCCGATCCAAATAACATCAAAGCTGAATTCATTCCGGTTTCATCATCGGGAATTCGCGTGTCGGCGATTCCGTTCAAGTCACACCCCGCGATAAAGGCTCGCCACGCCAAGCCCGAAATCAAACCGGCGGCCGAACCTACTGAGCTTGTGATATCGAAGACGATCGTAGAACCAACCGTAACTGCCAGATCTTTTGAAATGGCAACGGTTAACAAAGTGGACACCGTCAGCAAAGTTGAAACCTTCAACCCCATCGCCACGAATAACTTCCAGCCAGCAGTATCCGATGCCAATGCGTTTATCGCGGCTTCCAGATCCACCGCCGAACGTTTCCTCCCGGCGTTACCTAAGCCGACCAAGACGTTGCCGATTCCTCCAGCTAACGTTCCTGCGGCTGAAAAGGTTTTCAACAAATTCCCAGCGATCGTCAAGCACGCCCAACCGCTGCGAGCCAACCCAAAACCGCCCACGACGAACATTGATCCGTTGGCCGATTTAGATGACCTGCCCACCATGTCTCAAATCGAACAAGAACTCGCGGAGTTTAAAAGGGGAAACACTTTCGACCCATCGACCATCATCAAAGCGGACACGATTGATCCCGCCTTGTTGCTGGCAAAGCTGGACGGTCCACCCAAAAAAATCGCCGCTCCAATTATCAAGATCGTCGAAACGGTTCCAGATAAAGATTTGATCACACAGCAACTTGCCGCTCAGAACTCGGCTTTATTGGACCTCCAAGATGCTATCAAGCATCTCAAACCAGAGCCCGTTACCGTTGTCCACAAAGAGCCAAAATTAACGCTGAACAACGCTGCGTTTTGCACCAAGATATCAGGCTTTGGTCAATTCACACCATTTGCGGCGAACACATTCTCTGGTTCTCAAAAGACGCTGCTGTACTGTGAAGTCGAAAATCAGACATCAAACCAGTTCACCAGCGTTGATGGTTCGCAGCAATTCGAAACCACATTGCTTGGTTCGATCGTGATCTACGACGCCAATGACCAAGTCGTTCAAACTAAGAAATTTCCCGCCATCAAAGACATCGCTCGACAACAGCGACGCGATTTCTACGTTTACTTTCCGGTGCAGTTCAACGAACTGGCCAATGGCGATTATCGTTTAGAACTAAACGTGGAAGATATCACCGGAAACAAAACTGCTGCCCTCCGACCGTCCATGAGATTCTCCGTAAGGTAACGCAAATGCCAATCGAAATATTAGTGTTGTTGTTGCTCATGGCGGCTGCGTTTTTGGCAGTCTGCGTGCTGGTACGTTTCAATTTTTTCTCCATCGATAAACTCAACTGGTTTCCAATTAGCTGTATTGGCGTGGTGCTGATAGGCAGTGTACTGGGGCATGATTTTTTCCATCTGCCTCTCGGCCCGCTACCTTTGACATTGGACCGCCTCTTACTTGGCGGGTTGCTGGTGTTCTTTGCCTGGCAACTTATGTTTGGCCAGCAACAACTGACTCAAATGAATTTCGTTGACGTAATGATTTTGGCCTGGCTGGCGATGATCACCTTCAGCACCTTTGTCCACGACTTTACGATCATGAAAAATGGCCCGCTGTCACGGCTGTTGTTTTTCAACTACGTCCCGGTCCTTCTGTATTTCTTGACTCGCTGGATTCGCTTGGAGGTCAATGATCTTAAAGTGATTTCTATCATATTGATAACGTTCGGTCTCTACTTGGCATTCACCGCAATCGCGGAAACTCGCGGATTGAACGCGTTCGTGTTTCCCGGCTACATCATGAACTCCGAAGAACGCGAGTTTTTAGGACGTGGTCGCGGTCCGTTTTTGAACCCAGTTAGCAACGGGGTTTTCATGGCGGTTTGCATTTGCTCCGCATTGATGTGGTGGCCGCGGGCGAAAACCCATCGAAGTAAGTTGCTCGTACTGGCGTTGGCGATGTTTATTTCGCTTGGTGTCTATTCAACCTTCACGCGAAGCACTTGGCTGTCGTTGGTTGTAGGGATGGGTGCTTTCGTTTTCTGGCCCAGCAAAAGCCACGAAAAAGGAATGATGATCATTGCTGCAACCGTGATGGCGATCGTTTTGTTTCCCGTGATTGGCGACAAAATCTTCTCTTTCAAACGCGACCAAGACGTGTCGCAGGCGGAAATGGAAAAGTCGGCGCTGATGCGACCACTGTTTGCAGAGATTGCCTGGGAGATGGTTCAAGATCGGCCTGTAATGGGCGTTGGTTTTGCTCAGTACCCAAAAGCGAAGTACCCCTACCTACAAAATCCACACACCACCAAGCCATTGTTGACAACCCGAGGATTGATGCAACACAACGTGTTCTTGGCGTACGTCGTCGACATGGGCGTTGTCGGGCTGGGGATATTGCTCAGTTTGCTGGGGACTTGGCTGTTGGCAAGCTGGCGAGTCTGGCAGAATCGATCGCTCGATTTGTGGGCAAGACAGTTTGCGCTCGCCAATGCGGTTTTGCTGGCTGGCTACTGCGTCAACGGAATGTTCCACGATGTTTCGATCATTCCGATCATGCACATGTTGCTGTTCTTTTGGATCGGAATCGTCAACAACGTCTTGTCGCGTCCTGAAGCATTTCAAAAAACGCCGACAGCCATTCCCGTTCGCCACTGAATGCCGAAACCCAACCGTCAATCGCGGCATAGCAATCCGCTACCAAAGATGCCACTGCTGCCACCACAGCACGTACACACCCAACAATCCATTGGTCACCGCGTGGGCAACAATGCAGTCCCAGACGCTACCGGTTTTGCGAGCCAGTAAGGTGACCATGCCGAACCACGCGAACGCTGCGAACACCTCCAAGTTGTGTGTTAGCACGCCGTAGAAACTAGCAGACAAAAGCGCAGTCGTTCCGAGCGTCTTCAGGCTGACATCCGGCATCGAGTCGATCGTCATACCGAAATTAGGTTCTTGGATCCATTTAACGACCCAACCGCGCAAGAACAACTCCTCCACGACGGGGACAACCCCGACCAGTACCGCAAACCGAGTGACAAGGAACAGCATCCTCGCGCCGGTGTCTTGAATCGTGTTAGGATTGAATCCGGGGCGCTCCATGCTCTCAATCAGTCCAAGTTGCTTGGCGATCGTTCGTTCAATTCCCAGTTCAGCCAAAACAACCCACACTACAATCCCGATCGCGCCGACGACAAACGACCAAGGCGAAATTTTGAAAGGGAAAGCAGCTAGGTACACTCCTCGAAAGAAAAGGATCAAGCCGACCGCAAGCAAAATCTGCAAGCCCAACAGGCCGAGGTACAGCCAGGTTTCGAACGTGGCCGCCTGAGCAATCGTCTCGTTCGAATTATTCTCGTAGGACTCGCTGAATTGCGGGTAAAACGTCATTACCACGGAGTAGACCACGAACGGTAAAATATACGCGACAGCGATCGGGTATTGCCGGGTCGGCGGGTTATTTTCGGCGGGGGGATTGTTTTCCATTCCCAGATTTTAACTGTCGATCCTGAACTAGCTAGACTCCACTTGGCGAGCCGTTTAGGTCTAAGTGAGGTTTAAGGTTAAGATGAATCCGCGGCAAGCTACAGAAATCGATTTACCAATACGAGAGTTTACTAAGATGAACAATCATCAACGATTTTCATGGGCGATACGTTTCCTCTGTTTTGCAACAGTTGGATTCGCTGCGTTGTTTGCTCCTCAAACGCGGTCAGCTCATGCGCAATCCGAAGCCGAATATGCCAAACGACGGAAGAACATGGTCGAATACGCCGTGCGACGAGCCGGCGTGAAGGATGCTCGTGTGCTCAAAGCCATGACCGCTACGCCTCGACATCAATTCGTCCCCAAAGCGATTCGCAGCACCCGTTCGTACCTGGACGCCGGCGTTCCAATCGGTGAATCCCAAACGATCTCGTCGCCGTTCATCGTCGCCTACATGACGCAAGAACTGGACCCTCAGCCCACGGACAAAGTTTTGGAAATTGGCACCGGCAGCGGATATCAAGCAGCCGTGCTGAGCCCGTTAGTGAAAGAGGTCTACTCGATCGAGATCGTGGAGCCGCTGGGCAAGACCGCTGCCAAGGTGCTGAAAAAACTCAAATACAAAAACGTGTTCACCAAAATCGGCGACGGCTACCTTGGTTGGGAAGAACACGCACCATTCGACAAAATCATCGTGACTTGCTCGCCCGAAAGTATTCCTCAGCCGCTAATCGACCAGCTAAAAGAAGGCGGCACAGTCGTGGTGCCGATGGGCGAACGACACCAGCAGACGCTGTACCTGATGGAAAAACAAGACGGCAAAATCGTTCGCAAAGCGTTGCGGCCCACCTTGTTCGTGCCGATGACCGGCGAGGCGGAAGAGAAACGTGAAGTGAAGCCTGATCCCGCGAATCCGACTTTGGTTAACGGCGATTTTGAAGAAGGGCTGAACAAGCAAGGCTTTGCTAAAGGTTGGTATTACCAACGCCAAATGACGCTGGAGAAAAATACGACTTCCGAGGCTGGCAGCTACATCAAATTCAAAAACGATGTTCCGGGCCAACTGTCGCAATTGATGCAAGGCTTTGCGATCGATGGCCGCAAGGTTTCGTTGCTAGAGTTTCAGATGGACTTCGCTTGTGAAACCGTCACGCAAGGCAATCACAAAGAAGCGCTGCCGGCGGCGACTATTTCTTTTTACGACGAAGAACGCGAGTATTTGAGCGTCCACACAGTTGGGCCTTTTAAAAACACGGAGGCACGCAAGACTCATTTCCGCCGTTTGCGAGTGCCAATCGCCGCTCGTGAGGCGATTGTCCGCGTCGGCTTGTTCGGAGCAACCGGAACGGCCAGTTTCGATAACGTGAAAATTAAAAAGGCCAAGTAATAAACAGGTGCTTCCAGGGTTTTAGTGGCTGGCCCAATTATTTCAGGTGCTTTATCAATCGAGTGGGTGCCATGATTTACGGATTAGAGGGCAAGGGGATCTACCGAGTGCCGGCATGCTTACGCGTGCGATGTGATTCAAAGGAAGTCCCGTGAGCATGTTTTTTACGGGGCCTTGTAAAGTCAGGCCATTTTTAACCGCGTAAACATGGCATCCAACCTAGCATTACAGCAGACTATCTAAATGCTCTCCGCTGCTACCCGCCCATTAAATTACCCGAAGAGTCACTAAAGAAGGGCCGTTTAAAAACGGTCCATCGCGGGCATTGGTGAGCGGGATGATTTTAATTACCATCTGGGCATGAGCATCTCGACCCCAACGTCTGAAACTTCGAAATCGGCCAAGTACCCCGTCAGCATCGCGCCGATGATGGACTGCACGGACCGGCACTACCGTTTTATGATGCGGTTTTTAACTCGGAAGACTCTGCTGTACACCGAAATGGTGACCACTGGTGCGATCCTGTTTGGCGACAAACCGCGGCATTTAGATTTCAGCAAAGAAGAACTCCCGCTGGCCTTGCAACTGGGCGGCGACGATCCAAAAGCACTCGCGCAGTGCGCTGGATTGGCGCAGCAATGGGGTTACACCGAAGTCAACATCAACGTCGGCTGCCCAAGCGATCGAGTTAAAAACGGACAGTTCGGCGCAACGCTGATGGCTCGGCCTGAACGGGTTGCCGAGTGCGTGGAGGCGATGAAGGCGGAGGTTGATATTCCGGTGACGGTCAAGCATCGGATCGGCATCGATGACCTGGATCGCTACGGGGACATGCATAATTTTGTGTCCGTTGTTTCGCAAGCCAATTGCGATCGCTTTAGCGTGCACGCGCGGAAGGCTTGGCTGCAAGGGCTAAGCCCAAAACAAAATCGAAATGTGCCGCCACTCAGGTACGACGATGTCTATCGGTTAAAGCGAGAGTTTCCCGAACTGGAGGTTGAGATCAACGGCGGGATCAAACAGTTGGACGAATTCGAACAACATCTAGAACATGTCGATGCGGTGATGATCGGCCGAGCGGCGTATGACAACCCGACGCTGTTTGCAGCAGTCGACAAACGATTCTTTGGGGCTGAACAAAATCATCCGTCGCTCGTGAATACTCGACGCGAATTAGTCGAAGCGATGTTTCCTTACATCGATAGCATGTTAACCACCGATGCTTGGCTATCGCGGGTGACTCGGCATCTGCACGGACTGTTTAGCGGTATGAAGGGCACGCGATCGTGGAAGCGTTTCATGGCCGAAAATTCTTACGGACCCGATGCCGGTTTGGATACGCTCAAGCGAGCGTTGGATGTGGTGCCCGAGGCGACACTGGATGCGCCGTTTGAGTAACGTCGCCTTTTATCTGAGGCTGACATTTAATCAAAAAGTCAAAGCCGTAAGGCGAGCAAGAGTGACTTTCTTGCCCCGATTTTGAGAACGGGCATTTAATGTTAGCCGCTCTGCAAAAGAGCGCTCTTTTACAGAGTAAAAGGCGACTATCTTGGGCTACGGCAATGTAGCTCGGACGCTCTGTATCCCAAGATACTGATACGAAAAAACGTCAAAGCATCACGCCGGTGCAATGCTGACCGCGGAGCGCCCAGCCTACATTGGCTTACTCACAAAGGCGAGGCTTACTTACGGCGAGGCTTACGCGGCGCTTTGGCGGTACGAGAGATACGACGGCCGGCACCTTTTACGGATGACTTTCCGCCACCTTTTTTCGTGACCTTACCACCCTGATACGAAGTCTTCCGCTTCGTGGATTTCTGGTTGGTCGTTCCCGCCGTCGAATCGGCAGAAGCTTTTTTGTACGGTCGCTTGGTCTTTTTCTTTTTAACCGTCGACTCAGTGGCTCGCGTCAAAGCTCTTAACTCTTGGGGAGTCAGCGGACGATGAGCACCTTTGGGAAGCTCGCCCAATTTCAGCGGACCGATCGAGACTCGTTTTAGCACGCGAACTTTGTGGCCGATCGCGGCGAGCATCCGACGGATCTCGCGGTTGCGGCCTTCGTCCAAAATGATTTCAAGCCATGAGTTCGTACCGGCTTTTTTCAAAAACCGAATGTTCGACGCGCGAACTCGGCCCTCCGAAATGTAGATACCGTCTTTAAGCTTTCGTAGGTCACCGGGTTTGGGCTGACCGTCAACTTGGACGTGGTACTTTTTTTCGATGCCATAACGCGGGTGGGTCAAGCGATTGGCCAACTCACCGTCGTTGGTGACCAAGATCAAACCTTCGCTCGACTGATCCAAACGACCGACGTTGTAAACTCGGTTACGCGTATCGATCAAGTCGATGACTCTTGGCCGACCGGATGGATCGTTGGCAGTAGAAACAACGCCCGGCGGTTTATTTAGCATGAAGTACTGAAGCTTTTCGATGCGCAGCTTCTGTGCGTCAACGTAGATTTCTTGCTTGTTTGGGTCGACTCTGTAACCCAACTTCACAATGATCTGCCCGTCGACTTCTACTCGGCCTTCTTGGATAATGATCTCACACTCGCGGCGACTGGCGACGCCGGCGGACGCCATCACGCGTTGCAGACGTTGCTTACCGTCGTCTTTTTTCGCGGACGATTTTTTCGCAGACCGCTTTTTGGGCGCAGATTTCTCGGCGCTGCGGTCGGCAGATTTGGAGCTTGAAGTTGTTTTTCGTTTGGCCATGGCGAAGATTGTAGCCTGATGGTTTGATTTTGCGGTCGCCTTTTCTGAAGAAACCCCCAGTGAATTGGCAAACCGCTGCCGGTGATCCGGGGCGGTTTCGACCGAAAGCGGGCCGAGTGCTGGCCGCGGGGAGGCTCAGCAATGGAAGCCCGCTGCGTAAGCAAGGAAATGTGGTGATGGGCTTCCAGCCTGTAATGCGCGCAGACAGGCTGGAAGCCCATCTCCACATTTTTTAGGCTTCGCCAAAACATGCTAAATCAACGGGCCCGTTAGCGAGGATCCCATAAAACCCAGCTTCAAAATCGGATTCCCCCTGATCAACCAAAGCGGATCAACAGACCAACAATCCCCCATAGGACTCAATCCAATACATCATTACATGATGTCGTCGAACAGGGCATCGACAAACTGGTCGACGTTGAACTTCGCGAAGTCTTCGTGAGATTCGCCCAAGCCCACAAATTTGACCGGCAAATCGAACTCTTGGCGGATCGGGATCGCGACACCACCTTTGGCCGAACCGTCCAGTTTGGCCAGCACAATTCCGGTGCAGCCGGCGGCTTCGGAAAACCCGCGGGCTTGGCTGATCGCGTTTTGGCCGGCCGTGGCGTCCAACACCAACAGCACTTCGTGCGGAGCGTCCGGGACGACTTTCGACATCACTCGGCGGACCCGAGTGAGTTCTTCCATCAAGTTACTTTGAGTTTGCAGGCGACCGGCAGTGTCGACGATGCAGACATCGGCATTGTTGCTGACGGCGGCTTCGACGGCTTTGTAACCCACGCTGGCGGGATCGCTTTTTTCACGACCGGTGACAATTTCAGCGCCCATTCGTTCGGCCCAAACCGATAACTGCGCTACCGCGGCGGCGCGAAAAGTATCGCCGGCGCCCAAGACAACAGACTTTCCTTGCTCGCGGAACCAATGAGTCAGCTTGGCGATGGAGGTGGTTTTACCGGCTCCGTTAACGCCAACGACCATGATCACGGTGGGCCCCGAAGCGGCCGATGCGAGGTTGCCGTCGCCTTGATCCATCAGTTCGCGGATGGTTTCTTTGGCCGTTGCGGTTAGGTCATCAAAGAATAATTTGCGGGCGCGGAAACGCGTGTGGATGTCGTCGCGGATTTTTTGTGCGGGTGCAACGCCCATGTCGGTGCGTACCAACGCCATGTAAAGTTCGTCGAGAAATTCGTCATCGACAACGCGGCCGTCTTTGACCAAATCGCGGATGTCCGTGTTCAACATCGTCACGGTTTTGCGCATCGCCGATTTAAAGCGTCCCATGACGCCTTGCGGGGCTTCCTCGCTGGCGGTTTGTGAAGTTTCCGCGTTAGACTTGGCTGGCGCGTCGTCGTTATTTTTCTTGAATGGATTCCAAGGCATGGCAGATTTTCGTAAGCTCGTGGGACTCGGACCGGCAGGCGTGCTGCGTCGCCGATTCGACTGAAATAGGGAAGTGCGTTGAGTAACCGAAGCTTGGTTGAATGAGCAGTTTTTTTACGCGGAAATAAAATCGTCTTTGGATTTCATCAATCGATCTAACACGCCGTTAACGAACTGGGCCGAGTTATTCGTGCCGTAACGTTTGGCGAGTTCGATCGCTTCGTTGACCGCCACGCGGTCGGGGGTGTCGCCGAATAGAATTTCAAATGCCCCCAGACGTAACACGTTGCGGTCGGTGGCGGCCATTCGCGAGAGCCGCCAGTTGCGAGCAGTTAACTCCAGTGCTCGATCAATCGCCTCTCGATTTTGCTGAACTCCGCCGATCAATGATTGAGCAAACTCAATTAGTTTGCGGTTGTACTGAAGGCGGCCGTGCAAAAAACTCAACCGAACATCTTCCGCTTGGTCGGCGTTGAGGTCTTCTTGGTAGAGCAACTGCAAAGCGATTTCGCGAGCGCGGGATCGGCGTGACATGGCGTCTTTTTGATGAGCAAATTGAGAATGATCGAATCGGCTAAATAGCCGCGTGTTCGGCTGGATAGCCGCGTGTTCGGCTGGATAGCCAGTGGCGGCATTCTAGCCGAGAACTTCATCTTGCAACAGCAGCATTTGCATCGCTGCCTTGGCGACCTCGACACCTTTATTGCCCACGTCTCCCCCTGCTCGGGCGATGGCTTGGTCCAGCGTGTTACAGGTGAGTAAGCCAAAGGCAATCGGTGCGTCGTACTGCAAACCCAACTGCCCCAGCGAGTTGCTGACGGTGGTGTTGATGTGCTGATCGTGCGTGGTTTCGCCGCGGATCACACAGCCAAACGTCAGAACCGCGTCGAATCCGCCTTTCTGCAGCACCATCTTGGTACCGCTGGTCAGCTCCCAAGCTCCGGGCACCCAGAGGACTTGGATGTTGTCGTCGGGAACATTGTTTTCTTGTAATGTTTCAATCGCCCCGTGCAGCAAGTTACCGGTGATGTTCAGGTGATACTGCGAAACAATGATGGCGAACTTACGCGAGCTAAGATCTCCCGAGTTGCCAAGGTGCTGTTTGATACCAGGTTTAATCGGCTGAAAGGAATCGTCGGTTAGCGGGGAATCTTTCATTGGTTTACTATTGCAAAAGAGCAGAAAATAAAAAGTAGGTCAGGCGGGAACATTACCGAACAAAAAGAAGCCGGCGCCAAAGTGACGTCAGCTTCAATGCGGTGGTTTGCGAAGTCGTCCAATGACCCCAAGGCGACTTCGAATGAGGGCTCGCGGGGATTATCAACGGAGGGATT
>JALZWN010000051.1 GCA_023300235.1 Mariniblastus sp.
CCGCCGGCGCGGGCTAACCAAAGAAGAAACCGATGGAATCACCAGACACCCCCATTCGACTCGACCCAGATTTTCTCGACCGAAATTCCGGCGAAAATTCGATGCGGCTGATTTCATCGTTCGACACCAAGCCAGCGCTAAAACTCCAGACCAAACATGGAGTCTTCCTCTGGGGTAGCGATCAACTTAGCAAATGGGTTCACCCGGACGATCTCGAATTGGCATCGCAGATCATCCCCGGCTACCGTATTTTTCGGCGGGAACCCAGTCCCGTCCAGGAAGAACGCGACAACGGATACGCAGAAATTTTTTATGGCGATCAGTCGATTCGAATTCGACCGATTGTCTGGTTGGAAATCACGCCCGAAGGATTCACCATCGGCGACCGAATCGAGGTTCTTTCGGAACAGGGCAAACGTCAACCGGGCCTGGCAACCATCAAAGAAATATGCTGGAACCGCTATCAGCAGCAGATCGAGTACACCTTGATTGGCAACGAGTTAGTTTTTCGTCGAGTATATTCTTGTGACGAACTGCGCCACGCGACCAAGCTAAACAGTCACCGCACCGCGATTGTGAATTCTTGAACCACTTAAGCAATAGGCCCAATTGCGTTCTTCGGTCGCCGCTTGCCAAAACCGAGGCGATCGCTATCGAATAAACGGCTGAATTCATTATTCGAATCCGCTAATTAAACTCTCAACCCTAACGTTGTATAATTCAGACCGCTCATCCATCCGCGGCCCTGACTATCATTTACCGAAATCAAACTTACCCCCCCGCCATCGACATGGACATGGACACCAACTACACGCTCGTCTATCTAAAGCTAATCGAAGAAGTCGCCCAAGATGGCGAGCTAAACCATAAAGAAATTCGTCAACTCGCAAAATGGCTCAACGACAACGAGGAAGGCAGAAAATCTTGGCCGGCGTCGTTGTTCTACGCATTGTTGAAGGACGTCTTTGATGACGGAAAAATCGAGCGTCCCGAAGCCGAAAAGGTCGGACGGTTGATCCAGCGGGTTCGGCGCGAATGGGCACGAGAAAATTCTTTGTGCGGCGGAAAGCTTGACCCAAGCCAGCTAGTTAACTTGATCACCAAGTTTGATTCGTCCGAGCCCATTCTACCCGTCATCGACAATCAGTTCGAAGTCGCTGCCACAGGAGCCCCAGAGTCGGCTTTTCAAGTCGACTTCTCTGACCAGTCTTGCTGCTGCGACGATTTCAAAACGAATCGCCAGCACCTGCCCGTTGGACACATCTCACGATGTTGCGAACACATCATGCTGGGATACTCGCAAATCAGACCCGACGCAGGATGGCCGAATTGGCTTGACGCGTTGTTAGAAACCGGCTTTCGACCGCTGCCGAATCAGCAATGGGCCGTGGTTCAGGTGCGCGGATGCAATTACCTAGTATCTTCGGCGGACCCAGACTGGGGAAACATATACGCCCAAGTCGACGGCGACGCACTCAAGTACAGCTACCACCTTACCGAAAAACGTTGGTCCTACGACAGAATTCCCCAAGGCGCCGAAAAACTGATTGCCGTCGTTGCGAAGATATCCAGCTAAACGAATCAACTGTCGCATCCGTTAAGAGTTTTCACTGACGATCGACTTGTCGAAGTAATTAATCGCCATTCCAGCATCGATCACGATTTTCTGGGCTGTAATCCCCGAAGACCTCGGGCTCAACAAAAAGCACGCCGCATCGGCAACTTCCTGAGTTGAAACGGCCTTGCCACGAGGAATTACTTTTTCCGCATACAAATAACTATCAACGTATCCGGGAATCCCGGCCGACGCGGACGTCTTAAGCAACCCCGGCGAAACCGCGTTAAAACGCACCTTAGAAAACTGACTGAAACTCTTCGTCAAAAACGCCAGCGTACTATCCAACGCCGCTTTCACGGGCGCCATGAATCCGTAGTTTTCGCTGGCCATTGTCGTCGTGGAAATCGAAATGGTAATCACCGACGCGTCCTCGGCCAAACAATCCTTAAAAGCATTTGCAAGCGCCATAAATGAATAGCAAGAAATATCAATCGTGCGCAAAAACTGGTGCTTGGTCGTTTCGTGAAACGGACGAATACCGGCTTCGTCGTAAGCAGCAAACGCAATCGAGTGAACCAAGCCGTGGATCTCAGGATACTTGGCTTGGATCTCGTCTCGCACCGATTCGATCTGATCTTCAAACTCGACATCGCAAATGAAGCACGGACGTTCGCCCATCAACTTAGCGACCGTTTCTTTTCGCTCAGGACTACGAACTACATAAACCACGGTAGCCCCGAAATGCTCGAGCGTTTTTCCGATATGCCACGCGACGCTTTTTTTGTTGGCGACACCAAAGACAATGATTGTTTTTCCGGCAAGGCCCAAGAAGTCCATGTTTGCGTCAATCCAACAGAGATAGTTTTTGATTCGTTTGCGGTCGTGTCCGTCACAACGGCCTGTAACCACGGAGCGATGATTGTAAGCCTTACCAGCATTGATTGAAGGCCCCGAAGAAGCCAAGCATTGACCACACAATAGAGCCTTGCTGCGTGACAGCCTTAAGCAAAAGGATCCTCCACGCTAGTGAGCATCAAAAACCGCAGCGGCAGAGCTTCCAGCCTGTCATGTGCGCAAGACCGGTTGCCAGCACCAACGCCACGCCTTCACGACAAAGCCCCACTAAATCCCCTCAGCAAACAGCCAAAACGCCAACGTTAATATCACCGGCGTCAAAAGCAAGCTCGCCACCGTCGTGTAGATCACGATCTCTACCGCCACCGCTGGTTTCCCTCCGAAATGTTTGGCGATCACAATCGGAAACACCGCCGCCGGCATCGCTGACTCGACCATCATGATCAACATCAACGGTCGCGAATAAGAGAACATCTGAGCGGCCAGCAAAAACATGATCGGCATGACGAAAAATCGCACCGACAAAGCCCCCACCGGAATTCGCCAACCTGAAATCCAATTGCCTTTCAAGACCACACCTGCCAGCGAAACGCCGACCAGCAATAAGCTAACCGGTATCGTGCAGTTGCCCAGTTGCGTCATCGCTTCATTCGCGACCGGCGGAATTAGCCGGTACCCCGCTGTAAAGTTCAACAGCAATCCCACCGCAATCGCAACCGTTGGTCCGTTGAGCAGTCGGCCCCACATTCCCGACCGCGATCCGCTGATGATCACCACTCCGATCGTCCACAACGCGAACTCAACACCCAAGTTATGAACAAACAGAACGCCGATCGTTTCCTTTGCGTCCGCTGGGAACAGTCCTTCGATCAAGGGAATCGGAATGAAACCGTAGTTCTGCAGCGCACCAGAAACCGTAAACGTATTTCGCTCGGCACCTGACTTCAGCTTCAGCAGCCGACCAATTCCCGCCGTGACGGTTAACGCGATCGCAGTCAGCGTGAGCCCGGCAGCTAAAGCCGACCCGACCACCGACACTTGCTGCAATGCTTGGTTGCCACAGACCCGCGAAATAATGAAACACGGATAAAGTACGTTCAACGCCAGCGTCATGATGTTCTTTTCAGACGACTCATTGACCAAACCAACGACTCGGCACAAGCAACCAACCCCAATGATCAGAAACACGGGAATGGTTTCGCCGAGGATATCAAAAAACGTCATTCAAATTTCTAACAGTGCTTTGAGACGAATCTGATTCGCAGGCTCAAACGGTAGCGTAGACAAAAAAAGGAAACTCGCCGCGCGATCGCTCTTCCCACCAGCGTTTGCAAACCGCTGACGACAAGAGTTCCAGGCGATTCAAACATGACCGACAGGCGCTCGTCGGGTGCCCTTGAAGCGACTCTGCAAGGACACGGGCGGCTCTGCGACCTGTTGATTTAGTCGAATCCCAAAAGTTGGCGTTAACCGTATTGGCGCCAAAGCACTTAACACCAAAGCGACTAGCTGATCAACGCCTCACGTTCCAACTGCCTCGCCAACGCTGGCTCGAGTCGCAACGCCGCACACAACTGCTCCAGATAAGTTTTCTCGGATTCGGTTTGCTCGCCCGTCACCAACAACGACGCCAAATAAACTTCCACCGCCTGTTCGGTAGAACTCACGCCATCTGCAATCCGTTGCGCATCGACCGGTTGCTGCACCTCGTTCATCAAAAACGCGCTCGCTGCGTCGTTTAAATCCGACGCGTCAATTTGCTGAGTGATCAAGCGGTTTTCTTCCTCGTCGATCACACCGTCAGCTTTCGCCGCTGCGATCATTGCTTGCACGACCCCTAGGCTGCGGTCGATCAGATCTTGGCCCGTCAAATCGTTCAATGCCGTCGCCTTGGCCTGACTTCCTTGGCTCTTTTGCCACTCGGTGAACAACTTGTAAGACAATCCGCCAAGCGCCGCAACCGAACCAATTTTCAGGATCGGCGACAATGCCTTACGACCGGATTCGGTCCCGACCAGCACCGCCAGCAATCCGCTCGCCGCCGCACCGACGCCAATCTTTTTCATCAACGCATCTCGTTCGGGCCCTGGAGGCGGCAACTTATCTTCGGCATACTCCATGCCTTGCGAAGCTAAATCCTTCCCTTGATCGACCAATTCATTGGACCGTTCGAAGCCCTGTTGAGCCAGTTTTTTGCCAGATTCAAGTAGTTGCGAGAGAAGCTGTTGAGCGTCCATGGGTTTACCTTTGAAGAAATTGAAGGAAGGGGGGGGGACGGTTTAAATCCAAAGTAAAAATGAAACAGGAGCGGCGAATACAAGTGAATCAACCACGTCCAAAATGCCACCGAGTCCCGGCAGCCAAGTGCTAGAGTCTTTTGTGCCAGAGTCGCGTTTGAGCAGCGATTCAGCCAAGTCGCCAAACATGCCCGCCAGTGTGACGAGGGTTCCGTAAAGGAAAACCCACCACCAAGGTTTATCTAATTCGACTCCGACCAAAACCGGCGAAATAAACCATACGATCAGCCCCGCTCCGAAACAACCGCCCAGCAACCCGCCCAAGGATCCTTGTACCGTTTTACCGGGGCTTAAAGCGGGAGCAAGCTTGACCGTGCCAAAAGATTTCCCAACGAAATAGGCTCCCGAATCAGAAATCTTGACGGTGGCCAACATGGTCACGATCGTCATGACGCCAACCGCGTTGCGACCGAGATATCGATGAGCAATCAAGAACGTAAACAGGATGCTCAAATAAACCAAAGCAAACGCACTCACGCCCATCCGCTCGATCACTTCACCGCGTCCCTTGCCAACCGACTGGTAGTTCGCCATTTCGCTCAGGATCACGATCACTAAACCAGCAACCAAACCCGCCAGCCCAAAACCAAATCGCCCCAGCACACAATCCGCTGGATAAGCTTGCCACAACGCCGGCGCCATCGTGATGGCGACCATCACCACCGCCGCGACCAATAGCGTAACTCGATTAACTTTGCACGCCGCACTGGCAAACATCGCGGCCAGTTCATCAGCGGCCAGCGCTGCAGTAACAATCGCCAACGCCGCAAGCAGCAACCCGGGTTTGCCCCACACGTCGTCAGTGCCCAGCCAAAAATCAATTCGCAGCAGCAAGACCATGGCGCTGACAATTACAGCGGCAGATATCAAACGTTTTCCTAACACGAGAACTCCTAATCCTGCGGTTGCGGTGTGTTCAAACCACCAAACCGCCGGTCGCGATTGGAGAAGTTACGAATCGCGTCGTGGAAATCTTTGATCGAAAACTCCGGCCACATTCGCTCAGTTACCCACATCTCGGCGTAGCTTATCTGCCACAACAGATAATTACTAATCCGCATCTCACCCGCGGTTCGAATCAACAGGTCGGGATCGCTCATTCCTGCGGTGTACAAACTGTCGCTAACGAGTTGCTCATTGACGTCATCGACCGACAGCTTCCCTTCGGCGACTTGGCTGCTGATTTTTCGTACTGCATCTACGATTTCCGCGCGACCGCCGTAGTTGATTGCCAAGCACAAACAGCAACCAGTGTTCTTCGACGTCAGCTCAATCGAGCGATCCATTTCGGCTTGCACTTCATCAGGGATTCGATCCCGTTGGCCGATGATCTGTAAACGGATGTTGTTTTTCATCATCGTATCGCGTTCTTCAACCAGATACTCCGACAGCAAAAACATCAGGAACTCAAGCTCTTCAGCCGGACGCTTCCAGTTTTCGCTCGACAGGCAATACAACGTCACCTGTTCAATCCCCAACCGCGAGCACTCTTCGGTGATCCTGCGGACGGTTTTAGCGCCTTGCTGATGCCCGCGAATTCGCGGCAGATCTTGGCGTTGAGCCCAACGACCGTTGCCATCCATGATGATCGCAACGTGACGCGGCTGTCTTTCTTTGGGGACGTCGAGTTGTAAAGTGGGCTCTGCGGCAGACATGTTGCAGACAGTGGGAAGTAGAAGGGAGCGGATACAAAAAACGAGTCGACGGATTTTACCAAAGCCGAACAAGAATCACAGTTTAACCGTCATCTCCGCCATCGACCACTCTACCTTCAATCTTGGCCAGCACATCCGCAATCGTTTTCATTTGGTCTGGATTCAACTGCCAGCCAAGCGCCCCGGCAGCTTCGCGAATCTGCCAATCTCGCTTTGCGCCGCACAATACCGACAAAATACCGGATTGGTGATAGGTCCAGTTCACCACCACCTGCAAAACGGTCTTCCCAAGCTCGGCCGCCAGTTCGTCCAGTTGATCCAGCAAACACTGAGCCCGCTCGAACTGGTCGCCTTGAAAAATCTCATATTTCAGTCGACTGTCGGCAGGATCAAACTGGTGACCGCGTCGAATTTTGCCCGCCAACAACCCTTTCATTAGCGGCCAATAAGTAATCGTGGCGATCCCTTTCCGCAGACACCACGGCAGCTCATGCTGTTCGATATCGCGTTGCAGCAAATTGTACGGCGGCTGGTTCGCATCGATCGGACAAACCTCGTGAAACTCCGCAATCTGGTCAGTCGTCAAATTCGAAACGCCCACCGCTCGGATCTTCCCCGACTGCCTCAGCTTTAGGAACTCGCCAGCGGTATCGGCGATCGGCGTGCTGGGATCATGAGCGTGCAAATAATACAAGTCGATCGTATCGATTTGCATTCGCTGCAAACTGGTTTCACATTCCAACCGAATCCGCTGCGGCGAGGCATCGTACTTCCGCTGCCCCGCTTCACCCCAATGAAAACCACCTTTACTGGCGATCACCAATTGCTCTCGCCGCTCGCGGATGACTTGCCCGATCAGCCTTTCGCTCAGCCCATCAACGCCGTAGCCGTGAGCGGTATCCAGCAAGTTGATCCCAGATTCCAACGCCGTAAAAATCGTCTTGCGAGAATCCTCTTCCGTCGTCCCAATCGTGGTCACCCCAGCGATTGGCCAACACCCCAGCCCGATCGGCGAGACGTAAATGTTCGTCGTGCCGATCTGACGCATCTCAAAATTGGTTAAGCCAAAATCCAATTTACCGCTCGCTTACAGTTCACAGAAAGATGTATCATCGGTCAACCGCCGACAAGGGCTACGCCATTCTAACTCTTCGGGTTCGATCATGTCATCGGCCACATCTGGGCCCCAAGTCCCAGCCGGATAACCGTACACTGGAATCGTCGGATCGTTTTCCCAAGCATTCAAAATCGGTTCAACGAACTCCCAACAGTTTTCGACGCTATCGCCGTGAGCATACAAAGTCGCATCGCCTCGCATGCAGTCAAGTAATAAACGTCCGTAAGCTTCGGGCACATCGGATTCGTCAACCAAATCCGAATAATGGAAATCCATCCCAACGTTTTTCACATGAAAACCTTCTCCGGGGATTTTCATTCCCACGTTCAGCAACAGACCTTCATCGGGTTGAATCCGCAGCACCAACTGATTGTATCCGTTTTCAAACCCCTCGTGCCGGCGACGAAACAGCATGTGCGGCGGTTGCTTGAAGGTAATCGTAACTTCGGTGACTTTCGTCGGCAAGCATTTTCCGGTACGAACGTAAAATGGCACGCCCGCCCAACGCCAATTGTCGATGTAAAACTTCAACGCCGCAAACGTTTCGGTTTTCGAATCGTCAGGCACGCCGTCTTCTTCGCGATAGCCTTTGACCAATTCGCCTTTGACACGCGACGACGTGTACTGCCCGCGAATGGCAAACTTCGCAACGTCCGCCTCTTTGATCGGACGCAACGATTCGAACAGCTTGCTTTTTTCTTTCCGAATCGAAACCGCATCAGGAGCGATCGGAGGCTCCATCGCCACGTGAGCCACGACTTGCATCAAATGGTTTTGTAGCATGTCCCGCAACGCACCGGATTTGTCATAATACCCGCCCCGCGAACCAACGCCGATGTTCTCCGCGTTCGTGATCTCGACATGGTGGATGTAATTGCGGTTCCACAGCGGCTCAAAAACACCGTTAGCAAACCTGGTGATCAACAGGTTCTGAACGGTCTCTTTGCCCAAGTAGTGATCGATTCGGTAAATTTCATCTTCAGGAAAAAATTCCAACAGCGACCGGTTAAGCTCTTTCGCCGAAGCCAAGCTCGTACCGAAAGGCTTTTCCACGACCAACCGCCGGTAACCGTTTTCGGCGCGATGCAAACCGTGGTCGGCCAGGAAACGAGGAATCTTGTCGTACAACACGGGCGGAGTTGACAAGTAAAAAATCGCGTCGTCGCCGGTTTTAAATTCAACGGCCAAGGAATCCATCCGCTCCTTCACCAGTCCGTAGTCATCGGAGCTACTAGTGTCGATCGCCTGATAAAACAAACGCCTGGCAAACTCGTCGACTTTGGATTGATCTTCGGATTCAAAATCGATGAAGCCCGCGTCGTGGAACACTCGCCCGCGAAAATCATCGTCACTAAGCTTACTGCGGCTCACACCCAGAATCACAAAATCTTCGGGCAGGTATTTGCTTTTGTACAGATTGTAAATGGCTGGGATGAGTTTCCGTTTGGCCAAATCTCCGGAGGCCCCGAAGATCACGAGAGTCAACGGGCTGGGCTTTGCGTCACGGGTCATAATTTCGATGCAGTGGTTACGGACAATTGGATTTCCTTCACATTCGCTAATTGCAAACGCGAAACGTTCGATCCAATTTTAGGGTAGTCAACCAGTTTCGGAATAGCCCGATGCCACCATCATCTGGAAAATAAATCAGCGATCGTTGCCAGCCAACACTCCGATCCGATTGGATTCCATTCGCGAAACAGCTCGTGAGTCGTAGTGCAAAGCGTGTCTTGAACCGCCGTCAAACCGAGCGAAAGAAAGGCTGCCCGGAATACCATTGCGAACTGGGCCCGTTAAATCAAAATCGAGCGGTCGAGCCAGCGGTGCGGTCGTGGACGCTGACAACCGGTTAGCGTGAATCATCGCTCGGTTAAAGGAATC
>JALZWN010000052.1 GCA_023300235.1 Mariniblastus sp.
CAGCGAATGCAGCTCCAGCAGCGAATGCAGCTCCAGCAGCGAATGCAGCTCCAGCGATACCTTCTGCACCTGCGATCGCGCCAACAGTTGCCGCCGCAGTTGCCGTCACCGCTACGGTAGCGGCAGTCGCTTCGCCCCCAACACCCGCGGCCGCGCCAGCACCGGCCAACTCTCAGCCGGCACCACCCACCGAAACCGTATCCGCTTTCAACACCACCAGCGCCGCAGAAATCTGGAAATCGACCACCCAGCGTTTAGACGGCATGACGGCGGACATGGCCAGCGATTTCAGCAAAGCCGAACGATCAGCAAACGGCAACCTAATCGTCACTTTGGCAGATAAAGTCAACAAAGATTTTTGCAGCAAACCTGAGCGCAAGCAGTTGATCGAGTCGATACTAGCCGACATCACCCAACAGACTGTCAAAGTTGAATTTTTGGCAGCCCACAAAGACCCACAACGTGAAGCGGTCCAACCAAAGTTGACACGTGTCCAACAAATCCGACAATTGGAATCCAACGACTTTGTGAAGAACGCGCTATCGACTTTCGAAGCGGAGATCGAAAACTTTAAAGAAGGACGTCGCCGCTAACAAAGCGACAGCGTGAATCAGTTTTACACATTAGGAAGGCGATACAAATGGTAGCCCGACGCGTTAGCGAGAATTCCCACCGGTTCCTCGCTAACGGGCATGTTGATTTAGCATGTTTTGGCGAAGCCTAAAAAATGTGGAGATGGGCTTCTAGCCTGTCTGCCCGCATGACAGGCTGGAAGCCCATCACCACATTTCCTCGCTAACGCATCGGACTACCAAAGCACTCAGTTTCAAAACTAATTTACCTTACCGGCGTTAACTCGCCGTTGGACTTTTCGATGAGCCTGTTGGCTCATTCATCCGCTTTTCAATCCACTGCAATCCAACCCAACCTCCTCACAGGAACCGACCATGTTTAAAGAACTCGGCAACATCGCCTCGCTGCTCAAACAAGCCAAAACCATGGGCCCCAAGATGCAGGCTCAAATGGAAGAAATCGCCAAGCAACGTGTCACCGGCACCGCAGGTGGCGGCATGATCACCGTCGAAGCGACCGGCGCCAGCGAAATCGTGTCCGTCAAAATCGATCCCGTCTTGGCCGAAAAGAACGACCTGGAAATGATCACCGATCTATTGCCAGCCGCCGTCAATGATGCGTTGGCCAAAGCCAAGCAACTGCACATGGAAGCCATGGCGTCAGTGACCGAAGACATGTCGATGCCCGATGGCATGGAAGGCATGCTAAGCAAATTAATGGGTGGCGGGGAGTAACTTGGACCATGGCTGAACTCTCCGATTCCGTTGTCCACATGATCGAACAACTTGCGCGCCTACCAGGCATTGGACGCAAGTCGGCAGAGCGGTTGGCGTATCATTTGTTGCGAGTCCCCGACGCGGAAGCTTATGCGCTGGCCGATTCAATTCGACACGTTCGCGAAAACGTTCGGTACTGCGACATCTGTTTTAATTTGGCCGAAAGCGAGATGTGCAATCTCTGCCGCGACCCATCTCGGGATCAAAACACCGTTTGCATCGTCCAGCAACCTCGTGACCTAATGGCACTTGAGCAATCCGGAACCTACCGCGGGCTCTACCACGTATTGCTTGGTCGAATCGCGCCTTTGGAAAACATTGGCCCCGATCAACTAACAATCGACGGACTGGTTGAACGGGTCGCCAACGGGAATTTCACCGAAGTGATCATGGCGACCAATCCTACCGTCGAAGGCGATGGCACGGCGTTGTACATTTCGAATGTGCTAAGCCAATACGATGTGCCGTTGACGCGTTTGGCTCGCGGGATCACAACCGGCAGCATCCTCGAACACACCAACAAAGAAATCTTAGCGGACGCGATTTCCGGCCGCCAACCTTTGACGGTGCGGAAGACCGAACAGTAGTGCGGCTTGTTTGTCATCGCTCCCAAGTACCCCTCAAAGGGTAACAAGCCAAAGAAAAAATTGGCCAGCGTTATATGACCGACAGCAACGAACTCAATCCGTACGCTCCGCCGAAGTCACCTGCTGCTCCGGCGGCTCCACAGACCTTGCGCGAACCGCGAGTCGAGGGCGACTGCATCGTGGTCACCAGCGGAATCTCGCTCCCCTTGCGATGCGTCAAAACAAATGCAGCGTGCGACCTGACCCAAAAAAGATCTCGAAAACTCAGCTACGCTCCTTCGTTTCGCTTTGTAACCTCGCGTCGCACTTGTCGAGTGCAATGTTGTTTGAGCAAACCGCTAAGAAAACGGCAGGTTATTATTTGGCTGGTCGCGTACCTGTTAGCCTTCGCCTTGCTTTATTTTCTTTGCGGCATGGCAATCGTTGCCGGACTCTTTGCAACCATAGCGATCACTGCGTTGCCTCCGGATCGTTTGAAAATCGTCAAATATAAATATGGCGAATTTTGGATCAGGGGTCTCAACAAAGATTTCCTTCAGGCACTCGTCGCTGAAGATGGATGGAAACAAGCGTGAGCGAGAGCAAATGGCAGCCCGACGCGTCAGCGAGGAACCCATCGTCGCCTTTCTCTCCGTGAAAGTAGCGCTGCCTTCGGTCGACGTTCACAAAACGGCTGGCTCTGAATCGCCAGCCATCTCTCAGGCCGACGTTTATCTTAAACCGGCGATTCCCCAAAGAACTCCTTCGCTTCACTCGCCCATCGCCTTGCGAAACCGCTCCTTCTGCCGACGATAGTAGATTCTTGCAGGGCTCAGCTGGATACAACGCTTGCTCATCTGATACGCCTCTTTCGAATTGCCGAGCAAAAATTCGAGCTCCGAAAACGTATCCCAATATTGCTGGACATGCGGCCGCATCTTCACAGCAACCGCAACGTGTCGGCGAGCGGATTCTAGATCGCGTTGGGAAACCGCTGACAACCAAGCAAAGTTATTTCTGGCCAAAGGAGAATCCGGATAATCTTTCAACGTTTCAACGAAGTGCTTTCCCACGGCCTGATAGATTTGATCTGCCGCTTCAGACTCCCCCGCTTCAGTCAACTTTTTGATCGTACCCTCACCAACGGATACATCCCCTGGTGAAAACTTGGCCGTCCGGAGCAAAAAATCCGCCGCTAACTCATACTCCTTACGTTCAACCAAACCTTTGCCCAACGCAATATTCAGATTTACCGCAGTGAAGCTCCAGCCAATGTCGGTTCGGGCCGTCGCGGCATAACCCAGTTCATCAAACATAATCGTCGCCAACTCGACCGCACCTTGGTATTTGGCATTCGATTCATCGGTAGCCAAGGCGTCTGCTAATTGCTGATGCTGCCCTGCTTTGTGGACAAAGTTCCCCGGTACGCCGTAGACAAAGCACTGCAACCGCAAGATCGCCAGATGAGACTTTTCCAACTCGCCCAACCGAGAAATACTGTGATGCGACCAATGGCTTCCGCCCGTCCATTGAGCAGCGATTGCAAGTTGGCAAAGCTCGATTTGTTTTTTTACGGCCCTGATTTTCTCAGCGTCCGATTCGGTTTCAAGAACTTCCAAAGCCGCTTCCTCGGCAATCAAACACGTATCGAACATCCCGCCGGTTCCGCCCGTCCAAGCCTTCAAAATCCCGTACGGATCTTCGCTGGCCATCGCTTGGTAAAACTGAGACCGGGTGGCTGCCGGATGCCCCAACTGTACCGATTGCTTCAGCAGCGCAGCGGCGGCTTCGTCTTTCCCATGCAGTTCCAGCACCTTGCCGATGAGATACTCGTCTCCGCCGGTCGCGTCCAGCATCGACCGAGTTCGAAAGCGAGCCAGCTCAAAATCCAAATCGAAATCCATTTCATCGAACTCCACCGACGGCGAATTCATGATCGCCGCCATCGTCTTGGCTTCCTCAACAGGATCCACGATCGCACCGCGAATCCGCGACGCCCATTGGCTAGCGTGCGATTTAACTTCACTGTCGGCAATCCCAAACCATGATCGACTGGAATACCTATGTCGTTCGGAAGTCGTCAACAGCCGCCCTGCCATCTCCCAATATTCCTTGGTCCGGCCAATCGCAATCAGTCGCTCCATCAGTTCTTCTTTGGCCCCGGTATCCGACGAATCGCTCCCCGCAAAAATCATTTGACTATACAGCTGAGCCTCATCATCTAGCCCCCATTGCTCAACCAGATCGACAATGCTGCCGAGCAACTGTTGACTGTCGTTGATGGTTTTTTCCAGCCGGTTGTAATCATCGTCTCTCTGCCCTCGCAATTTCTTCTTGATTGCTTTACGCGCATCAACGATTACTTTCAGTGTATCTTTCACCCACGTTTGTCGGTCGTTAAAACTCGGCCCAAGCTCCAGCAATTCCAACCCTTTGTCGGGGCGATTCAGAGCGAACATCAATTGGACATTGTTGGCGAGATTGTCTGCATCCAAAAACTCATTGATCAACGGCCAATTCAACGTCACTGCTCCCAAAATTCGCAGTTCGGTTTCAAGCAACTTCACGGGGCCTGCATTCTCTTCACCCGCTGCTTCGATGGCGGCCTGCAACTCCTGCCGCAATTCTTGCTCAATTTCGGCAACCCCTGTTTGATCACCAAGCAGGTGATGCAACAGGCTGCGCTGCAGCGGGTTGGCCAAAATAAAATCAGCGTCGGCCGGCTCCAGCTTCGTTCGCCGTAAGATCTCTTTCCAATCGCCTTGTTGAAACAACAACTCGCTAAACAATTTGCGTTGCAGTTCGACGCCCGGCAATGCCGCGATCACTTTTTTAGCTCGGTCAAAATCATTCCGCACACGCAACAAACCGACCAACGAAACTAGCTCTCGCTCCGAAAACGTTTCTTCAGCAGCTTGAGATTTTGTAAAGGCTTCGAAAAGACCATCGACGTAAGCTTCAAACTCACCCGCATTTCTCGCTTCAACCGTTCGCAGCATGGGCGAGTACTTAAGAATACCGGGGTGATTCAGAATCGTGTTCAGCTCGTCCCAGCGTTGCGTGATCATCAAGTTGCCAACCCACTGCGTCAACGGATTGTTTGCCTCCAACGCGATCAACTCTTCAATCGCTGACTCAATTATGTCTCCATCGGCGACACCACCTTCTTCATCAGCGATGTCATCTTCTTCATCGGCGACGCAGATATCCAGCAAACGCAAGAACAACCGAGTATTCCTCGCCGTCGCCTCGGCTCGCAAAATTGCAGTGCGACCAAGTACATCGGCGGACATAAATTGTTTGATCATCTGTTGCTCGCCGGCCTTAAATTCGCTGCTCCGATCCAACAAGATGCCTGACAAAATCGATTTCGATCGCACTTGAACTTCAAGCGATTCAGATTTAACGGCCAGCTTCAATGCTTCGACCGCGGGCTTTCCGATGTCGGCGAGCTTTTGCGAAGCGATTTCGCGCACGACGAACTTGGGGTCCTGCAGATCGCGGATCAACGCGTCCACTTCGGCCGCGCGATCGTCTTGTCCGACAACCGCCGGAGATTGGGGACCGCCAAAACTAATTCGCGGCGACAACAGCATCGTTAGCAACAACGAAAACGCTGCGGCCGTTTGTATCAAGCGAAAACAACTCATTGAATTCTTTTTCAAAACCAAATCCATCAATCAAAAATTTGACCGCCGAAACGTCAACCCAGTTTAACGTTTGAACCTAAAATCTACCAAAAACACCGCCTCAGGCGTCAGACATAATAAAATAAGCCTCGCGGTTAGTCGATTTAGCCATTAAACCGACGCTCGCCAATGCTCATAGATCATCGTACCAATCAGCGTGAATTTGCCTGCCGCTGCGTGATTCCCAAAAAAATTGGCCTGCACAAACCGCAGATGGCCCAACATAGCCCGAATAAACCGAAGAACTCTGCAACAACATTCCGCCCGAACCTGCTGCCCGGCTTCCTGTCATGAGACTTAAGCTATAATTATCCGTACCACAAACGGTCCGCCAATGAGGCTCGATTCGTTTGTTACCACCTACTCATGGTGCGATGTATTTTACCATCGCTTTTGAATGACCGAAGCAACCATCTCAACCGTCGAGCCAAGCGTTGTCTTGCCGCTTTTTGGAGCCAAAGACCAACACCTGCGCCGTTTACGAACCAAGTTTAAGGTCGACATCATTCATCGCAACGGCCAAGTCCGGATTATCGGTGAAGATAAAGAAGCGGTAGCTCAAGCGACCGAAGTGATCGAACAACTGGCAGCCATCGTGCGCCGACGTGGCAACCTAACCCCGTCGCTGTTTGATCAAACCATCGCTCGCGTAACCGGCGTCGAAGTCCCCGAGCATTCTGCCGAGGCAATTCAAACGCTGCAAGTCGGTCGCGAGATCCGACCGCGCACCGAAGGCCAAGCGAAATACGTGGACGCGATTCGCAAAAACGATGTGGTCTTTGCCGTCGGACCAGCCGGTTCAGGCAAAACCTACCTAGCGGTCGCGATGGCCGTAGAGGCACTCAAAAATCAAGCGGTCCGAAAAATCGTTCTGGTCCGACCGGCAGTCGAAGCCGGCGAAAGCCTGGGCTTCCTTCCGGGTGACCTGCAAGCCAAAATCAATCCGTACCTGCGACCGTTGTTGGACGCGATTCACGAAATGATCGGCTACGACCAAGTTCAACAACTAATCCAACGAGACGTGATCGAAGTTTGCCCGCTGGCTTATATGCGAGGCCGTACGTTGAACGATTCGTTTATCATTTTGGACGAAGCTCAAAACACAACCGCACCGCAGATGAAGATGTTTCTTACCCGTATGGGTCATTCATCCAAAATCGTGGTCTCGGGGGACCATACGCAAATCGATTTGCCTCCACACACTAAAAGCGGCCTAATTGATGCGCTGCAACGCTTAAAAAACATTACTGGCATTGGCATTACCAAGCTGTCCGGACAAGATATTGTCCGCCACAAATTGGTCACTGACATTGTGCATGCTTACGATGGGCCCCACGACAACGGCTCTACCAAACAAGATTAAACGGCAGCAATGACCAACCCCTCCACAAATCGCAATCGCTGGATTCCAGCTGCGCCCAAAGCCCCGCACCAACTCGTGCTCGAGTTCCTCAAACGAACCGACGTTTGGGTGCGAATCGGCCTGTGCACCATGACCACCATCATGCTGTTACTGGTGATGAACGGCTGGAACCCGCCGTTCAAATACCGTTTGCGAGAAGCCCCGCAACGCAACCTCCACGCCCATACCGAATTCCAATTCGAAGATTATCGGGCGACCGACGACGAGCAAAAACGGGTGCTGCGAAACTTCCGCAACTACTACGAAAACGACGCCGAGCTACTGGACCAGCTACGAAGCGCGTTGACGCAGGATCTCTTTTTGATCGTCCAAAAAGATTTCGACGAAGCCAAACCCACCAAAGTTTGGAACAAGTTTTACCTGCCCGCCGCCGACAAACCGTCTCAAGAAAACGCCCCCAAAGCAGAACCGACCGAAGAAACCTTTGCTCAATTCAAAGCCGCCATCAGCGCCGACGAAAAGCTAACCAAACTTCGCAGTGCCGTAAAAAAAGCGTTCATCGACATTAATGAACACGGCCTGCTCGAAGGACTCGCTCACGGAGTTGACAAAGGAAACCTTGATGAAATCGAAGTTTACAGCAAAGGTAACTTCGAAGGTGGCCCCCGTGTGGTCAAAGTATCCCAAGTCAGGATCGCTGAAATCGCCGACACGCTGCGAGATCGTTTGATTGACGAAATCTCTAACGAATCCGAAACCTTTACCGAGCCCGAATTCGTAGCACAACGGATCTTTGAATGGCTTCGACCGCAACTGCCCGAAACACTCACTTGGGACAAGCCTCGGTCGGTGCAAGACGCCGAATCCGCCGCTCGGCAAGTGAAGCCGCAAATGAAAGTCTTCGCCCCAGGGGATCCGCTGGAATCCGACAGAAAATCGATCGACTCTGACTCACGCTTCATCCGAGCCGACATTCCGCTCAACGAAAACGACATCACAATTCTCCGAGCCGAACACGACACCCTGGTCGCTGAAAGCACGGTCAGCGATAAACTGCTGCGAGGACTTTTCTTTTTCGGACTTTACGCCGGCATGTTCTTGCTGATCACGCAATATTTATACTTCCGCGATATCGACCTACTGAGTGACCTAAAACAGTTTTCAATTTTACTGGGGCTGATTTTCACGACCCTCGCCATCGCATGGGTCGTCACGCTCTACAGCGAATGGCGAGCAGAAATCATCCCGATCGCAATGTTCTCGATCACCATCGCGATCGCCTACCACATCGAACTCGCCTTGCTACTTGGTGCGTTGGTATCGTTTGCGTTTACGATATCGCACGGTTTCGGCATGTCCGAGTTTGTGATCCTAGCCGCGGCGTCTTCTTCATCGGCGTTGATGTGCCGGCAAATCCGCAGTCGGACAAAACTCGTCAGCGTGGGATTGCTCGTCGCCGTCCTCGTTTTGCCGACCGCACTGGGCGTCGAATACATGCTCGGCCAACCCTTCGGCTGGGCCGTGGCCAAAAACGCACTCTGGTTCGCTGGTGGCGCCGCAGTGGCTGGTTTGTTGATGACCGGTGTCCTACCGTTCCTAGAACGTATTTTTGATATTCAAACCGACATCAGTTTGCTGGAACTCAGTGACGCCAACCACCCCCTGCTCAAAGAACTCGTCCAACGCGCACCGGGAACCTACAACCACAGCATCAACGTGGCTTCGATGAGCGAAGCAGCGGCCGAAGCAATCGGCGCCAACGGGTTGCTGTGCCGAGTCGCAGCGTATTTTCATGACGTCGGAAAGCTTCGCAAACCGGACTACTTCATTGAAAACCAAGGCGGCGGAGCCAACAAACACGACGACCTCGCCCCTACCATGTCCACGCTGGTAATCATCGCGCACGTCAAAGACGGCGCGGAGATCGCTCGCAAACACCGTTTGCCACGGCGGATCATCGACCTGATCGAGCAACACCATGGCACGACGCTGGTAGAATATTTTTATCGCCGCGCCGAACAACAGATGCTTGATAAAAATGAAAACGCCGACCAAGACGCCGCCTTGGACGAAGGCGACTTCCGCTACCCCGGCCCAAAACCGCAAACGCCCGAAGCCGCGGTGATGATGTTAGCCGACACCGTCGAAAGCGCCAGTCGAGCACTCCGTGATCCTGCTCCGGCCCGTATTGAGGGGCTTGTCAAAACCGTCGCCAAGAAAAAAATGGACGATGGCCAATTCGATGAATGTCAAATCACCATCGAACAACTCAACTCCATCGCCGAATCGCTCATCAAATCGCTGAACGCCATGTACCACGCTCGCGTCAAATACCCAGAAAAACAAGCCGACAAGGATAAGTAACTGGGAAATGACTTTGCACGACACACCACACACGATCGAGATTGCTAACCAGCAGACAGCTGAGTTTGACGAGACTCCGTTGATAGCCGCGATTCAAATGATCGCCGACGATCACGACGTCACGACCGCAGAAATTAGCGTGGCGATTGTTGACGATCCGACCATCCGCGAACTCAACCAACAATACCTCCAACACGACTACGAAACGGACGTCATCAGTTTTGTATTGGACTGGGACGAAACTGCCGGTGCGCTGCTGGGCCAATTGATTGTCAGTACTGATACCGCAGCGACTTTGGCCCAAGACGTCGGCAGCACGATGCAAGAAGAATTATTGCTGTACGTGATTCACGGGATGCTGCACTTGGTCGGTTACGATGACAAACAACCCGCCGCCGCAATCGAAATGCGAGCCGCGGAGAAAGAATATTTGTCACGATTTAACATACAACACCGCGGGTTTGACACCGAGCCAAAAAGCCAACCCACCCAGGGGCAAAGCTAATGTCGTGGCTTCTGATATTGACGATCGTCAGCCTCGCTGTGAATGCCTTCGCGTCGATCGGTTCGTTGGTACTCAACGAGATCGCTTGGCACGACCTAGAAGACTATTGCAAAAATCGCCAACAGCCACAACGCTTTAGCGACATCTTTGAACTCCGCGATCAAATGGAAGTCGGCTGTGGCGTTCTGCACCTGATAGCAACCGTTGTCTTGTCGACGTCGCTGTTTTTTCTGCTGCTGAGTTATCGCGGATCAACCGCGTCGACCAGCTACGACATGTTGATTTATGGCGTCTTGCTGGGCTTCGCGTTGTTGCTGACCAATCATTGGATTCCATGGGCAGTCACCCAAATTTCAGCCGTCCCTTTCTTGTATCGCACCTGGCGATTCTGGGGCTTATTTTCGTTGTTGGGTTGGCCGCTGGTTATTGGTCGACAGATTTTTGAAGAACTTTTCTCGCGAGCAAGCGGTAACGAGGAACCCGAAGAATCTGAAGAAGAGGCCTTTGAAGAAGAAATCCTGTCAATGGTTTCCGAGGGCGAACACGACGGCTACTTAGAAGCCAACACTCGCGACATGATCGAGGGCGTGATGGAACTGGACGACAAAACCGTCGGCGACATCATGACTCCCCGCAACAAAGTCAACGCCCTGAATCAATCCACGTCGTGGGACGAGATGATGGAGTTCGTGATCGAATCGGGTCGAACTCGGATTCCAATCTACGACGAATCGCTCGACCAAGTCGTAGGCCTGCTGTTCGCCAAAGACTTGCTGCGAGAATCCCGACTGAGCAAACGGCGACCGCTACAAAAACTACTGCGAGAACCGCTTGAAGTGCCCGAAACAATCATGCTGGACGAGATGCTGAAAACGTTCTTGCGTGGGCGGACTCACATGGCGATCGTCAAAGACGAATACGGCGCAGTGGCCGGCGTGGTCACCATCGAAGACGTGCTGGAAGAAATCGTCGGAGAGATCGTTGACGAAACCGACGAAGACATCAGCGACGACATTACCTTTGTGAATGACCGACAAGCAGAAGTGCAGGGCACCATGCATATTTCGGTGCTGAATCACCGGATGGGAATCGAACTGCCTGAAGATGACGAGTACGCGACGGTGTCTGGGTTGATCATGAACAAGATCAACGAGATACCTCGGACCGGATACGAGGTATCGATCGGAAACGTCACGTTGCGGATCCTAGAAGCCACTCGCCGACAAATCAAAGCCGTGCGAGTTTCGATCGTAAACGAAAACGATTAGCCTGCGATAGGCCGGATGGCACCACCACCTTTGGCCCACGCATCGGCAAACTCCCGTCACCGCCTGACCTACGAAATACCGTTACCTTTTTCGCTGGCGTCCGCGCCGCCTTCATCGGCAGTGATATCATCGGCGTCGACATCATCATCTGCATCTGCCATTTCAGCGATCTCATCGCGATCAACTGAGATCACTTTGCCTTGGTAGCTGAGCATTTCTTCGATGCGAGCGAGCTTGCCCCTGGTGAACGGGAACCACGGCGTACGGTACAAACCCAACACTCGCTTCATCGTAAAGATTGGCTTGCCCATGCGGGTTTTCAAAGTCAGCGAACCAACTCCAGCCAAAAACAGTTCCAGATAATCCAACGGTTCGTTTTCAGTCTTCAAACCGATCAACTCAAAACGCTCCCCCTTGCCACCCATCCGATTGATCGTCAAACCCGATTCGTCAAGCTGAACTTTCAAGTGAGTCAAACTGTAAATGTAGTTGCCCAGCCAGATGATGAAGAACACCAACGACATCGCAACCCACGCACCGGTGTTAACGGAAGGTTCCAGCCACCCCAACGCCGACCCCAGCCAGGAGAAGATTTTGAAAAACCCCGTGAGCTCCAGGATCACCGGGATACCGATGAAACAGCCGAGCAACGCAGCCATCAAAATAAACTTGCCCTTGGGCATATTGAATCGGAACGCGACGTACCACACCAACATGATCGACAGCCCCACCCAAAACAGCATGTGGGAATTGAACAGAGGCTGGCGAGAATTCACCAATTGATAATCCTTATCCGCCAACGTTGCCACCGTGGCTTCGTCCGCACCTTCGGACTGTACGTACTCTACTTTTACTTCATTGATTTTAGTTACTAGCGTTTCATTGACGGCAGCATGGCTAAAGGCCGACAAAATCGCCAACAGCGCGAACAGCACCGCCGGATAGCCAGCCAAAATTCCGGGCAGGTGATCGTACAAAATGATCGGTTTCAGTGGGCTAGTAGGGTTTGCCATAGTGGTCTCTGCGGGGAAAACGTAACGCCGGTCAAAATTGATTGCTTTTAAAGAGCTAGTCGGCAACCACTATTCGCTTTCGCCAAGCAAATATTGGACTTTACCGACCCAACAAATCTACGATATCGAAATTAACTAGGTTTTAAAAGTCCTCCGAAGATAAAGAATCCAATATCCCTGTGCCGATCCGCCCGAGACGGCCTCGCTTGGAAACCCGCTGCACAATCGTTCTTTTGCACCGGCAAACGTGTGCATTTCAGCACAAAAAAAGCCGCCGAGCAATTTGCTCGGCGGCTTTTCGTTTTCAAGTTGGCGTCAGAGGGGGAACTCTAACTTTAGTCAACTAGCAAGGACTAGTTATTGCGACCGCCAACAGCGTCTTCTTCGATTTCTTTCTGAATGATGATTCGAGGCGTGACCATCATCATCAAGTGGCTGGTTTCGTGACCGATACCAACGTTTCGGAATAATCGATTGACGTAAGGAACGTTAGACAAAAACGGAACACCCGATTCGTTTCGCCCTTCCTGCATCCGCTTGATGCCGCCCATCAGGACCGTACCACCATCGGGCACGCTCACCACGGTACTCACATTGGTCACCGCTAACACCGGCAACTGAATGGTAATACCCGTGGTACTGGTCAACAACTCTTCATCACCATCGTCGACACCATCAACGATGTCCAACAAGTCGTCCAAAACCGAATCGGTTGTTCTTTCGATTTCTTGCGAACCGTCGAACGTGAACGTGGTAACTTCAGTGACCTGTGTAAAGTAAGGCATAAGCCGTAGCTTCACATACTGACGATCGGCAGAAACTACCGCCTGAACATTCAAGTTGGTGCCGTCTGGCAGCAACGTGATGATTGGCTGGTGGGCAACCGCAAAGTCGCCGACCACAGGCACAATCGATGTTACGAACGGACGCTGAGCAAAATCAGACACCGACGCAGATTGGCCATTAAACATCGTTACCGTAGGAGCTTGCGTGGTGTTTGAACGAGTGTTTCCCTTCGTAGCTTGCAGCATAAAGAACACTTCGATGTCCGACAAAATCGCGAAACTCAAACTGGCTCCCGAAGCCGGATCCAACCCACCAAAAATTGGTGCCGCTGAAGTGAACGTGTCCTGCAGAAAACCGATGTCGAAACCGCTTGACGGCGTAAACAAACCAGTTGCGTCCAACGTACCACCCACCGCACCACTTCCGCCATTAATCAAGCTAAAGTCACCAAGTGCATTCTGTGCAACTCCGTTCGAGTTATCTTCAAATTGGAAATCAAAATCGATTCCAACTCGCTCGAAAAAGTTGTCTTGCAACGTTACAAAACGAACCTCAACCACGATCTGAACATCGTTCAACTCTCGCAATTGCTCCAACAGCTTCTGGACTTTCTCTTGAGTCTCTTGCGGAGCCGAAACAACGATACTCAAGTTCTGAGCGTAAGGCTGAATCGAAGACGATCCACTACCGCCACCCTCGTCACCCCAGTTCTCGCTATCGATCGTGTTACGAATCAATTCCAACAAGGGTTGGAAGTCATTCAATGTCACACCACCGAAAGGCTCAGGCATCATCTTGCCGTAGATCGCTTCCCCTCGCTGAGGACCGTTGTTGTAGCCGTTGCCACTCAACGGATTGCCACCGCCTGGCAGGCCACCGAACTGCTGAGCCATGGCCAGCTGGTTTGGAGCCTGTGATGTCGCAACGTTTTGAACGTTCATCGAACCACCGCCACTCATCGCTCCAAAAGAACGACTTGGTGACATCCACTGCATTGACATTGGATCGCGAGGTGTATCCAAAGGCTGAACAAGGTCGCCGATGTAGTACACCTTCGACTGCAAGTTCTCTTGCTGAGCTTGAGGCGTCGTAACCTTGATCACTTCATTCTCAACTTCAAACACCAATCGCTTCTGCGACAGAATGATCTCAAGAGCACTCTTCAAAGAAATCGGTGAGTGAATCGGAACGTCGACTTGAGTGTCCGTCTGGATCGACTCAACCGACAACGCCAACTCATCAAGGATGATGTTCACGCCGGCTGTTTGAGCCAATTGGTCCAAAGCGTCTTTAAGCGTTCCGCGGTAGTCACCTTGAACGCGTTCGTTTTTCAACTGGTTCCAAATGCGAGCTTCCGCTTCGCTACTGTAACGGCCTTGCTCCAAACGCTGACGTCGCTTTTGAGCGTTCTGAAAAAAGCTGTCGCGATCACCAAGATCAACAGGAACCTCAGTCGTTACGGTGTTGATGGTAGTCCGCTTCACTGACTCAAACGCGTCTAAGTTAGACTTCGCCTTAGCAGCTTCGATTGCTTCGTCCGTCGCGATTCGGCTTTGAACTCGGGATTTCTCGACCAACAAAGTAGCGATCACTGAATTTGGATCCAAATCCATCGCTTGAGCCGCAATTAGCTCGGCTTCTGGATAACGCTGTTCGTCGATCAACTTGTTGTAGCTGTCGACCAAGCCTTGCAATTGATTCTCAACGTCTAGGCGACGCTGCTGACGACGCTCAACCACTTGCTTGTTCGCCTTGTTTTGTTCGACATTGTCGATATCGGCAAGGTTTTCAGTGATGTAGCTTTGGACTTCTTCCATGTCGCGATCGATCATCTTCAGCAACGGGCTTTGCTGACTTGCATCAAGTTTTGACTGACCGATTCGGTTACGAATCATGGCCATTTTTTCCAAAGCCGCACGAGGACTTTCTTCCATCAGCTTTTCAGCATTCACTCGCTCGCGAAATACTTCAGCTTGCAACTGGCGGAAAGCTTCGATGTCCTGGCTACCGCGACGTTGCAAATTCGCTGTCGCAGGCTGGCTGGTTTTGTTTTGAATGTTTAGACGAGCCAATTGGTCCTGGATGGACTGTTGAGTCACGTCATCAAGGGCCTCACGACCATCCCAAGCACGAACCAAGTAAGAACGAGCTTCTTCAGGATTTCGGTCAGCGATCGCCTTCAAACCCGCACGGTAATATTCCATCGGATTCGATGGAATCGGCGCGAAGCTTGAGTCAATTTCTTGTTTGGCATCCGTGAAAGCGACTTGGACGTTCTTGGTCGTGTCGTTCGCAGGATCGTAACCCGCACGATTAACGTTCTCGTCGTCGATCATTTCGTAAGACGTCTGTGCGACTTGCGAATCGACCTTGGCTGAGGTGGCTACACCGTTAGTGCTACCGTTTGCACCACCTAGAGCTTTTTGGATTGCGAGTTCCATCTGCCATGTACGCATTTGACCGGCAGCGAACTTTGTTTCGTCGACGTTCAATTTCTTGGCGTCTTCGATCAACGATTGGGCTTGGTTGATTTGACCACGATCAAACGCGAGTTGCGATTGCGAGATCAATTTGCGAACCTGCATGGCCGCATCGTCGTTGACAGCAACCGCTGGAACTTGCTTTTGCAGGCTTGATCGGCTGATTGCCAATAGTTTTTCGAGGCGATCGGGATCTCCGACCTTCGCGGTGAACTCTACGTTGAAGTTCCGAGCATGTTTGATCAGCGTCTCTGCACCGTCAAAGTCTTGGTAGTACAGCAGAGCCTCTGCCTGTACCAAAAAGAACGAAGCAGCACCGGCGTTGTAGTCCGGATGCTGACTTTGTGCCATTTTGACCAATTGGTTTTGGCGGTTCACCAGCGATTGAATCGTGCTGGGCGAATCGCCCAACGCGTTAAAGTCTGCTGACATCGAAGCCGCTTGATTCAACAACGCTTCTGCCGTCGTCAAATCGCTTTGAGCAAGCGCCTGACGGGCTCGCAACAAAACTTGCTTTGCAGCTTCATCATTATTTGCTACGCCGACAGATGTCGCGGCAGCAGGTGTCTGGACGGCAGGTGCCGCCGATGTTTGACCATACGTCAATGCTGGTCCTTGAACCATTGCAAATGACGCAATAAGAGCCGAAGCCCAAATTCCTTTAAGTCGCACGGAGACTCTCACGCAACTCTCCTTGTGTTTTGACATACTAGTTCCACAATGAAATTACCAGCTGCTCTACGGCATTGCGGAACGTTTCCCCTATGCCTGACCTGAAATCCGTTTCCAGGTGGTTGGGTAAGTCTCGATTCCTAAAAATCACGACATACCGACGGAGCCCGTAGACAGCGCACGAATTTTTTCGTTCCGGTAATTAGCTCGTTCTGAAAATCAGGTCAACGCCGATCTGGCAGAAAAATAGGATTACGTTGAAACACGACAGCAGGCAGGCTAGCAACCCGATTGAGGGAAGACGATGATTGATTTTTCGATCAACAAATCAAAAATTGGCTCAAGAACAGAACCGCGACAGTTCGATAACCGCGCCGGATTTTTGGTGCGTCGGAGAATTTCGTAGCAGTCGTTTAGATTTTGCCCACAACGCACCTGGGCCAACCCAAACCGAATCGAACTGCCTGACGATTACGCTTGTGACCTGATAACGCTGATCCTTTGAGTGTTGCTAGGTAGAATCAG
>JALZWN010000053.1 GCA_023300235.1 Mariniblastus sp.
TGCCTTGCCCGCGAGATGCTTCTGGGGGCGGCAATTGCTCCGCGGCGTAAAGAGAATTTACTTCTTTACCTTTTTCTTAGTCCATTTATCGGACCGATACGCGTTCAAGAACGAATTCATTTCTTGAACCTTAAAATGCCTGTCCTTTTAACCGCGAACCGTTTTGGCAAATATGAATGCGCTTCGGTGGTGCATGGAAAAACCGAAAGCTGCGTTGACCTGCAAAAGGTTAACCGTACTTTCGGTCTATTTGGACTCGTGTTTTAGCGTGCCAGATCAAACAACGGTCCTTGACACCTTTTATCCAGGAAGGAATTCTGGCGAATCCAACTACAAGTTTTGAAATTCCTTCGGCATGCAATTGGGCTAGGAGACGAAGGTCATTTGCTCAGCGGGATGTCAGTCAGGGTGATCGTTAGCGGATCGTGCATCGTTTTACGCTGGCCTTGATTACTGATGATGGCGTGACGCTGCATGAGGGGCCCTCGACCGCGATAGTTGTGCCAAGCGTAGGCTAAGACGATCTCTTTTCGGTTGCGAAGTGCGTCGATGAATTGCTGGTAGTTATATTGACCGTCCGTTGCCGATGCTGGCGTGCGGCCAAACTCTGTGATGCCGACCGGGTGCCCGTTGCGAGTGCCGAGCGCAATCAAGTCATCTAAATGGCTTTCGTACGCGCCGGGGTATACCTTGCCGCGGGAGTCGATGTCCTGGCCGCGAACTTGGTCGTCGTAGATGTCGATCCCAACCACATCAACGTATTCGGGCCCGGGATAGTAGTTGGCCACGCCTTCGCCGTGAGTCACAGCGGCGGAGTAGACCCACAACAAGTTGTTGAGGCCTCGGGTTTCGGTCAGGTAGTGATGCATGTTTTGAAAAAGTCGTTTGTAGGCCGCTTCATGGTTCGGCTTATTCTTCTTTTGTCCCCACCAGAACCAATCGCCATTGGCTTCGTGTAGCGGGCGAAACAGCACGGGCACGCCAGCTCTCTGGAGTGGTTTCAAGGCGTTGGCAATTTCGTCCAGTTGCGATTTCCATCGAGCGGCAAGCCGGCCACTGATCAGATCGTCAAGATTCTCTTGCCCGTTGGTGTCCCAACTGTCACGGCCAGTCCAAGGGTTGTCCAGGTGCCACGAGATCGTGACAAGGCCACCGCGTTTCCAGTGCTCAATAAAAATCTTGTTGGATGCGGCGACATCGTGGTTGTCGTCGAGGCCATAGTCACCGCCGATTAAGCCCAGCGAGCGAGAGGTTTGCTTACGCAAAGCAGTCACGTATTTCGGATACGTCGAGCGGATGCTGTTTCCGTGCCCGAGATCTTGTCCTAATAAGATCCGATTATTTTGCTGGTGCTTGAGAGTCTGTAAGTATCTCAAAGCTGCTTTTGTGTTTTGGCCTGCGCGGAGCGTCGCCGTTTGAGCGGGCAGTAAGTTTCCTACAGAGACAAACGAGCCGAACAGGAAGACGCAGAAACAAAGGCTAAGAATGGTGCGGGGTTTCATCAACGGTTCAACACGCTTTGAGAAGGAATAATGGGACCTGAAAATGTAGCCCTTGCATTCACTTTCACACCGCCGTTTGCTTGAGATTTTCGGTTTCTCAGCTTCTGCGAAGCATTTTGACGATTAGTCCGGAAATCCCATCTGAGCGAGCTCAGATTCGGAGGAGGGGGGGGCTCGTCAGTTAAAAGGCGGCTAAAAAGACAGGCATTTTAATGGTTGTCAAAAGAGCGGTTGGATCGCCGCTGGCTCTGGGTTGGATCGCCGCAAGCTCTGGCCAGTGAAGCCAAAACTTGCGGGCCAAAATATTTGTACGGGGCCAAGACGACCGCCTTTGTGTCTGGCTGACCGAGCGCCGGTCAGCTTTCTTTGGAGTAGCCGCATGCTACCTCGCTCGATGAAATTAAATCAACCGTTTTCTTCTTCGGGTTCTTCCCGAATCATTTTTCTTGCCGATCAAATCGAAGGCGATTGTGATTTCAAAGACAACTGCGCAGTTGTCCCCAACTATTCCACAAAGTAATTTGGTAGTGCGTGCTCAAAACTAAGGCATAGAGATCGCCTCAAACAAACAGGAGAAGTATTGTGAGTTCCCCCCAGCAAAGACAAGCGGTGCTTCGCAGAGCTATCGAAGACCAGCTTGAAAGCGACATATTATCACACGAATGGATTCTCGAACTTGCTAGGTTTCACAACCCAAATTTAGATTGTGAATTAAAACGCCAAGATATACTGAGTGTTCTTTCAGACCTTGTCGTGGAAAATAAAATCATGGTCGGACCACCTACTTTAGATCAGGAAATAAATGCTTGGCCGATTGGAGCGGGTAAAGTCATTGAGCGTTTGAGAGAATTGCTATTTGCCCCTGAAAGTACTGATCATCTATTTGACTTTTGGATTGGAAAGGACAAGAACAATCGCGTAGGGTCAAAAAACTCAGCCGAGTAGTTGAGCCGAAAAAATCTGGCACAAGTTGAGTGTTTCGAAACAGAATTTGGGTCGAGGCAGGCTCGCCGAGTCTTAGCCAATGTGACATGAGGACTGAAAACTCGATCGATGCTCACGTAGTGGCAGCAGGGTACGCAGTTGATCTTTGATAATTGAAATCAAGAAGCCGTTCAGGGTGGCTTAACCTGCAACGTATAGCGTTGTGCTCAGGCCGCTCTTCGGTAAGAATTAAGCATTCCACCAAGTCGCTCCGTTTTTTGGACTAGTCAACGCGACGGACTAGATTAATCGCGTCAATGGAACTGGATAGGTGAGCGGCAAGACGCTCCACTGGTTTCTGTAGGTCACCAGCGGATGACGCCTTGATACTTAATTATTGAAAGATTGGGATAACACTTTCGCCAGCAGATCGGTTAAGTTATAGGCGTGAGGCGAGCCGGTTCAGAGTCCTTGCTCCGGCTGCACTTTCTAAGCGCCGCTGCTCTCCCTGAATCTGAAGTCAATCTTTCTCCTTTTTCCATCCCCCACACCACGACAAATCCGGTAACACGGTCGTCATACGGTGGCCAACCCAACTTTATCATGAAAACGTTTTTCAATTTCTCAATCTTTGCGCTTTCGTTACTATTGCTTTCGCCGATCTCAGTGAACGCGACCGACATTTACGTTGCTTCGACGGGAAGCGACACCAACTCCGGTGCGGTTGATGCTCCGCTGCAGTCGCTTGCTGCGGCGCGTGAAGCCGCCCGAGCGTTCGCCGGCAAGGAAGCGGTGACGATCCACGTTGCTGATGGCGTTTACTATCTGCCTGAAACGTTAGTTTTTAAAGCGGCTGACTCCGGCACGAAGGACTTTCCGATTGCCTATCGAGCTGCCAATGAAGGCGCTGCTGTGCTCAGCGGCGGCTCAACGCTTGATCTCCAATGGACAGCGTTTAAAAATGGCATCTTTCAGGCGGAGACTCCTGCCGGACTCGACATCGACCAACTGTTTGTCGATGGAACCAACCAACGGATGGCTCGCTATCCAAACTACGATGCCAACAAGAAGGCGAAACCGTATCAAGGTTTCGCTGCCGATGCGTTTTCGAAAGAACGAGCGACCCGCTGGGCCGACCCAACCGGCGGATACATTCACGCCATGCACCGCGCAAGCTGGGGTGGTTACCACTATCAGATCACCGGCAAGGACGCTAGCGGCGACGTGACTTACGAAGGCGGTTGGCAGAACAACCGCAAGATGGGCATGCACAAAGATTTTCGCATGGTCGAAAACATCTTCGAGGAACTCGATGCGCCCGGCGAATGGTATCACGATTCAGACAAGAACACGTTGTATTACATGCCAAACAATGGCATGGACCTTGCGGCTGCAAAAGTTGAAGTCGTTCGCCTGCGTCATCTGATTGAATTCCAAGGCAGTGAAGAAGCGCCGGTCAAGCACATCACGCTGCAAGGATTCACGGTGCGGCATGCAGCACGTACGTTCATGGATTGCAAAGAGCAGTTGCTTCGCAGTGACTGGGCGATCTATCGCGGCGGGGCGTTTTTGCTAACCGGCACCGAAGACATTCGCGTTCTGGACTGTGAATTCGATCAAGTCGGCGGCAATGCAATCTTTGTTAACAACTACAGTCGTCGTCCGCTTATCAAAGGCTGTCACATTCATGACGCAGGTGCCAGCGGCGTGTGTTTTGTCGGCGATCCTGATGCGGTTCGCAATCCGTTATTCGAATATAATGAGAAGAACGACCTCGCCACGATCGACCGTACACCGGGTCCGAAGACGAACAACTACCCGGCCCTCGGTGTGGTGGAAGACTGTTTGATTCACGGCATCGGCCGGGTCGAGCGTCAGCCTGCGGGCGTCATGATGGACATGGCCTCGGAGATCACGGTCAGAGACTGCTCGGTCTACGACTGTGCCCGTTCGGGAATCAACATCGGCGATGGAGCTTGGGGTGGTCATCTGATTGAGCGCTGTGATGTGTTTGATACGGTGCTTGAAACGCACGACCACGGTTCGTTCAACTCGTGGGGCCGGGATCGTTTTTGGCGTAGCGATGTCAAACCAACTCAGGCGGCAGTCGATGCGGACCCCAGCCTGCCGTTTCTCGATGCGATCAAAACGACCACCATCCGCGACAGTCGCTGGCGCTGCGACCACGGCTGGGACATCGACCTCGACGACGGGTCCAGCAACTATGACATCTACAACAACCTCTTGCTTGCCCGTGGCCTGAAACTTCGTGAGGGTTTTCGTCGTCGGGCGTGGAACAACATCACCGTCAACAACGGTCTGCATCCGCACGTTTGGTACAACAATAGTAACGACGAAGTGTTCTCTAACATCTTCATGGCTCCAGCGCGTGGAGCCCGCATGCCCAGCGAAGTTGCCAAAGGCAAACGGGTCGATGGGAACCTTTTCTTTGGTGTACCTGAATCTCAGGTAAAGCATCATGTGAAGTTCGGCTGGGAAGTCAATTCAATTGTCGGCGACCCGCTGTTCATCGACCCTGCGGCCGGTGACTTCCGAGTCAAAGAGGGTTCGCCGGCGTTTGAGATTGGGTTCAAGAATTTCCCAATGGATCAATTCGGCGTTAAGAAACCATCACTCAAAGCCATTGCGAGCACGCCGATCATCCCCACGATCAACGCGGCTCAGCCTGGAGGGCACGGCCAAAAGCATTACGCTGCTTTGCCGGCCGCCGACTCGTATTGGCTGGGGGTCAAACTGCAAGAGTTGTCGGGCGAGCAATTCTCGGCCTATGGTGTGACCAAGAAGGCTGGCGGGGTTGCTTTGGTCGAGGTGCCAGAGGGCTCCGAAGCGAAGCGATTAGGGTTCGAAGCAAACGATCTCATTCAAGGTCTCAACGAACACAAAGTCGTCAACATTGCTCAATTGCTCGCTGCACTTACCAAGGTTGGCGAGACTCCACTAAAGGTCGCGATTGTTCGCAACCAGCAACGCAGCGTGCTGTCCGTTGCAACCAACTCCTACCTAATGGTACAGGCTTCGGACACCGCCGATGGATTTCAAAAACTCGCGCCGCCCGTGGCTTCAGGCCTCGATGTGTCGACCAGTCAGGAAACTCGGAACGAACCAGTCGCGGCTTTGACCGATGGAAAGTTGGCAAAGAACTTTGGCACCGTCTTCGGTAATGGGATTCACAACGGTGCCTACAAAATTGACGTCGGAGCGGTGAAGCCGATTGCGGCCATCACGAGTTGGTCGACTCAAACGGGATCACGCGGCATCCAAAAACTGACGCTCTACGGAAGCAACTCGGCGACCGATCCCGGTTGGAATGTCGCCGATCGTTCACGTTTCCAACCGCTTGGCAGCATTGACACGTCAAGTCTGCCGGCGAAAACCTTCAACGCCGCATCTTTGCGGGCTTCTCAAGGGCAGTCGCTCGGGCAGTACCGTTGGATCGTTTGGGCCGTTTCTCCGGTGACTTCCACCGGCGGCGGTGAGAACAGTGCGATGCAAGAACTGACGGTTGAGCTAGCGAAGTAGCGCCAAAGTTTGACGCTCCCCTTGCCCAACTCGCATCAATGAGAATGATTTTAATGCGTTCTAAGCTTCAACTGTTTTTAATACTCGTTTTTGTCATTGCGTTGGCGTTACCGGCGAGGGCAGATGTTTCATTGCCGGCGATCGTTGACAGCAAGATGGTGTTGCAAAGCGGAACGAAAGCTCCGATTTGGGGATGGGCGGAACCCGGAGAAGTGGTAACCGTCTCCTTCGCCGGTCAGACCAAAAAAACAACCGCGGCGGCTAACGGAAAGTGGATGATCAAATTGGATCCGCTTGCCGTATCTGCACAACCTCGCACGATGGCAATCCAAGCGAATAACGAGATCACACTCAACGACGTACTCGTCGGTGAAGTGTGGCTCGCGTCTGGCCAGTCGAACATGGAATTCAGTATCGGCGGGATTGTTGCTGAAGAGAAAGCGCTTGCCGCCGCCGAGATCGACAACAAACTGCTGCGAATGTTCTGCCACGGGCCGAAGGTTTCAAGCGCTCTGCCGTTACCCGATGGGGCGGGCTATTGGAGTGACTGCAGCTACTTTGTCGAGCAGATGCAGGCTGGGAACATTCGAGTTTACGATAGCCACTCTGCTGTCGCATTTTTCTTTGGTTTGAAATTGCAACAAGAATTGCAGGTCCCAGTTGCGGTGATTGACAGTTCGTGGGGCGGTACAAAAATCGAGTCTTGGATTGCCGACGAGGGCTATGAAATGGAAGCTCTGGCTCTTCGCAAGGTTGCCGCCAAAGACGAAGCGACCGCCATCGCCCAACGGGAAGAACTAGCGGCCAAAATTCAGAAGTGGCGCGCGGCAGCCCGCGAGTCGCTAGAAAGCCATAAATTCGTCTCTCCCAATTTGAAAACGCCGCAAAGCCGAGGCTCCAATGGGATCTACAATGGCATGGTCGCTCCGCTGGTCCCGTTTTCGATCAAAGGTGTGGTCTGGTATCAGGGCGAATCCAACAACCGAAGCAAGGACTATTTCCAAAAACTCAAAGCACTGACTGGCGGTTGGTCAAAAGTCTTTGATGTGCCGGACATCCCGTTCTACTTGGTTCAGATGGCTCCTTACAATTACGCCCACAGCAAAACAAAAAACATCAGCCAACAGAGCATCTACGACTCGGTTGTGAACGCCCAATACAAAGCGGCTAAAGAGATCAAGGGTTGTGATGTGATCACAATTCCTGACACAGTCTTCGGGAACGTAAACAATGTTCACCCGCCCCACAAGAAAACCGCGGGCGACCGACTCGCGGCGTTAGCGTTGCATCATGACTATGGAAAGCCAATCATTTGCTCGGGCCCCCGTTTTGAAACGGCATCCGCAAAAGCGGGTTCTGTCACGGTGACTTTTGACCGAATCGACCAAGGCCTAGAAACCGCCGACGGCGAAGCTCCCAACTGGTTTGAAGTAGCCGGTGTCGATAAGAAGTTTGTCGGCGCAGACGCCACAATCAAAGGGGATACCGTGATAGCATCCAGCCCCGAGGTGCCCGAACCGATGTACATCCGCATGGCTTGGAACAACATCGCCGAACAAAATTTACGCGACAAAAACGGCTGGCCCGCATTTTCTTTTAATGCTGACGTCTCTCAAGAGGCCAAAAAAATCAATCCATACGCCGTTACTGCGAATAAAGTGACGTTGGCTGAGCCCGCTGTATTAAAACTTGATCCCGACGTGATCAACATGCTGGCTCCTAGTCTGGGAGAACTGAGCCCTGATATCCAGCCAGTGGTGAAGAACTATATGGTTCTATGGTGCGAGGCCAAAAAGGACGGTCCCTGCCAAATCCAGTGGACCGTCCAAGCTCCGGCTGATGGCAAGTACGAAGTTTCAGCCTCCGTTGAGGGCAAGGGATCGCGTTTGGTTGCCAGCTGTAACGACCAGCAGCAGGAGGCAACCGTTACTCAGAATGGTTGGCACCGCCTGGTACTCGGGAGTCTTAATCTAAAAGCCGGACAGAACAAAGTTCGGCTGGATATTGATTCGGTCAGCGTGACCACCGGAAACCGCACCAAGCGTTTTCTGATCAGCGCAATTGAACTGGCTCAGCCCGCCGCCAAAGAAGCCATCGTCAAAGAAGCAGCCGCGGGTCAACAACAACCCGACTGGTTTAAGGATGCGGGTTACGGATTGATGTTTCAATGGACGAATCGCGCGACGCCTGTCAAAGGCCCGATCAAACCTTGGGAAGAAAAGGTCAATGATTTCGACTTGGATCAATTCATTCAGTTGGTCGACGACTCCGGCGCGTCGTACGTGATCTGGTCGGCAACGTGGGGCAATCAGTACATTTCTGCACCGGTGAAATCGCTCGATAAAATTATTTCCGGGCGTACAACCAGTCGAGATCTATTGGGAGAGATGGCAGATCGGCTGCGTGAGAAAGATGTCAAGCTAATCTTCTACTACCACTATGGTTATGAGTGTTACCACTCACAGGACAAGGCATGGTTAGAAGCAGCCGGCGGCCACCAAGCGGACAAGAGTCAGCTCTATGAGAATTTGCAGGGGATCCTCACGGAGCTCGGCGATCGCTACGGTGACAAGCTTGATGGGTGGTGGTTTGATGGAGGCGCCCGATACTTGAATTGTCACTTCGATGGATCTTCTGGGGCCGAAGGAATCCTAACAGCTCCGCTGAAATCCATCACTGCCGCGGCGAGATCTGGTAACCCAACGCGAATGGTGGCGTACAACTCTTGGATCAAGCCCAAGATCACGAGATTCCAAGACTACTATGGCGGTGAGGGCAGGACAGGTTTCAGCCCCCGCGAATTATCCGACGGGATTTTCAAAAGTGGACGTCAACAGGGGCTGCAAGCTCATGGTTGTTTCATCCTCGAAAAAAGATGGGGCCACATTGATCTCAATACGCCAATCGCAAAACCAAAATACAGTCTTGAACAATTGACAAGGCTCGTAAAAAGATCTCGGCAAGCCCGATATCCGCTGTCAATCAATTTGGAAATGTATGAGGACGGTTCGGTGTCTCCCGCATCGGCTGCACTATTGAAAGAACTGAAAGCCGCTGTTGGTAAAAAGTAGCAGAGTAGCAGACGACACGCTCTCTCAATCCTGTCAACAGAAGTAAACCACTGTGCGCTGCAAAAAAAGATGTAACCTCGACGAAACAAAACATGGAAAAAACAATGAAGTCTGTATTGAGAATGCTTGGAATCTATGGAATCGTTTTTTGTGCAGTTTGCGCACACGCTGGCTTTCTGATCGGTCAGACATCAAGTGCACCAGCGAACGCCCCCGAAAAGCCTAATGTTATTCTAGTGATGACGGACGACCAAGGTTATGGAGACCTAGGCTGCCACGGGAATCCGATTCTCAAGACACCGAACATTGACAGCCTGTCCAACGAGTCGATCCGCTTCACCGATTTTCACGTTAGTCCGTTTTGCACACCAACCCGTGCCTCTTTGATGACCGGTCACCATGCCGGACGCTCCGGAGCGTTTCGCACAACCGGAGGGCGGTCACTGCTGCATACAGATGAAAAAACCATCGCGAGTCTGTTCGCAAAGAATGGCTATGCCACTGGGATGGTTGGCAAATGGCACCTCGGCGACAACGCGCCGCATCGTCCCCAAGATCGTGGATTTCAGGATGTGGTTTGGCACCGTTGCGGCGGCATCGGTCAGGCGTCGGACTACTGGGGAAATACCTACTTCAACGATACCTACGAACGTGTTAAGCCGGGCAGCCGCATCGGTGCGTTCGAGAAGTTCGAAGGTTACTGCACGGATGTCTTTTTCGAGGAAGGACTCCGTTTCGTAGAAGACAACAAAGAGAAACCCTTCTTCCTCTACCTATCGCTCAACGCGCCTCATGGTCCCTATCGAGTCCCGCCAGAGTGGGCAGCGCCCTATAAAAGAGACGACGTTCATAATGCCAACTTCTACGGGATGATTGCCAATGTCGATCACAACATGGGAATCTTGAGGGACAAACTTCAGGAACTCGGTCTGGCAGAAAACACGATCCTTATTTTCATGACCGATAACGGAACCGCTGCGGGAGCGAAGTTCACTGGCCTCGAGGGCCACGTCGTCGACGGCAATGGCTACAACGCGGGCATGCGCGGCAAGAAGTCCTCGATTTACGAAGGTGGTCACCGGGTTCCATTCTTCATTCACTGGCCCCAAGGAAATCTGACCGGCGGGAAGGATGTCGAAACACTGGCGGCGCACATTGATGTGCTGCCAACGCTGGCGGATCTGTGCGGGGTTCCGGTTTCTGCCGAGTACGCGCCCGATGGAGTTTCGCTAAAGCCACTTTTGAATGAGACCGATGCGGCGTGGCCACGCGATCACTTGATCGTTCAGTTTCACGGCGGGGCGTGGGGCAGGAATCCATTGGACAAGCCGTTTGCCGACACCGTGGTTCTGACGGAGCGTTGGCGTCTCACGAATTCGACAAAGCAGGAATTGCACGACATCACAGTCGATCCGTCTCAGCGCACCGATGTCTCGCCCGAGTACTCAGAAGTGATCTCTCAATTGCGAGGTCTATACGACCCGTTTTGGGCATCCGTTTCGCCACGATTGGTGAATCCAGCCAAGATTGATCTGGGGAATCCTGATCAAAATCCAACCGAATTGTGTTCACAAGATTGGTTCATGAAAAGCGGCTACCCGCCCTACTCTTATAGTCAAATCAAGAAGCTTCCCCGCGTCACTGCGCCGTGGCTGGTCGATGTCAAACAGGCGGGCCGTTACCGTCTGACTTTGCGCCAATGGCCCAAGGCTGCCGACAAACCCGTCGTCGCCGTTCGCGCGAAAGTGAACGTGTCGGGACAGCAAAAGGAATGCAAAGTTGATCCGGGTGCCCATAGCGTGGTGCTTGATTTAGACCTGCCTGCCGGACCGAGCGAGCTCTGTACTTACTTGTACGACGAATCCGGAAAGTCAGGAGGAGCCTACTTTACTGAAGTCGAGTGGCTCGGCGCAAAAGACTCGCCTTTGGAAACCGAGCCACCTGCGAAGGCGCGCCCCGCATCGGCACCCAACGCGGCGTTGATCGAAATCGAAACCGCAAATGCTGCCAGTGAATTCACGAAGCTGCCGCTGCCGGCATCGTCGTCTATCAAGGTTGTCACAGCCAGTCATACAATCAAAGATGCCCCGCTAAAATCCTTGGTCGACGGTAAACTCGCTCAAGGTTACGGGCCAGTTTTTGCCAATGGCATCCAAGACGGCGCTTACAAAGCGGATTTGGGCAGCGTGCAAACCGTCACCGCGGTGAGCAGTTGGTCGTTCAACATGAGCGGCACTCGTGGCGCACAAAAGATATCGCTGTACGGCAGCAACTCCGTTGCCGACCCAGGCTGGGATTTATCCGGGTTCACGCCAATTGGCAAGATCGACACCACGGAAGGTGCGAAGGCGAGTTACACCGCAGCTTCATTGCATGCCGTTACCGGAAAGTCGCTCGGGGAGTTCCGTTGGATCGTCTGGGCTGTCTCCCCGGTCAATGCCAACGCTGGCGGTGAGAACACTGCCTTCCAAGAGCTTGCTGTGACGGTGAGCGAGACGAATTCCGCGACAGGCAAAAATGAGCTGACGGGGGGAAATAAAAAGGATGCCAAAGGCCTTGGCGCGATCTGGTTCATTGGTGATTCGATTACGCAAAGTAACGCCGACGGAGATCCTCACGGCTCTCCTCGCAAGTCACTTTACGACCTGCTGAAGGCCGACGGTTACTCGTTCACTTACACCGGCCATCATACAAGTAATATCGACGGACTCCCAGCAACCGGCGCAACGCCCGCCGACAATCTCTACCACTACCACACCGGGCTTTCCGGGTATTTGATCGGCGAAGCGACGCCGACACCGAATGCAAAACGCTTACCCGGAGTGGTGCCAAACCTTGACACTTACTGGCAAAGCGGACGTCTGGCGACGGTGAAGCCGTCGATCATTTTGATCATGCTTGGCACCAATGATGTCGGGCATGGTTTTGAACTCGACAGCGCGGCCGAACGACTTCGGAAACTGCTTGACAAGATCTATGCCTTACCAGCTGTCGGGCAGCCCAAAGTATTCCTGGCGACGATCCCACCGAACCGCCGGAAGGAAGCCGATCGCACCAATGTAATGATCTTCAATGAAGCCGTGCCGCAGATTGTGGCGGAATACAAAGCGAAAGGAAAAGGCCGGCAGATTTATTTCGTCGATCAATTCAAGCCCATCGACGATGACTACAAAGCGAACATGCGCGGTGACAATCTCCATCCCAATGCAACCGGTAACGACACGATGGCCAAGCAATGGTTCGATGCCATTCAAAATACAGTCGAAACCGACCCGGACCTCCGAGACGACGCCAATTCTCCCACTGGCACAGTTGATAAACCGAACGCATTCCCGGGAGTGAAAACGGATTTCCGCGGATATGATCGTTACGATCAAGTGAAGACGGCAAAGGGGCACTTTTCGATCGTTTGCCCAAAGGTCGCCGCTCCAGGAAAACCTTGGCTTTGGCGAAGTCTATTCTGGGAGGCCATCAAACCCTTCAGCGATGCCGACCTGAAACTGGTCGAACAGGGATATCATGTCGTACTTGCTCATGGCAATGTGCATGGGCACCCCAGTGGCAATGCCAAGATTGATGCGGCCTATCAGTTGCTGACCACGGAGTACGGTTTTTCAAAACAATGCTCGATGGCGTCGATGAGTCGAGGCACGTTGTCACTGTTTACTTGGGCTTCGGTGAATCCGGAAAAAGTTAGCAGCATCTATGTCGATAACGGTGTCTGCAATGTGGATAGCTGGCCTGGTGGCAAACTGGTCGACGGTAGTGGTTCGGTCGGCAGTGGTGATGCGAAATCTTGGGAAGGCATGAAGAAGGCTTACGGTTTCACCAACGACCAGCAATTGCTTGACGCGAAGGTAAGTCCGATCGACAAATTGGAATCGCTGGCCGAGGTCGGTGTGCCAATCCTGATGGTTTGTGGGAGCAGGGACACCGCGGTTCCGTACGAGGAAAACGACGCCATCATAGAAGAGCGTTATAAAAAGCTTGGTGGTTCGATCAAGGTGATCATCGAGGACAAAGGCCACAAACACGGCATGCAGGATCCGACGCCGGTTATCAACTTTATCAAGAAGCACACCGCCAAGTCGCTGTCTTGGAGCAATGATACTCAAGCTGATTAGGAGCAAAAGTTGCTCCGTCAAAACCAGCTTGAGCGAAGAGGTGGAATGGCGTCGCCGGCCGGCGAAACTGCGACATTTAAGACCAAGCTCAACGGATACAACCAACAACGATTCCAAGCTGTTGTTGGATCAGATTAAGATTTCGTTTGCGGATTAATCGGCATCAATGGCTTGCGATTTACCAAGTTGTCTCAAAGGAAATCAGATGGAGAACTTACCTGCCCGATCGCGACCACTGATCGCCTATCAAATCCTATGTTTCGCATCAGTCACGCTATTTCTATGGTGCGTCTCAGTGTCTGCCAAAGCAGCCCAGCCGGAAACTGGCGACGATGCACTGAATGATTCTCCCCCGAACATTATCTTCATCATGACCGATGATATGGGGTACTCGGATCTGGGCTGCTACGGCAGCGAGATCCAAACTCCGAATCTGGATGGGCTTGCCAACGGCGGGGTTCGCTTTTCCCAGTTCTATAACACCAGTCGTTGCTCACCCACGAGGAGCAGCCTGATGACGGGCCTGTATTCGCATCAAGCGGGTATGGGATTATTGACGAAGGACGAAGGCCCGCTCAACCCGGGCTTCCGGGGACGACTGATGCAGCGCTGCGTCACGGTTGCTGAGGTGCTGCGGCCGCTGGGATACCAGAACATCGTTACCGGTAAATGGCACATGGGCGACGCGAAAAAAGAGTGGTGGCCATTGGCCCGTGGCTTTGACCGCTTTTACGGTTGCCCGGAAGGCGGTGGCTTTTTCTTTCGCCCTTCATCGTGGCAGCAACCTCGGCGTATCGCGAGGGACAACACGATTATTTACGACAGTGAAAACGATCCGCCAGAAGGATGGTATGCGACGGACGCCTTTACCGACGAGGGCATCAAGTATGTCGCCGAAGCGGTCGAAGCCAAAAAGCCCTTCTTCTGGTACTTAGCGTACAACGCGCCTCACTTCCCGCTACAAGCAAAACCAGATGACATTGCCAAGTATCGTGGCAAGTACAAAGATGGGTGGGACAAAATTCGTGAACGCCGGTATCAGAAACTGATTGCACTCGGCTTGATTGACACAAACTGGAAGCTAAGCAAACGCGGCGATGGCATTCCTGCTTGGGATACGCTTTCGGAAAAACAAAAAGACGCCCAAGACGAACGAATGGCGATCTACGCCGGGATGGTTGACTGCGTCGATCAGAACGTTGGAAAAATCGTCGCCGCATTAAAAAAGATGGGCGTCTACGAGAACACGCTGATCGTCTTTCTGCATGACAATGGTGGCCAGTCTGGCCCCGCACTCATGGGCAGCAACAATGGCAAAGGCCCCGCTGGCACAGCCGAATCTGAGGTCTACTACGGAACTTGCTGGGCCAACGTTTCCGACACCCCCTTTCGCAAGTACAAGAACTTCATCCACGAAGGCGGCATCTCAACACCACTAATCGCGCATTGGCCTGGGGGAATTGATGCGTCAATGGACGGTCAGATCGCCACGCAGCCGGCTCACTTGATCGACCTGATGACGACCTGTGTCGATATTTCGGGAGCGAGTTATCCTGATACATTCAACGGCCATAAGATCATCCCCATGCAGGGGAAAAGTCTACTTCCGATTCTGCAGGGCAAGCCATTTACTCGTGAGAAAGCGATCTTTTTTGAGCACAATGGAAATCGTGGAGTTCGGCACGGCAAGTGGAAGTTAGTCGCGCTTAATCATAAACCATGGGAGCTCTACGACATGGAAGCCGATCGAACCGAACAAAACAATCTAGCAGCAAAAATGCCCAAAAAAGTAGATGCAATTTCGGAGATGTATAGCAAATGGGCCCAACGTAGTTTCGTCAACAAAGCGAAACGCCTCCAACAAAAGAAAATCAAAGAGAAGCGATGAAATATCAGATTATTGGCTGCCTTGTCTTGGTGTCAGTCGTTTAAACACAAGCCGGCTTTCGCCACCGTTCACAACGACATCTCGCCAGCCCTGTGATTGGGAAGCGACCCAGAAATTGGATCCATGTGGGTTTATTATGAGTGGCTTAATAAGCAGACAATTGGTTCCCATGTAACCTTATCGAATAAGGGTGCCAAACACTCAGGAGACACCATGTCCTCAAAGCCGTGAAGCATCGCACCCGGCCCATGATAAAACGCTTGGCATACTTACCCGAGCCACAACAAACCCTCAAGTAGATGATTCAAAAAGCTGAATCACATCCCTGCAACCAAAAAACACCTATTGAACCAAAAAGGTCGCTGACACATCCCTGACACCTTTTCTTTGTTCGAACTGAAAGCGCGTCCTGCCTGAGTTCTTCAGCGTGTTCAAAACTAAAGTTGCTTTGTGCCTGGTTCTTACGAGTTGGCAAGCTTTAGCGAGTAACGGCAATCGTCGCCATCATTTTCCACGATTCGAATTCGACTGGTCGTTGATGGATGACTTGAAAACCGTTTGATTCGAACAAGTCGGTGTAGTTGTGAGAAAACGAAAGTTCTTCGCCAAACGGGATGCAGTCAGTTGTCTTGCTCCAGTCGTGATCGTTGGCAACGGGTTCCACCGCAAAGAAAACCGCTGGCCCAAGGTTGCTTGAAATGTGGGTCAGCATTTCATCAAGTCTCTCACGGCGAAAATATTCAAGGACGCCGCCGTTGGAAACGAACAACGAATTTGCTTTTCCGTTTTCCAGCAACCACTCACCGCCGTCGGCATTGAGGAATTTGATCCGGGAATCGAACGCTGATGATTCTTGGTTTTTCCGAACCTGCTGAGCATTGATTTCGATTCCGGTGGCTGTTTGGCAACCGTGGAGTTCCGTTGTCATGTACTGCAGTAGGATCCCCGAGTTGCAGCCGAATTCGACGATGTGCTGTGGTTGATGTGAATTCCACGTATCGCGTAGTATGTCGAAGTCTTCCTTTTGCTTAGCAAGGAATAGATCTTCGAATCGATGGTCGCAATTCTTTGAAAAAACCGCACCGCCGTCGCCTTGCCAAAAATCAATGTGTAGCCGCTCGAAAAAGTCGTCTTGTTTTTTGCGCATCGCACGTCTTTTTAGATATGCCATGATCAATTTGTCTTGCAGCCCGCTTGGTTGACTAGCGGGTGCCTCAAAGAGTTGTTCCGCTCGTTGCGGCGAGAGCGTAGCAATCGCTTGCCCGGCAAATTCCTTTGCGGACTGTTTCCAGTTTCTTTTTTGCGCGTTCTCGATGGACAGCATTGTGCTCATTTGGATTCTTGGGTTAAGTGAGGTCATGTGTGGATGGCAGCGGAGTTGCAGGTAGTATTTGCTAGTCAAGCTGCCCAGTCTTTTATCAGTGGTTCGTTATGTCAGCAGGCTGGGTTTCTCTGGGGAACACTTCGCCCGGACTCGATTAATTTTGCAACGACTTCCTAAGCAGTAACGGGGCCAAGCGTATTTAACCGGTAAAAGCAGCAGATATTGGATGGGCGTGATGCCTTGAAGCAACGCGTGTTGAATTCCGGCATCATATTAGTGCAATGCTCAATCTTCACCAAGAAACGGGAAAACGAGGGAACAAACAATCGGGGACAGACTGCGAGCTAAATGCTGGCATCGAAATCCAACGGCTGTCCCCGAACATCCTATAACTATTTGGAAGGATCGATTTTTCCGCTTGGCTGCAAACAGCGAAGGATCTCTCGAATGATTTTTCCTTGACTCTTCCCGCCGTCTTTCAATAGCTCACTATGTTGAAAGCTCATCACGACCGTGTCGTCGACGCCGCTGAGCCTTCCGCTTTCGACACTAACGACCCCATCGCCTTTGCCGGTAAGCAACTCAGGAGGTACAGTTTTCAGCAAAGAGGTCAACTCGTCCCCTCCGTTGTTCATCTTTTCTTCGCTTAACTGGTTCGCGAACTGCTTAAGCAAGTTAGTTTGCGATGCAGCTAGGACCCCGCGGTCGCCAAGGATGATCGAATAGTCAATCGTTCCATTTTGCTTCCCAGAGTTTAGCTCCTTCAGACACTTGGAGTCGGGCCGTAGGTCCTTAACGGAAATGTTCGCCATCGATACAACCGTTTGTAGCGCCTG
>JALZWN010000054.1 GCA_023300235.1 Mariniblastus sp.
CTGGGAGAGCGCCACACTGGCAGTGTGGAGGTCGTCGGTTCGATCCCGATCGGGTCCACTTTTAGAAGGTCCATGGAACATCGTTTTCCTTGGACCTTTTTTCGTGCCGATTCAAGTATCTACTCGCGTCAAATCCCAATCGTTATTCTCTGCGCGGCCGGCGAGCCAGTTGAATCCAAAGTGACGTTCGATGGAGATCGAAGCGACATTGGCCCAGTCCTCCTGATTAAGACTTCCATACGCGGTTCCGTTGATCTCAATATCGCCGTCCATCGAGTTTGAAATGATTCCTTCATTCATCGCGTGATCAACTGCTTTCGAAATGCAATCTTCGTAAGTTTCACCCGCTGGCGGCGGGGCACCGCCACGACGCATCATCTCTGTCCGGAATCGCCAATGCCAGAATTCGGCCGCTTGCTGCATCGTTTCGATTTCAACATCATCTCGCTTGACTCCTAATTCCAACAGTTCTTTAGGAGATTTAAACAACGCGGCATTCTCCATCATCTTGGCACCGACAGGAACTTGCCACGAAGGCATTTCATCGATTCGTTTGATGGCCCATAGCAGAGTCACCAAGGCCTCGAAACGCCCAATCGTTTGCAGGACATTGGTTTGCCCCCAGCCACCCAACGGAATCTCCATCAACTGGGATTCCGATGCAGAAAAATGATCGCTCAGATCGTCACGTTCGATCCACTTTTTCAAATCTCCAAACCAGTGTCGAAGCTGATCGACCGAATGACCACCCATCTCCAATTGCGCACGATAAAGGACCGCCGAAAGCGCTTGAATGCGATTGCAAATTTCCGGCAATGAAGGCCCGGCTTGTGATCCGTCCATACTCATCTTCTAACCAACTCCTAATGCGAATAACGTCAACAAGTTAGCCCGACGTGTTAGCGAGAATTTTCATAGGTTCCTCGCTAACGGGCACTTTGATTTAGCATGTTTTGGCGAAGCCTAAAAAATGTGGAGATGGGCTTCCAGCCTGTCTGCGCGCATGACAGGCTGGAAGCCCATCACCACATTTCCTCGCTAACGTATCGGCCTACCAGAGCCCCCAGGCTCAAAAACCGATTTGCCCTGCCGCCGAAAGGACGAGCGACCTACCGCCGCTCGCCTGCTTCCCTTTTCCTTCTTTACCTTCTCTGTTCTTTACCTTCTCGCCCTGGGCGAATCACTCGACCTTGACTTCGATCCAGCTTGGATCCTTCGGATTGTGATAAAGCGTGTGCGTCGCGCGGATGAAGTCCTCACGTTTGGCTTGGAAAATATTATCGACGTACTTCTGCGGGTTGCGATCGATCAATGGAAACCAAGTGCTTTGCACGTGGATCATAATACGATGGCCTTTCTTAAAAGTATGACAAACGTCCTGCAACGGCAGATTGATCTCCGCGATCTCACCGGGCACAAACGGCTCTGGCTTTTCGAAGCTGTTGCGGAAACGACCGCGGATGACTTCACTACGAACCATCTGTTGAAAGCCGCCGAAGTTCAAGCCTTCATCCGAACCCGGTACAAATGGATGATCGTCAGGATAAACATCGATCAGCTTCACCACCCAATCGGCCGACGATCCTGTCGTGGCCACTTTCAAATGAGCCAACATGTCTCCGGACAGCTTCATCGGCTGCTCGAGCGGCGGCGTTTGAAAGCTCAACACATCCGGCCGAGCGGTGGCAAAGCGTTGATCGTCGGACATGTAAAACCGCGGTGTAAAACGAAGCTGGATATCCTGACGGGCTCGATGAGGAACCGGGTCGGCGGGATCGCTGACGAACGACGTCGATTCTTTTTCGCCATCCACCGGAGCGGATGTCGATAGCTTCCGGTTGGCGCCGAGGTACAGTTTGACTTGCTTTGCTTCGGCTGGCGGCCATTGCTGATACTTGTTCCATTTGTTCAAGCCGCAGTCATAAATCAACGCCTCGAAATCTGGCTTTTCTCCTTGGCCTTTCAAAAAATAGCGAAAGAAAGGCGCTTCGACGTCACGCTGATAAAACTCAGACACGCGTTCGCTAAAAGCCAGCTTGCCGACCTTGGCTCGCGGGTACAATGAAGCCCAGTCACCGTGGCTCCACGGTCCCATCACGATCGCGTTAAAAGTGTCGGGATTGTTTTTTTCGATATTTCGATAAATGTTCAACGGACCGTACAAGTCTTCGGCGTCGAAAAATCCACCGACGACCAGCACGTTGGTTTTAATGTTTTTCAGGTGAGGCAAAATGCTACGTCGTTGCCAAAACTCGTCGTAGTTCGGGTGCTCGACCATTTGCTTCCAAAAGAAGTTATCTTGATGAAAGCGACCGGCTTCGCTCAGCGGTCCCAACCCTAAGTAGTACGACCATGGGTCTTGCTGGTTCGGCTTAGCCGAACGATACCATTGTTGATTGGTTGGCCCGTCGTGCTGAAACCCAAACGTACTGGTGGCTTGGAAATAGCTCAGCAGATAAGCGCCGTTGTGGTGAAAGTCATCAAAAAAGAAATCCGAAATCGGCGCTTGCGGCGATGAAGCGACCAGGGCAGGGTGGTGGTCTGGCAGAGCGGCGGCCGAGTAAAAACCCGGATACGAAATGCCCCAGATGCCACACTTGCCGTTGTTGTTTTCAACATTAGCAAGCAACCACTCGATCGTATCGTAAGTATCGGAGCTTTCGTCGACGATTTTTGGGTTGTCGACGTTGGGACGCATGTTGTCAAAATCGCCTTCGGACATCCAACGCCCACGAACGTCTTGCAGTACAAAGATGTAGCCCTCACGCTGCATGAGGACCGAAGGAGCGATCCGGCGTGCCATCCGAGCGTCGTAAGGCTGAGTGCTATAGGGCGTGCGATTGATCATGATCGGATATTTTCGCGATCGATCTTTCGGTTCGTAGATCGTCGTGAACAGCTTCTTGCCGTCCCGCATCGTGATCTGCGCTGCACGCTTCGTGTAGGTCTGCTGGATTTCAGTTTGCTGAGCGACCGCAAGATCGGTGGCCAAAGCCATCGCAAAGAATAGCCAACAACCCATTCCAACCGCTAATCGTAACACACAAGATCGATTCATTTTTGATAACTCTTAATACTCAATAAACAAACACTAGACTCAGGATTGAGCAATCAAGCTTGATCCAAAGATGAAATTAGCCGTGGAAGCTAAAACCAACCGCCTGTACGATAATGATCGTTTTGGATCGGCGAAAGTCGAGCTGGCGAGGCAGATGAATTTTGGGCCGATGAAATCGAATTCTTAGCCATAAAAACTCGTTTGCCGTGACTTTAAACACCAAGTGATCCAGGCGACATAATCCAGCGGCAGCGGTTGCTGATTTAGTTGGATTTGAAAAATCGCCGCGGTTTTGTCATGCGGAAGCCACTGCTCAACAAATCAACAATCCAGTTATAAACTGTTGATCCTAATTGATTGCTTGGGCGAAGCTAAAACGTGTCAACAAAGAGCGTACTTTTCCGATGTGCCAGGTGAGAAACTCAACCACGGATGAACATCGATATACACGGTTCCCCAAGCCGACATCCGTGTTCATCGGTGGTTGCAAATTCTCCCACAGCACCAAAGGTGCAAAAGAAAAACACAGCTTTTAGAATCGTTTCCCCATCCCACTCGTTGCCTCGTCCGCGGGCAAAAAAAAACATACCAAGAGCCCACCCCACGACCTTTTTGAGCGACGTATTTTTTGTTTCGTCGCTAAGTATTAGGACAAACACGAAACTCATCTTAAAAAGCCAATGCCCTCTCTACCCACCAATTCCGCCAGCGAATCGCTTCAGCTCGTGTTCGTCTACGGCACGTTGAAACGCGGCCACGAATTCAACTACGCACTGACCGGCCAAACCTACCTCGGCCCAGCCACCACCTCGGCCGACTACCGAATGTACAGCTTGGGCGACTACCCAGGATTGGTCGAAGTCGAACTTGGCACCGGCGATCGGATCCAAGGAGAAATTTACCAAGTCGACTCGGCATGCTTACGGCAACTCGACCAAATCGAAGCCGTCGATCAAGGGCTCTACGAACGCCGCGAAATTCGTTTCGACGACCCGTTGATCCCCGCCGACCTACCACCAAAAACGCTTACTGCCCTGGTCGCAGCCTATTTCTACCTTGGAGACGTTGACAGTTGTAACAGTTGTGGGGCTTGCTGGTAACCAAAAATTGGGTCCTCAGCTGAGGCTCACCCGATGAAAAAACGGGCCCTCTTATTAAACTGGGTTAGCTGCAGCTGCCCCCTCCCTCCTAGGCGTGGACAACCAGACACACGGGCTTGGTTGCTTAAACTTTTAACCTCGTTCCGAAATCGAAAGTGTTTGATGAGCATTCGTCGAGCCGTCATTACTGCCGCTGCGCCAGATCAGAAATCATTGCCATTGCAAAGGTTGGTCGACCAACAAGGTCAATCAAAAACCGCATTAGAACTGATTCTTGAGGAAACCGTCGAAGCGGGCGCCGAAGAAATCTGCGCAGTCGTTTGCCCCGGCACTTCAGATTCTTATGCCCGCGCCGCTGGCCCCCACGCGAGCCGGTTGACCTTCATCGAACAAACCAACCCACGCGGCTACGGCGACGCGATCTATCGAGCCAAAGATTTTGTTGGCGACGAACCGTTTTTGCATCTGGTCAGCGACCACGTCTTCATCAGCCACAACCATCGTCGTTGTGCTCGCCAAGTCGTTGATTTAGCCAACCAAGAAAACTGCATCGTCTCGTCCGTCCAAGCGACCCGCGAACATCGGCTACCATTCTTCGGTTCCATCGGCGGCCGCCCGGTAAGCAACCGCGACGATCTTTACGAAGTCGAAAAGGTTATCGAAAAGCCAACCCCCACTCAAGCCGAACAAGAATTGATCGTGGCGGGACTGCGTGCCAGCCATTACCTGTGCTTGTCTGCGATTCATGTTTTGACTCCGGGAATCATGAAAGTGCTGGGCGAGCAAATCAAAGGCTCCACCGGGGCTGTACAACTGACTCCCGCTTTGCATGCGATGGCTCAACGCGAGCGTTACCTCGCCATTGCGATCGCCGGATCTCGTTTTGATATCGGCGTTAAATACGGTTTACTGAAAAGCCAATTAGCTCTGGCGCTTTCGGGCGACGACCGCGACGACATCCTCGCCGAGGTTTTAGAACTCGTCGCCACATCGCGGAAAGAGGACTAACGATGACGGCTTCCACCTTAACCGACAACAAATTGGTGCAAATCATTTGCTCCGAAGACGACACGGTTCGCAATCTATCGCTCGACGAGACCTGCCAAGACGCGACGATGCAAACGCTGCTGGCCCACTGCGATGCGTTGGACCTGTTTTGGCGAAACACCAATAACCTGTACCATCGTGTACGAGCGTTGTTCTTTTTGTTTTCGATCCACCGGTTTCACCTGCCGACGCGCTTTGACGATTCTCACTCGGGCAACATTCCGTTTTCGGCTTATCAACACTTGCTAGAGCGTCGGTTCGTGGAAGCGATCGACGAGCTATTGGCTTGCCAAGAAAGCTCAGGCGTTTGCGATGGTTTGTCGAGTGCCCTCGCCAAATCATATCACGAGCTCGCGTTTCAAACGCTGGCCGATCAAGTCCGCAAAAGCGTTCGCACCGTCCGCGGTAATCAGTGGATGTTCCGTACAGGGCACCCCGTTGATCATCCACTGCGTTTGCGGCCGGAACTGCTGAAGAAGGCCCCCGACGACGTTTCCTATCCGATGCTCAAGGAAACCACTGCCGTTCGGATGGACTTTACGCATAGTGCTTGGAGCGATATTTTCTTTTTGGGGATGGACTTCCCCAACGGAGCAAAGGTGATCAACGCTTCGGTCAACTTGGGCCTGATGGGGCGAGACGAAAAGCCCAGCCCGCCGATCGAATGCTTTTTGCGAGTGATCGATCAACCGATTTTGAAACTCACCAGCACCGACCTGAATGCGTCGGCCGAGATCCATACGATCGCCGAGGTGTTTGACTTCGCTAAAGACTACCTAGGTTTGCTCAAAGCCGCCATCATCGCCGCGGGCATCGTGCCGCCGGGCATGGAAGGCAGTGGGCAGAGCATCGAAAGTTTGCTCCGGCGCTTGGTCGGACCGGGACTGGGTTTGGAGGTCGTGTCCAAAGTCAACAACATCCCCAAAGGCTCTCGACTGGCCGTTTCGACGAACTTGCTGGGTAGCTTGATTTCGGTTTGCATGCGAGCCACCGGGCAGGTCAGCGAATTGACCGGCGGAATGAAAGAAACCGATCGACGCATCATCGCCGCACGAGCAATCCTGGGCGAATGGATTGGAGGATCCGGCGGCGGCTGGCAAGACTCTGGCGGTGTTTGGCCGGGGATCAAATTAATCTGCGGAAGCCAAGCCACCGAAGCTGATCCCGAATTTGGCGTCAGCCGCGGGCGCTTGCTGCCCACACACACCGTATTCTCCGAACAAGAGATTTCGCCAAAGACCCGACAAGCATTACAAGATTCCCTCGTGCTGGTTCACGGCGGAATGGCTCAAAACGTCGGCCCGATTCTAGAGATGGTCACCGAAAAATATTTGTTGCGCAGCCCGGTCGAATGGGAGGCGCGACAAGAAGCCATCGAAATCCTCGACGAAATCACACGTGGTCTGGTCGAAGGCGACATCAAAGCAATCGGTGCCGCGACGCATCGAAACTTTTTTGGACCGCTACAAAAAATCATCCCATGGTGCACCAACCTGTTCACCAATTCGATGATCAAACAATGCGAGGAACGTTGGGGCGACCAGTTCTGGGGTTTCTGGATGCTCGGCGGAATGGCCGGCGGAGGGATGGGCTTCATCTTTGACCCGAGCGTTAAAGAACAAGCCAAAGTCTGGCTGCAGGCCGCGATGGCCGAAACCAAAACCAACATGGAGACTCGGCTGCCGTTTGCAATGACACCGGTGGTTTACGATTTCGAAATCAATGACCGAGGCACATGGTGCGACATGCTGACTGGCCAAGACGCCAAGTTGCCGATCGAGTACTACGCGTTGCAAGTTCCCGGCTGGCTTAAACAGGAACCGCACGACTTGGCTCCGCAAGTACGCCGCGAACTCGAACAACTCGGCAGTCAGTACCGCAACGATGCCGAATCGGGCAGGCTTTCGAAGCTAGTCGAAAGCATCTTGCCCGGCCGCAAAACTTCTAAGCGACGCGATGTCTCGCTGGATGAACTTTTGGACCAGTTTGGTTTTGATCGCGAACTGCACGAACAAATCCAAACCGACTTGAAGTCCGGCCGATTTGGCTTGTCTCAAAACCGCCTGCCACTCAGCACTTCACTGGAAGACGTCGAAAGCGACCACGTGATCGATTGTCGCATTTCGGATTCAAATTCAACCGCTACCGCTAACGGACAAGCCGCCATTGCTGCCGGCGAAGTCGCCGTCGTTACGCTGGCCGCCGGCGTCGGCAGTCGCTGGACCGAAGGCGCGGGAGTGGTCAAAGGCTTGCATCCGTTCGCTCAGATGAACGGGCAGCACCGTAATTTTCTAGAGGTGCACTTGGCCAAAAGCGCAAAGGTCTCCAAGCAGTTTGCCGCTGCCGACAAAGCGATGCCGCACGTGATCACGACCGGCTACATGACCCATCAACCAATCGAACAGCATTTGGCCGACATCAACAACTACAACTACCCCGGCCAGGTTTTTCTATCGCCGGGCTGTTACGTCGGTTTGCGTTCGATCCCGATGGTTCGCGATCTGCAGTTTGCTTGGCAAGAAATCCCGCAGCAAGTACTCGACCAACAACAACAAAAAGTCCGCGACAGCCTGCGAGCGGCATTGATCCGATGGGCCAAGCAATCGGGCGAAGGGGCCGACTACCGCGACAACATGCCAATGCAATGTTTGCACCCGGTAGGGCACTGGTACGAGATTCCAAACATGCTGCGAAACGGCGTGCTGCACAAAATGCTGCAACAACGCCCCGAACTCAAGTACTTGATGCTGCACAACATCGACACTCTCGGCGCCAGCGTCGACCCGGCGTTGCTGGGCAAGCATATCGATCAAGACAACTGCTTGAGCTTTGAAGTGATCGAGCGACGACTGGACGATCGCGGTGGCGGATTAGCGTTAATCAACGGCCAACCACGGCTGGTTGAAGGCTTGGCAATGCCTCGTGAAAAAGACGAATTCAAGCTGACTTACTACAACTCGTTGACCACTTGGATCACGATCGACCGATTGCTCGACACAATGCAACTGACGCGATCAGATTTGGGCGACGATGCAAAGGTCGAACAGGCCGTGCGACGGTTAAGCCAAAAGATGCCAACTTACATCACTTTGAAAGACGTAAAGAAACGTTGGGGCAACGGGCAAGAAGATGTTTTTCCGGTCGCTCAATTTGAAAAGCTGTGGGGTGACATGTCAGCGTTGGCGGACGTCGATTGCCGCTTCTTTGTGATTCCGTTGCAACGAGGACAACAACTCAAAGAGCAGGCTCAGCTGGACGGTTGGCTACGAGACGGCTCGGCCGCGTTTGTGGAACAACTGTGTCACTGGAGTTAGCGGCACGGCAGAGTATTTGAGGTGCTCCATCAGGCGAACGGGTGCCATGCTTCACGGCGTTGGGGGCTAAGAGTATTTGCTGAGCACTGGCATGCTTACGCGTCCGAAGTGTTTTTGGAAAAGTCCCGTGAGCATGTTTTTTTTGAGGGGCTTTCTCGAATTAGCCCTTCTTTGATCGCGTAAACATAGCACTCCAGCCAAAGCAGCCCTAATTAAAGACAGACATGAAACTTCCCCGCCGAGCCATCCATCAGGCTCGCCACGGCACCTCCGAACCGCAAAAAACCGGCCCAAAACGGGCTTAAAAGCGAAACTTACGCAATCCACCGTCCCTTTGCCATATCTAGGTGATGATATAAAATCAAAAAAACCCGACAACCCAATTGATAACTCTTTGTACACCTGTATATTAAAATACCACAAAGCCTCACCTTTCTTAATGGAGTTTAGTGATGTCTCAGTTGGTAGCCGACCCAAACATGGATTCAAACGCTGTTTCTAGCCAGTCACGAGAGCCTCAACTTCTAGAGACGCTCAAACAATATTGGGGCTACGACTCCTTCCGACCACGACAGCTCGACGCTATCAACGCGGTCATGGACAATCGCGACTCGATCGTGATCTTCCCAACTGGCGGCGGCAAATCGCTCTGCTTCCAAGTCCCCGCCATTCGCCGCGAAGGCGTTGCGGTCGTCGTATCGCCGCTGCTGTCGTTAATGAAAGACCAAGTCGACGCTCTACAAGCCAACGGCGTCGCCGCCGCTTGCTTGAACAGCACACTCTCAGCTGCCCAAGAAAGATTAGTACTCGAAGAAATCGCTCGCGGTCAATTGCAGCTAGTCTACATGTCGCCTGAACGACTGATGGACTCGCGAACGCTCAAAACGCTCGCCGACATCAACGTTTCGTTCTTTGCCATCGACGAAGCCCACTGCGTCAGCCAATGGGGGCACGACTTTCGCCCCGAATATCGTAAACTCGCGATTCTGAAAGAGCGATTCCCGCAAGCGTCCGTGCACGCCTTCACCGCGACGGCGACGCCACGAGTCCGTGAAGACATCGCGGTGCAACTTGGCTTGAAAGATCCACAAGTCACCATCGGTTCAATGTTCCGATCGAACTTGAACTATCAAATCCACCGCCGCTCGGGCAGCGGACAAATCATCGCCGCGCTCGAAGAACACAAAAACGAATCCGGCATCGTGTACTGCATCAGCCGCAAGAAAGTCGATTCGACTTGTAAAATGCTGCAAGGCCTCGGCTACAACGCACTGCCATACCACGCCGGACTCGACAATCAAACTCGGCTTAAAAACCAAGACGCGTTCCTGCAAGACTCCGCCAAAATCATCGTTGCCACGGTCGCTTTTGGCATGGGCATCGACAAATCGAACGTGCGGTTCGTACTGCATGCGGAAATGCCAAAGTCGCTCGAAGCCTACCAACAAGAAAGCGGCCGCGCCGGTCGTGACGGACTGCCTTCCAAATGTTGGCTGTTCTACAACGGCGGAGACTTCATGACCTGGAAGCGAATCGTTTCGGATACGCCTTCAGAAAAAGAACGAACCCAAGCCATGCAATCGCTCGAACAGATGAGCAACTTCTGCAGCGATCTTACCTGCCGGCACAAGTCGCTCGCCAAGCACTTCGGTGAAGACCTCCAGATAGAAGACTGCGGGGCTTGTGATGTTTGCTTGAACGAAGTACCGATGGTCGATGACGCTTTGGTACTCGCTCAAAAGATCGTGTCGTGTGTATTCCGAGTCGACCAGCGCTTTGGGGCCGAGTATGTTGCTCAGGTTTTGACGGGCTCCAAAGACACCCGGATTTTGCAAAAAGGACACGACAAAGTCAGCACTTACGGCTTGCTGTCAGAACATTCAAAGAAATCCGTCCGAACATGGATCGAGCAATTGCTAGGGCAGGGGATTCTTGTCAAAGCCGGCGAGTACAACGTCCTTCAAATCACCGACACCGGCCGACAAGTGTTACGAGGCGAACTCACGCCAAAGCTGCGCCAACCGCTTGATAGCGAATCTGCGAACACACAGGTCCGAAGCTCTACCGATCCATGGAAGGACGTCGACCGAGTGCTTTTCGATCAACTCTGCGAACTACGAGCAGATTTTGCGAGGGAGAGCAATGTGCCGGTGCACGTGGTCTTCAGTGATAACTCGATCAAGGACATGGCAAAAAAACGACCGTCCAACGAGGATGCGTTCCGACTGATTTTAGGAGTCAGTCAACAAAAGCTGGGCGACTACGGCCACCGGTTTCTTGAAGCGATCAAGCAATACTGCCAATCAACCGGCGTCGTGATGGATTTCAAACCAACTCCTCCAGTAGCCAAGACGGTGAATCTGACCGCCGGGGCGCTTGAATCGTTTCCATTTTTCGAACAAAGCCTGTCGGTCGAAGACGTAGCGAAAAAAACAGGCAAAGCCGTTTCGACTACGCTGCGTTACCTCGGCCAGTTCATCGAACACAACCACGTCACGGACTCATCACCTTGGGTCGAAGCGGCCACGGCTGACTCCATCACCACCGCGATCGACAAGGTCGGAACCGACGCGCTAAAGCCAATCTTTGTTGAACTCAACGAACAAGTCCCTTACGACCAGATTCGAATCGTTCTATCTTGCGTCAAAGCCCGCAATAACTAATAACTGCCGTGCATTGATCGAGGCGAGCGCCACATGACTTGCCGCTCGCCCCGGATGGGGCCGCATCGACAATACCAGCACGAACGCGCGATCGAGTGAATTGACAGCGCCACCCCAAAGCCTAAATAGAACGAAGCGCCCCAGCAAACAGGCGTTTCCCCGGATTTAGTGGCTGCAAAAGGCCAAGGGCCGGACCATTTTTCTAGCCCAGCCGAAGGAACTGAAAGTTCCGCAGGGCTGGGTCAGCGTAGCAAGATATATCCAAAGGGCCAACGGCCCGGCAGTTAGCGAACCTACCGTAGGACGATTTAACTGCCGGACCGTTGGTCCTTTGTGCGTAGGAATGCACCCCAACCCAGCCTTGCAAATCTTCGATTTTTAGACTGGGCTAGAAAAACTGCCAGCCCCTTGGGCTTAAACGATTTTCTTTCGTTACTACCAGCAAGCGTTCTCAACGCTGAAAAAACACTACCCATTGAAATGCCGGAAGAACCCCCAAAACAAGACGATGGCTTGGGTTCAGTAAACCAACCGCGAGATTCACTCGCTCGCGCATTCGTGCTGGTATTTTCGGCCTCGTCGC
>JALZWN010000055.1 GCA_023300235.1 Mariniblastus sp.
GAAACGAACGACGATCCACCTGCTTCCAGTGACGCAGAAAGCCCCACGCCTTAGGTCAAAGCCTTAGGTCAAAGCGTTAGGTCAAAGCGTTAGGTCAAAGCGTTAGGTCAAAGCGTTAGGTCAAAGCGTTAGCGACGAGTCTGGCGCAGTGGATGAGGTCAGCAGTGGGATGGCGCAACAACCGGATCCTGAGACCACCTGTAGATCTGGCCAGACTCAAACGATTACGTGTCTTAACGATTACGTGTCAAGGAAGAGCGTACTTTCCCAAAGTGCCAAAGTGCCAAATAAGAACATCAACCATCGATGAACACCGACACACACGGATTCTCAAACGCACATCCGTGCCTACCAGTGTCCATCGGTAGTTATCAACTTTTTACAACACCAAACGCAAACCACCCACCGCTATGAAAAAAGTCGAACGCGCCGCCTTCGTATTGCAACGACTAACCGAGCTTTACCCGGATCCACCGATTCCACTGGACCATTCAAACCCGTTTACTTTGCTGGTCGCTGTTTTGCTGAGTGCTCAATGCACCGACGAACGCGTCAACCAAGTCACCCCAAAACTCTTCCGCCGCGCACGCACCGCCAAAAAAATGGCGACCGTTCCCGTGGAAGACATCCTAGAAATCATCCGTCCTTGCGGGCTCTCCCCAACCAAGTCCAAAGCCATCGCAAAACTGTCTCAGATTTTGGTCGAAGACTACGGAGGCCAAGTCCCAGAAGACATGGAAGCTCTTGAAACGCTACCAGGCGTCGGGCACAAAACCGCCAGCGTTGTAATGGCGCAAGCCTTTGGCGTGCCCGCTTTTCCGGTGGACACTCACATCCACCGATTGGCACAACGCTGGGGCCTGACCAACGGCAAGAACGTCAAACAAACCGAAGCGGATTTGAAAAAGCTATTCCCCGAGGAGTCGTGGAACAAATTACATTTACAAATCATTTTCTACGGTCGTGAATACTGCTCGGCCCGTGGTTGCGACGGTAGAGTCTGTGAGATCTGCACGACCTGCTATCCGAACCGCAAGAGCCCCAAAGTCACGAAAAAACCGTAGAAAATGCGTTAAAGAACCCCCGTCCGTTCGAGCGACAACAGAGAAGGGCTTGCGTGCTGCCCTCAGCCGAACGCCGTTTGGTTGGCGATTGTCGTATTCTACAGGGGGTCTAGAATAAGAACCTCTGATCACAAGTCGTTAGCGGTTGAGAAATTGAATGTCGGTGGGAATTGAGTGTCCGGTCTGCGAGGCCGTATTTCGAATCAAGCAAGTCAGTTCAAAAACTGGCATTCGCTGCCCAGAATGCGACCGCAAATTTCGATACTCTGACGACGTCTTGGCCGAAAAACAGACCACCCAAAAAATCACCGATCCCAAAAAGGCCGCCCCAAAAAAAATCGGCAACCAAGCAACCCAAAAAAAGTCAGCCGCGGTGGGATCAGCCAAACGCAACCAAAACAAACGCAACCAAAACGATCCAACCAAGCCCCCACAACTAACCGCCCCGACCGCGACGCAACCACCGCCCCAAGCCAACACCGCCAGCCAGAGCGACATTGCGGTCGACCCGCATTCAAGCCCCGACCAACCTAGCCAGTCATCTGGCACTATCGAAGTCGGAGAAAACTCCACCTCCAAGATGACACTGATCCAAGCTCGCAAGAGACAAAAAGCTCGGCGACAAACCATACGAGCGATTACAACGATCGTCATCCTCTCAATCACAATACTAGCGTTGGGTGGCTTACTTTACCGGCAGCTATACCACCCACCGACAATCGAAACCGTCACCCAAACAAACGGTTCCAAAACAAACATAAAAACGATCAAGCCTTCGGACCACAGCCTCGAGCCTTCGGAAACTCAATGGAACGAACCGGCCGACGATCAATCAAGCGGCAACGACGAAGTCGAATCCGACGACCTCGACGAAGACGAAAAACAGATCGAGCTGCCTCGTGTATCTGCCAGCGATTTGCCCAAACGCGAGTTTGAGCATTTGCAACCCCATGCGATGCAATCGGTTTGGCAACGCATTCGTCCTCGGCTAGTTTCCTTGGACGTGCGAACCGACCTAGGCACCTCTCCGTCAGTCGGCACCATCGTCGATTCACGCGGCTGGGCTTTGACAAGTAATCAGATGGTCGGCAAGTGGCCGGACGTCATCGCAACCGCCTCTGCTCGCGACATCGACGACTACTACGTCCACATCGATGCCAAAAAAGAAAACGATCAGTCCTCCCTGTTGACCGACATCTCCAAAGGCATCGCCGGCGCTGCCCCCAAACGCGACCACGCACTGATCGAACTCAACTCGCGATTCGTCGTTGCCTTAGACACGCTCGAATTTGCGACTCGCCTGGACGTCGTCGCCGGCATGTATCTGATTCAAGCGGCTCCTCCCTCACCAACCAACCCCTACGGCTATGAAGAAATCAAAGTGCACGGCCGTCAAGAGTTTGAAGAGCTTGAAACCGAAGCCCGCAACAAAGCGACGGCTCTTAAGATTGACGACCCGTTAGCGAATTGGCTGGTCACCTCCCAAAAATCCGCACCGGCGATTGGAACGCCGGTTTTAACACGTGCGGGCAAAATGGCGGGAACTTATGCGTTTTCCACCAAACAGTTCGCCTACTTTTTAATGGTTGATCGAACCAAAAACCTAGTCGCCCAAGCCGCGGCATCCAGCGCCGATGGTGGCAAACCCAAAATCGTCGATGCAACCATCGACCTCCTTTCCCCCGACCACACGATGGCTCGCCCCAGCCAGTTAATGAATCGCGCGGGAATCGCTTGCGAAAGCTTTGGCTGGATTCCAACCGACGCCGACCAGTACCTTCAACTCCAGAAGTTTTCACGGCGTTTCAGCACGGTGGCAAAGTTCGTTCAAGACCAACAGGACGACGCATCGGAATCGGCGTCGTTGAGTATTTTGAGCGACCAAACAACACGCTGGCGACGATCGATTTCAACCAGCATTCGCGATACAAACAAGGTAAATCCGGAAAAAACCAAGCGACTAAACGCACTCGCCGTGGACAAACTTTTGGCCCGCAGCCCCAATAACGCCAACACATATGTTCCTTTTGTCGCGGAAGTCTACAAGGTGGGTTTTGATTTGACGTCCAACGAAGATTCGATGCTGATGACCATCGGTGAAGACCAGACCGCCGTCATCAAAGTGCCCTATTCAGCCGAAAGCGGCCCGATGCGACCGGGCAGTAAGTGGCTTTGTTTTTACAAACGCCCGCGAGACCTCAACCACAGGTACTTGAAACTTAATTCCGGCGAAGATGCTCCAGCGTTCTCCAACGGACACCTGCTATTAGTGCTCGGCCCAATCCAAAGACGCTAACACTCGCCGTGTGATAGATACTGCCGGCCACGGGTGGGGCGTAAATAGTTTGTTGGATCGTTTCTCGGGGATCCCGCCCCGAGCTATCGAAGTCGACCCCATTCGGGGTGAAAACAACCACTAAATGCTCGGCAGACCCAAAATTTGGGAACCAACAAAATGTGGCGACTGTACGTCCAGCCACTTAAACTGCGCTTTCGCCTAACCTTGCCGCGGTGTTTGCAGCTTCTTGATAAAAGCTCGCATCTGCTTGGTCCAATTGGTTTCGAACTTCATCTTGGTGTCCTTCGTCGGGTGCACAAAACACAACTCCGCCGCATGCAACGCCAACCGTTCAATCCCGCTGCGGTCGCGGATCTTTGGCTTACCGAACTTACCCCGGTACTTGATGTCCCCGCAAATTGGATGGCCCAGTTCAGCCAAGTGAATTCGAATCTGGTTCGTACGCCCCGTCTCCAACGTGCACTGTAGTTCCGAAAAACCTGCGATCTGCTGAATCGTTTTGAAATGCGTCACCGCGTGTTCGCCGATGGTCAAATCTTCCGTACTCCCTCGCAACCCGTCGCCGCGATCGCGAATGAACTGACTACGAACCGTTTGATCCTTCAACTTCCCCGGCACCAACGCAAAGTACTTACGCACCGCGTCGTGCTGAGCAAATTGATGGATCACCTTTGTCTGAGCTTCTTCATTCCTAGCAAACACCAGCAACCCGCTGGAATCGCGATCGATGCGGTGCACTGGAAACAGCTTCGGCAGCTTGGTGTATTTTCGGTGGCTGTTCTTTTTTTCCGCTGCATGCTGACCAATCAATCTTGGCACGCACTCATCCAGTGTTGGGTGCAGATTTTTCCGCGCCCAAGTCCAACTCAAATCCGTGTGCCGACGCAACGTGAGCATACCGGATGGTTTTTCAACCACGATGATGTCTTCGTCGACGTGGCAAACGTTGACGTCTTCGTCGGTCGGCGGCGGCGGCAGCGGTTGGTCGTAAATAGCCAACGTCTCTCCAGTGGTAACGCGACGCCCTTCGTCCAAGCAAATCACACCACCGATGGCGACTTTGCGACCTCGCAGCAATTTGCGCACCGCCGACCAAGAAGGTTCGCCGGGCATCTTACTCCGCATAACGGCCAAAACGGCTTCCGCTTTTTCGCCGTCAAAATCGATTTTTTGAATGATCTTCATCGCCAGAGTTTAGCCCAGCATACGCCAGAGGGCTATGAGCAAAACATGCAGCAAGGTCGACTTACTGAGGCTTTGATTCCGTCGAACCAGACATCTCGGCAGGTTCACTTTCCGCAGCCTCGATCCCCGGATTTACCAAATCAATTCGAGCACTGAACATCATCGCGGGGTCCCCTCGCTCCAACAAGCTACTGGCAAGCTGCCCGATCGTTCGCGGTACTTTTTTAGATTGAACCAGCTTTGCACCCCAATTGATGGAGACTTCTTGGTCCAAGTCCAACATCTGGTCGTTGACCAAAATCGAAAGCGAATCGACTTCGGCCTGTTCGATGGAAATCTTTTGGCCCTCTCGCCGAGCCACCACCAGAGGGCGACCTTGGGGGACTTCATCCACGGCCAACCAATAAAACCTCTTTTGCTTGACGTCGTCTTGTCGCCAAACCACTTTTTCAGGAAAGCATTGTCGATCAAACTTGGCCATCCATGGAATCGCCACCGCGTCCTTCAAACTCATCCAGTGACCTTTGTCTTTGTAAATCTGGACGTCGTGGGTGTAGCCCCCTGGATCTTGTTCGTAGAGTTTCGCGAGTTTCTTTTTCCAGTCAGCGGCTTTTTCGTTACGTTTATAACCTCGGTCCAATCCACCAACATGAATCGCAAACGGTAAATTCCTCAGGCTCTCAGCTGCGGCGTCACCAGGATGTCCAGCCATCATCGCCGACGCCGCCAAACGATCTGCCATCCTCGGAGCCAATTGATAAACGCCATCTCCGCCAGCTGAATAGCCAAACATGTAAACACGATTTGGATTCACGTCGTGACTAATGATGAAGTTGGTAATCAATCGATCGTAGAACTGATCAATATCCGCTTGATGCCACATATTCCAACTGTTCGTCGGAGCTCGCGGGACAACGTACAGGCCCTCTTGTAATTTGTATAACCGCTTATGATTTTCCCATTGCCCATCGTTCACCGCAGCGGTCGTCCCACCGCCGCCATGCATTGCGATATACAAGCTCCAACCGGCGTCGGGTTTTTCTCCAAACTCGCGTTTGAAAAACTTCATTTTGTGATCGCCGATCTCCAGCACCGATCCTTGAAGTTCGGTTTTTCGTTCTTTTTCTAGCTGTTGCTTCCAAGCGGAAACCAGAATTTGCGCGGCTTGTTTCGCTTCATCTTTTGTGAGCGATTGTTGGGCAAACGGTTGGTCGACGATTTGATTTATATCGCCTTTGGTATCCTTGAAAAAAGACCGCAACGATTCAACTGCGCTCGGTTCATCGGCAACGCTAAGCAAAGCGAAAGAAATCGAAAACAAGTAACTACAGAACATCAAAAAGAATCTGGGCATAAGCCTTACAACTCAACTTCAAATTTAAAAACTTACCTACATCAACCATTGAAAGAGTTTAGCAACTACCACGAGCGATTACATTTCCAATCCGACAAAACGTTCAGCCAACATGCGTTCGGCCCAAAAATCCCAGCCCACCGCCGCAACCGGCTGATCTCAAGGTCTTTTCGCAAAACGTGTGAATCGACGACTTTTTAACAACTTTTTGCGATCGTTCTTCGTCCAGCACAGCCACGCTCCTGAGCTGCATTTTTCACACACAAAACAGTTCGCCAGCAATCGCCAACTTTCTGAAGCCCGACCGATTCAAATAAAAAATGTTTCCTGGCTCAAACGGCCGATTCAGGAATTGACGGTTTCAGCCGGAAACGGCGGTCCAAACCCGCAAGCGATCCAATTTTAAGGATTCTGCTTGTTATCTGGGATTTGCAACTTACCATAGTAGCTCGTTAGTTTTAACGCACGACGATTCAGAACAAACTTAATCTCCACGGAACGCCACTATGATCAAAAAGTTGATTATTGCAGTTGTTTTTCTCACTAGCCCGGCATTCGCTTTTGCCCAAAATCCTGCTACTGATTTATTCTTGTCTTTCGGGCAAGGTACAGACGCTTCAAACACCTCTGAAACGGCGACAACGGCAGACGGAATTGGAACCGCTTTCCTGTTCGCGAGAAATGGCTTTGACTTCGATGCGCTTGATGTAGAAGTATTCTCTACCGACTCGAGTGTCGCGTCGATCACAGGTGGTACCATCGCGAACACTACGTTTACATCGCCTCCTCTTGGAACCTTTTCTCGATTCAATCAAGAAACCACCGTCGAAATCCTAGACGATGGTTCACTCAGACTTTTTGGCGTCCCTATCTCAAACGGAACCAACACAATCGGTGTTTCTTCTGCGGCGTCGACTATCGACCCTGATTTTGATGAAGATGCTGACGCATTTTTACTTGGGGTAATTAATTTCGATATCTTGAGCGAAGGCACCGTTGACTTTAGTGTCCGTTCGGGAACTAACGGTATCTTGATTATCAATCAAGGCACCGTCGACACAGTACTAAGAGATTCAGATTTTTCCACATCTTCAGCAGGCTTGATTGTCGTTCAAGCAGTTCCCGAGCCTAGCGCGACTGCCTTGTTAGTGATTGGCATGGCTGGCATGCTAGTTCGCAGAAAACGCTAAGCTTGGATTGATCAAATTAAAAACTAAAAAGGCCGTGCATAAACTGCACGGCCTTTTTTTGGGTCCACCTGGGTTTGTTGAGGGTGATTTAATAAGCAGCCGGCCCCACTGAAAACCGATTAAGACGCCGCGAATCCTAAACCACGCTCGTCTCTACCGCTGAATCGCTACTTTTCCGTAGCCGTAGTACGATCGCTCCGCTCAACAAAATCGCCAACACCAGCGCGAACTCGCCCCATACGAGGCAATGATCGTAGAAGTCGTGCCCCTGATATCGCGTCCCCATGAACTGGTAGGGATGGTTCTTCTCAGTAAACCAAAACCTTAGGTAGTACACGAACAAAATCAACGAGACCGACAGCCAGCCGCGATTCTTAGCAAAGCAAACCAACGGCATCGCCCACACCCAGTACCAAGGGTTTTGAGTCGGCTGCAAATAGAAGAATACGCCAATGATCAAAAACAGGACGTTGACCAAATCCTCCGGATCCCCATTCACAAACACCCGGTACACAACCCACAGATAAAACAAACCAAACAAACCTACGGTCACCACTCGGGCCACAAAGTAGGCTTGATTTCCGTATTCCTTAAACCACTCGACTCGCTTCTCATTTGGCACCACCACGTACCACGGCGCTCCATCTTTGCGCCAATCGTATTCTACGTTTTGGTAGATCCCGCTAAAGATTGCATCGTTCATTCGCCAGCGCGTCATAAACGCAGCCAGCCCGTCTGTTTTATCCGGCGCTGCTTCGGTTTGAGAAATCTGCACCGAGACAGGTTTGTTGGCCGGATTCAACATCGGCCACATCACCAAACCAATCCCAAAAATACATGCCGCAACAAAAGCCAACGCACATTTAAACCGGCCTCGTGCAAACAAAAACATTATCATCGCAGGCATGAAGATGACGGGAAACAGTTTTGCACCCACCCCACAAGCAAGCAACAACCCGCTCACCAAACTGGCAATGATCAACAGCATTTGCGAGCCCCCATCCCGGCCATCTTTTTCACCTAAAGCCATGCCCTCTGGAAACACCATGCCCTCTGGAAGCGAAAGACCATGAACCCGAGGAGTTAAACTGGTCGACCGCAGGTTTATCAGCTCACACGCGATCCATACAAAGACCGCAATCCCAGCTGCCATAAAGAAAATCGCAATCGAATCCAGATGCCCGCCGTTGGCGATCTCTTTCAGAACAAGCGGGTTCCAAGCGTAGGCCATCAACCAAGCCGGATGTTTCTTTAGCAAAAACAACATCCAACCAATCGCTGCTATCGTGCCAAAATCGAACAGCACCAACACAAATTTAATACTATAGATATGAGTCTTGACCGAAGCGCTATCTGGCACCAGCGCCGTGGTAGTGCGGAACACCGCTTGGCTGACGGGCGGATAAAGCGTCGTGTATTGCTCGAAATGTACCCGCGAAACGATCGTAAACGCACTCTGGCTTTCCTGAATCGCAGCCTGCAAAACTTCCAGCTCGGGATCGTCGGCGTTACTGCGCAGCACCGCATCCGGAGAATACTTGTACGGCGCAACGCCTTCGTTGGCTGCGATCCCATCCCACAAGTAGCGATAAAAATCGACCTCTAAGATTGGGTTTGAAAAAACAAGTATCAACCGCGTCACTACCGCAACCAGAATGATCACTCCCACGAGCGACTTGGAATGGCTTTTGACTCGAAGGCCAAAAAACAACCCCAACAACGCAACCGCGGACGCAAACCAAGACAGCCAAACCACGCCTACGATTGGCCTATTCGGCGGCTGTCCATACTCGAAGTCCTGTGCCAGCGAAAACAAGACTTCCGTCAGCACGATCAATAATGTGCCAATCAAACACACGACGCCCCAAGAAATTTTGCTTGACGGTTGATTCATGTCACGAATAGACTTTCAGTGTATACAAACGTTTCACGTGATCGGGCTTCCTGCAACCAACGGCACTAGGAAAGCAATTTACCGCTCACAAACAAAAAGCTCCCGTGAATCATTGTTCCACAGGAGCTTATCGCTAGTTTAGCAAATTCGGTTTAGTATCCGCAACCGCCTCGACGACCAAACAACCCACCCCACGAACGAGTCTGTTGCCGAGGAGCCGAGTACACAGGAGCGCTGTACGACTGCGAGCAACCTGAGCTTGGGTAACTGTACGATTGAGCTGGCGCTGAGTAAGCCTGCGCTGGCGCTGAGTAAGCCTGCGTTGGCGCTGAGTAAGCCTGCGTTGGCGCTGAGTAAGCCTGCGTTGGCGCTGAGTAAGTTTCAACTGGCGCAGCATAGTTCGACGCTGGTGCGGAATAAGTTTCCACCGGCGCGGCGTAAGTTGTTGCTGGAGCGCCGTAGCTATCGGCTACTGGAGCCGCCAACCGCGAAGAAGATCCCACTCCCGATGGGACTGACTGAATTGTCTGAACCGGTGCAGACACTGTAGGAGCGAATGCGCGAGCGCCCGATCCAAGTGCGGCTGGAGCGGCTGACCGAGCCCCAGACTGAGCGTTAGCCACTGAAGCAAACATCAAAAAAGCTGCTGCAATTGCGAGTGAAAATTTGAGATTCATTGGGATTACCTTAGTAAAGGGGAGACTCTAAAAAACGTTTTTGGATTGATCGCGAATCGACTACGTGGTGAGTCATCTCGCTTGCCTTGGCCAATATGCTACCAGAGCAGTAGACGTACCGGGAGAGCCTCTACTTACGCCCGTTTTCCCAAAAAAACTTGCCGTTAATTTGTTGCGCTGCTTTGGAGATTTCCGCTTTACTAATTCGAGAACCAGATCCCATTTACCACAAAGCATCTCTCTATCCTGAATTACCTGAAAAGCGTTATCATTGCGCCGCCGGCTGAGTGAAAGCAAGTTGGATCGCCACGACAGCCGGGTAATCAGTTTTACAATTTAGGAAGTCGCATTCACGGTAGTCCGACGGGTTAACGAAGATTTCCACGGGCCCTTCGCTAACGCCTCCAGAGCACCCAGATTCAAGAATTGATTTGCCCTGGAGACGACAGCAACGTTGTTTTTTCGAAGTTAAGCATGTAACCGGCAGCGTCGATCACACTTACCATTTGCGATCAACCTTTCAAGTTGCTCGTATTTTAGGGTAAGTATCTAACGCTTAACGCGTCTGATACTGGGCACACACACAAGCCAGCCAACTCGCTTTGTAGCAACAAATTTAAAATTCACGGATCGATCCATTGAGCCCAATCACATCCCCAAACAAACTTTGCTTGCTGCTGGCCGTAGTCCTACTAATCAGCAGCGGCTGTAACGTTGGCGATCTCTCAGAGAACTCCAGCCAACCTACAAACGACGGGCTCTCCGGCCAGTTGACCTTAACCGGTTCCAGCACGATCGCTCCCGTGGCGGAAGAAATTGCCAAACGGTTTGAAAAGCTCCATCCCGACGTCCGCATCAATGTCCAAACCGGTGGCTCAAGCCGAGGCATCCGCGACGCGAAAAAAGGAGCCGCGGACATCGGCATGACCAGCCGCGATCTCAAACCGGATGAATCAAGCGATCTCAACCCAACGATCATTGCTTGGGACGGCGTTGCCTTTGTAACCCATCGCGACAACCCGATCACCGAAATCACCCAAGACCAACTGCGACAAATCTATTTGGGAAAAATCAAAAACTGGAAAACCGTCGGCGGCGCGGACGAACGAATCGTAGTTTCCAATCGAGCTGCAGGCCGATCGGAGTTAGACTTGGTTTGCAAGTTTTTGAAAATCGAACCGGGAGACATCCAAGCCGACATCATCGATGGGGAAACTCAGCAATCGCTCAAAAGCGTCATCAACAACCGCAAAGCAATCACTTACACCTCCGTCGGTGCAGCACAAGACGCAGCCCTTCGCGGCGAACCACTCAAGTTGCTGCCGCTCGATGGTATCGAAGCTTCATCCGCCACCGTTCAATCTGGAAAATTCCCGTTGGCCCGACCATTGATCATGGCCGTTAAGAAAGAAGGATTGAGCGTGGACAAAACCAATCTTGTGAACGCGTTCTTGGAGTTCTCTACCAAACCCGACGTGGCCGATGTAGCAACCGGACTTGGCTTCGTCCCCGACCTTGGCGATTCGAAGAACAAACAACAGTAAAACTGCTCTGGCAGCAGCTCACTTCAAAATGATTCATCCTCAGCAAACAAAACGCATCGCATTGGCTTACCAGGGTGTCGCTCATTTTGGCTTTCGCGGAAGCTCTGAATCATGATTAAGTAGTCGGCAATTGAGCAACGGACTTTCTCGCATTACCAATGCGGACTTCAATGCGTATTTTGTTGAAAGATTGCCATCGTTGGGAACAAACGCAACGCTGTCTGGCTCTAAGCCACTCCAGTTCGGGTTACTTAATGCTTCTTCCACACGCACCCGCATGTTTTCGGTTTCACCGGCATAAAAACCGATGTCATCAGCGCACAAAATAAACACGCCCGAGATTTCCAATGCCTCGAGCGATCCACCTATTTCGATCTGCTTTAACTTTTTGTTTCGTCGCATCCACTGGCTGAATTGTTCAGCTGCCGAGTCACGTGCGCCGTGCGAGCGTTTGCGAATCGAAAGTGCAGCGAGCCGGAACTCAAGCGATGAAACACTTTTGCCTACCGGACCAAACTCACCCGCAAGGCGATCAAATTCAGCTGCAAAATCTGGCGAGCAAAGAATTTCGTCCAACGTCTTTTGATAGTCGATTGCCAGTAGACGCCAGGCCACTTCGCTGGCAAAGCCAAAACGATCCATCTGTTCAGAGGTTATGCTGGCCGCTCGCTTTTTCGATGGCGGAAGCTTGCCCGCTTTTCGAAGCTTCAAAAGATATGAATTCCAAATTGCTGCACTACCACCAATCCCATGCCCCAAACATGCGTCAATAAATTCCTTGTTAAGATCTTTGTCGCAAAGCAAGTAATCCGCTGGATAGCCGCGGCCTGCCTTCTTGTACGATTCAATAACCGCTTTTTCTGTTTTTTCGTTGAAGGGTTTCTTGCGACGCTTGCCCTTAGCCGTACTAGGGGCACTCTCGATCGGGTCTTCGGGACCATCGATCTCGTCGCCAATGTTCGTTCGCTTCAGTCGCTCGCCGATGTATTTGACGTAGTCGTCGGACAACTCAAAACCCATCCACTGGCGGCCCAACTTTTTGGATACGCACAAGGTTGTGCCGCTGCCGCCAAATGGATCCAAAACGAGATCCTGAGGCTTGCTGGTGGAACGGATGATTCGCGCGAGCAACTGCTCTGGCATTTGGCAGCCATGAAAGCCTTCGCGTTCCTTGAACGTTCCGGCAACTCGCGGCACGTACCATGTGTCGTGGCTAGGACTGAAACTTAACGGTGCATCTTGAGGCCGAGTGATCCAAGTATTATCAGGCAAACGGCCGTTAGGATTGGCTCGGTTATCGGCATACACTACTTGGCGAGCAGATTTTACGCGGATCTGTGGGTTGGTGCGGTTGAAGGTAAATTTCTTTTTGTCTTTTACAAAGTGAAAAACGTGCGTGTGCGATCGGCTAAAACCGTTAACGCAGTTTACGCCAAACGTGTAATACCAGATTACCCAACTGCGACAGTGGAAGCCAATCTTTTGAGCTTCAATCTTCAACTCTGCGGCGTACTCGTCGCCGATTGCAAGCCAAAACGTACCGTCATCTTTGAGAGCATGATGAACGCCTTTGATCCATTGATGGCACCACTTTATGTACTCATCCGCTTGCCGCTGGTCATCATAAACATCGTACTCATAGCCAATATTGAACGGCGGATCAGCAAATACCAGATCTACCGCGCCTTTTTCGACCTTCTTGAGCAACTCAATGCAGTCGCCTTGATGAATATGATTTTTAGAAAGGGCCACTTAGAAATCCTTGGAGTTTGGTTGCTCAATTTTAGGGGATTCTTAGGTAATATTCAATCGTCCGAATCGTCTGATACTCATGCGTCCGGCTGGCTCAAACGCTATGCTTGCTGGAGCCTGATTGTGCAAACCAAGGCAATCCATGATCATGAGCTGACACTCAAATCAGCGTTTGCCCCACAGCCTTTTGAGCGACGTATTTTCTGCTTTGTCGCGAAGCCTTTGGAATAAGCGGTAAAGTTATTCCCCAACCTGTCTTCGGCCAACTCCTGCAAAAATGATCTCTACTGCTCAACGAGATACCATCTTTGCGCTTTTGCTACGTTTTTTGGCGATGTGTTCGGCAGGCATCGTCTGCTTAATTTGTGTTTTTGTGGGGCGAGAATCGTGGATGGCTTTCGATGCAGCTGTCGACCCCGGCGAACGCACGTTTGAGCTCTCGCACTTGGTTACCGACGAAGCGTGGAATCCGGGCGGACGAGAATTTAATTTGTTGCCGATGGTCTTTGGCAGCTTGCTGGCAACCTTTGGCTCTGCCTTTGTCGCGGCTCCGCTCGGGATTGGAGTCGCCGTTTTTCTGAATTACTACGCCCCTAAGAAACTTGGCTGGGTCGTGCGGCGATTGGTTGAAGTCATGGCCGGCGTGCCGTCCGTCGTTTACGGGCTGTGGGGGCTTTCCGTATTGGTCCCGTTGATCGCGTCAGTCAGCCCGATCGAACAAGGCCAAAGCTTGCTGGCGGGGATTTTGATTTTGGCGTTCATGACCATCCCCACCATCATCGTTGCATCCGACGCGGCGATCCAAGCGGTGCCTCAACAACAAATCAACGCGGCGGCGGCACTGGGACTCGGGACGCGCGCCACCGTTTGGTCGATCGTGCTCCCGACGGCTCGATTGGGTTTGCTGTCCGCAGTGATTCTTCAATTCGCACGAGCGATCGGCGAGACGATGGCGGTGCTGATGGTCTGTGGCAACATCGTCAAAACACCTGACTCCATCTTCGCACCCGTTCGCACACTGACTTCCAACATCGCGTTGGAGATGGGCTATGCCGACGACCATCATCGCTCGATCTTGTTCTTGTCCGGGTTAGTGGGGCTGGTGATCGTAGCTGGCTTGATGTTCGTGGCCAATTTGTTTTCCAAAACTCGACACTCAACCAGCTAACCGGAAGGAGGTTAGAAAAATGCACTCAAAGCTAAACTCACTTTCTAATATCCTGTCCGCGGTATTCGTATGGGCTTGCGCGCTCATCGTTTGCTCGGCCGCATGCCTGTTGTTGTAT
>JALZWN010000056.1 GCA_023300235.1 Mariniblastus sp.
GTCAAACCGGTTTTCACTTTCGAGAAACGATCGGGGACAGGCGGTGCGTTGAATGTCGGACATCGAAATTCGGCGGCTGTCCCCAAATGTATCGCATAAGGCTTATCAAGCATCTTCTTCGCTCAGTCATTCGCGATCTTTTGAATAACTGCCCGGCGATCACTGCACTAAACTAAGCGACTGCGAATGTGCGCATTTGAAATGTTTGTAGCGACCGTTTTGGCGGCTGTCCCCTAGTGTTTCTGAAACCGGCGGCTGTCCCCTAGTGTTCCCTGTCCCCTAGTGTTGTTGTTTCCCCAGCAAGCCTCTTCAGTTGATTTACAAATGAGAAAGAAGTAAATCTGGGCCTGATTTCGCCGCAACTTTATGTTCGACGACTAGGTTTATATGATGGAGGGGCGCACGCTTTAAACGCGTTGAATAAATCTCTATTGTGCGAGATCAAAATTGGCGCTGCTGGTGCCCTCGGCGGGTACGATGAATACTTGGCTTTTTACAGTTTTCAAATTGGGCCGATTGGCCAACTTTTGTTTGATCTCTTTAAGACGGGCTTTGGCGGAAGCGACATCCTTTCCCGATTCAATCTGCTCTCTCAACTCTGACATTGCGTCAAAACTGATGTCGTCCCATTCGAAACCAACGCTATTTTCGCCAACTACAGCCCCTTGGTCTCCGTTTCGAGTCTGAAGGACATAGCGACCGGATTTGTCAGTCACGCCCTTTGCCCAAGGACCAGGGGAGTGATTGTCTACCGTCGAAACTGGAGAAAACACCACGCAAACCATCGAAACGGGCTCTCCATCGACCGTGATAACACCTGACACCGAGGGATGCTTTTCTTTCCCGCATCCACCACCGAACAGCAGTGCAGACGCGAACAGCAAGACGAGTAAACTTGAGTGGTTTTTCATGGGAATATCAACCTACAAACAATTCGAAGAGTTCTGTGCGCAGCTACGCATGATGCGAAGTTGAAATTTAGCATTAACCGCGCGTTGAGCAGCGGCTTAAAACGAGGGAGTAACATTGCCGTCGCTCATACGGCAAAGATTGACAAAGGCATCGAATCCAATGTTGTCACTCAAGAAGTGAACGGATCCATCACCAAACGCAACCAAGGCTCCACCTGAGTGAAAGCTCGAAGCAACCGTCTCAGATTGGCGAATGCCATTAACCGTGAAGTTGGGTATTTGCGATGGATTGGTGGTCCCAATGGCACCCAACACCGCGAATAGTTCGTTTCGAGGATTCGCATTAAGCTGCCCCCATGCATTTTCGGGGATTCCCCCCCAAGTTGCACCGTATTGATCTCGAGTTCCTCCAAGTTCAACTTCACTCCGGCTTGACCGTTCCCCGAATGCAAGGACGTTGCTTGTTCCATCCGTAATGTCAGCGATCGCCGATCGAGAGTTTACTCCGTAGATCCCCCACTCGTCTGAATTTGCTTGCGTACGATTGAGTCCAATGGCAACACTTGTGATGCCATCAGGAGCACCGGTTCCCGTGTTGGCCCCCATGCAGCCCACGTAATTAGATTTTGAAGCGAGTTCTGAGCCCGATGATACAACGGAATCTTCGGTCCAAAACTTGTTGAAATCCCCATCCGGAGACGAATCACTTGGGCAAATGAAACTCGGAATAACTTCCGAGACTATCAGTTCTCCGTTTCCATTAAGCTGACTACTCCAGTCGTTGTCCCAGCCGTTTGTGGCAGTCTTTAATTGTGTTTCCAAATTGCTCTGTTCAATGAATGGAAGAATGAAAACGGACCATCCGATTTGCGGGCCAACACTAGAGTCAGAACGAGAAGATAAGACTGGATCTTCGTTGCGTTTAAACTCATAGCTGGAACTTGCATTCACACCTGGCGGAAACCGCTGAAGGGAACTCTCGTAGTTCAGACTAGCCAGTGCGTTTTGACGTAGGTTGTTTGCGCAGGCCGTTCGTCTAGCGGCCTCTCTAACTTGCTGCACTGCTGGAAGCAGCATTCCTATCAGAATGCCGATGATCGCGATCACCACCAACAACTCGACTAATGTGAAACCATTTCGTTGATCATGATTTTTCATTCTAAGCCTTCAAAAGATGTTTGATGTATTAACACAATTTGTGGACACCTGCAAAATACGCGAAGTGGGAATCCGGAACACCACCGTACAGCAACGCGAGTAAAACCGCCTCTCTATTGTAGAACACGGCCAAGAATGGCCTGTCGTCTATTAAGAGGACGTGCAAGTGGAAATGCTTCACCGTCCACTGCGAGGGGGTGCGGGCTGTTAGGTTTACTCGCCATTTAAGGGGAAACCGGGCCGCTTCATGCATTTCGAGAGTGTCTTTGCAAGCACTCGTGCGACCTCGTCGCCTTGAGCTTTTTACCCATTGATCATGACTTTGATAGAAGCTTAGACAGATCGAATTTGCACTGAAGCAATCGTTGTATGTAGTCTAAACATTAAGTCACCGTTCGCGGCAGTGGAGAGGTTTCATACGGCCGATACTTGTGTTGATATTGCCGAGAAGTGAATCATCCAACTCAAAGGCGGGAGTTAACAAGCGATTTGGTGAATGCTGGAATTCGTCACGGTCGATGCGGCCTCTGAAAAACAACGATTTCTCTCGATTTGTAGTTAGAATAGATGACGCGAAACACTTGGCAAAGAGGTTAGTTTATATCAACTATTCTGAACAGGTTGCCAACCTACATCGTTGCTTTCCAAAAACCAATTTTTAAAATCGGTTTTGAAAGAAGGGAAAGTTGCAGGGGGGCCGAATAGAAAGCGTGTAATTTCGTTTCTGAAAATCTACTTAACACGCGTTTAACCCCTTTTGACAAACTGATATTTACTGTTAGGAAGATCATGAAAAAATTGTTTTGTGCACTCTGTTTTTGCCTACTTTTCGCTGGCAACGCAAATGCAGACATTGTATCTCTAGCTATCCCCGGAAGCGGTAATCATGTGAGCGGTTCAACGTTCACAACCACAAACGTCATTCACGCATCCGGTGCATCTTTCGATATTGCTTACACGTTGGATGCACTCGCCACCAGCAGCTCTCCTGCGGCGAGTATCGAATCAGACGGAACTATATTTGGAGTGGCTTCAAGCAATGATGGAGCCATTGCTGGGCAATTGCTTTCGATTGATGGTGATGATGGCGAAGAACTCGAATTCGGTGAACTCAATATCGTTGCTGGCAGTTTCAACGCTGGAGCTAGTGGGCTTTCGCTAGGTGACTTTTCTTTGGCATTTAAAGGTTTAGAATTCACTGACGCAACAGCCAACCCCGATGGTGTCGATGTGTTCGTTGATGGAAGTGCGACGGCCCAGAATTTTGTATCCCCGACGGCAATCACTCTCGCCCCAGAGGGTTCTACTCTTGTGGTAAGAGCAGATAACGCGGCAAGCAATAACCGTTTTTCGATCTCAGGCATTTCTGCCCATGTGACTGCTGCTGCTGCTGTCCCAGAACCAGCTTCCACGAGTCTGTTGGCTCTTGGCTTGATTGGCTTTGCAGCTCGTCGCCGCCGCTAACGAAGAGAAGTAGAGTTAATTTGAAGAATCGAAAGCCTTGGATGCTAAATCCAAGGCTTTTTCTAATGGATTCAGGCTGAATCCGTTTTGCGAATTAGGTAGCGCTTTGAATAGTAACCCACCGCGTTAACGCGGATTTTCACGGGTTGCTTGCTAACGCGGCTGTTAATTTAGTCATGCGCAGATTGTCGCCTTTTACTCCAGGTTGTGATTTTAATTTCAGATCGAACCGCGGTTTAAATTGTGATGGATGAAATTTAAAATTTAGGTTTCTATGGCTGCTTAACTTTCCTAAAGCGCGTTGACATTTGGTTTTTCGAGTTCGTTGAATTGTCCACGCTTACCTCAAAGGGCGTAGGCAACTCCCGGTTGTGGGACTCTTTCCACAGTTGATTCATGTTTTGAGCATTGGTAAAAATCCCAGATTTACCATCCTCATAAAATTGAATGTGATTGCTTGCCACAATGCCTCGGTTTTCACTTTGATTAAACCGCGAGTGCGAAACTGGGTAAGCCCACGATTTCGAAACTCAGCATTAGGGAACTCGGCGATCGAAGCCCGTTGCTTGTAAAGTGTTTTGGCTTCTTCGGTTTTCATTCGTTGACGGAACTGAACCATCTCCGGACTGTCCCCCTTTTGCTTTGCGAAAGGATCCTT
>JALZWN010000057.1 GCA_023300235.1 Mariniblastus sp.
GCTGATACCCTTGAGTCCCCAGCGAAACGATTCGAGTCCCTTGCTTGGCTCGCTTGCCACTGGATACCGCGACCGTGTTGTGCGAAACCACTTCAATAGCTTGGTCGCCAACTTTTTCGATACCAGCTTTGACGATCAACAACCGTGGCTTACGCAGTTCGATGATAGCCGCGTATTGCTCCTGATCGAAGTCGCCATCGATCGCAACCACGACCAACTTGTCACCGCCGGACGGCCTTCCTTCAATCTCCATCGCGACGTTGCCTGCAGCAACACTCTCCAAATAGATAATGGTCAAACCATCGACCGAAACCGTCGACGGATTGCCTTCTGTTCCTCGTCTAACAACCACCGCATTGACGTCATCGCTCGCGTCGGCGTCTCCGGCAATCATCATTTTGTCTTGATTGGGCGAACGCTTCAACGCTTTGCTTTCCCCCACACCGACCGCCGATAGCTCAAGGTCCGGCTTCCGAGGAAGCTTGCTGCGATTGGCGTCGTTGATTCCCATGCCAACATGGAAACCCCACATCGTTTCGATCGTAACCCCCTGCCCTTCCCAATTTCGAATCGCGACCGGATGGCCATCGTCGGCCGTGACGGAACTCGTGATCAACATCGATAAAACTAAGCAAACCAAACTAGTGGAACCGCAGTGGACGGGTCGTGAGAAAATCATAGCAACGGCAATCTTCGAGAGGGTAGAAACCAAAAGCTCGTGCCGCTGATTCTACCCGACGCTCTGGCACGCTTTCAATCACTAATCGCAGATCATCCATGTATGCAGCTTAACGATATGTTCGAAGGCGTCCACGTTTGTCAGTGCCCCCCCCAACACAAAACACAAACCACAACCAACCGGCATATCCGTTTATCTTGGCTTTACTCCAAGGTCACTCCCAATCGATTGCCGATGCTCCGATTGGGATCGTCGTGCGCGTTAAGCAATTCACGGTCGCGCCCAATTTGAAGGAGCATTTTTTGGCAAGGATCGCCAACCACCGCAAGCGCATATGCGCTGCTGCTAGGGTTAGCCTATGTCCGAAGACCGAAAAATCAGAAACGATATCGTAGCAATCGGCATTCTTGCTTGGATTATCTTTTTGGCTGCCTCGCTGGCAACCTACGACCAACGTGATCCAGCCCACGAAGCGTCTTCGTTGCTGAATCAAATCTACCAGCCAGATCAACTCTACTATCCAGCTCAAGCAGAGTTTTCAAACGCTTGCGGCCGCATCGGTGCGTGGACAGCAGACATGCTCTCCAACACACTAGGCATCGGCGCCTACTTTTTATTGTTCGGATTGATCGGTCTCGAGATCGCGTTGTTCAAACGCCAGTCCCTCGAATCACCATGGCTCAAAACCGCCGGCTGGACCATCAGCCTATTCGGCGTCACCGCCCTCGCCGCCATCGCACTCCCCCCGCAATGGTTCAGCCCCATGATCGGGCCAGGCGGCTACTTGGGTGCGTTACTCTGCGGCATGTGCACGAACTACTTAGGCGCCGTCGGTTGCTTGGTGTCGTCGATCTCAATGCTGATCGTCGGGATGATGATGTGCACCGAGTACCTTGTATTCCGGACCGGCCGAATCGCCTTTGCTCCTGCGGTCGTTGCCGCAGCAGCAGTCCTGCCATTCGGAATGCTGCACGGTTTCGTAACTTGGTTTAACGGAATCGAAACGGAAGAAGACGAAGCAGAGTATGAGTATGAGTACGAGGAAGAAGAAGAGGAACAAGCAGAACAAGAAGAAGACGCCGAGGGTGGGTCTCCGCGTACGATCCGGTTCCGCCGTCGCGATACCGACACGACCGAAGAAGGCGTGATCGGCGAATCGCTTGCCGAGAACGACGAAGCGTATGAAGACGAAGATGAAGATGAAGACGACGAAGCGGTTGCAGAAGGCGACGAAGAAGAAGGCGAAGAAGACGAAGAACTATTCGACGAAATAGAATCCGAAACCAAAACCATCGAAGTCGCGGCCACCACCAAAGCTCCCGACCCGTCGTTGGATGCAGTCGAAGAAGAACCGGTCGCCGAGATTCCGAAGCCGCACTTCAAAATCCGCAAGCAGAAGCCAGAAAAAGCGCCCACCGAACGTGAAGTCGTCATGAGCCAGCTGGACGCTGCCGTGGCCGCAGCCAAGCCGATCGAAGACTACCAACTTCCATCCGTTCAATTGCTCGAAAACGCCAAAGAAGTCCCGTTCGACCAGCAGAAGCGTGAAGCTCTCAAAAAAGCTGAAATCCTCGAGCTAACCTGCAAGCAATTTGGCTACGACGTCAAAGTCGTGGAAATCGAAACCGGCCCCGTCATTTCACAATACGAAATCGACCTCGCCCCCGGTCTGCGCCTGCAAAAGATTACCGCACTGGCCGACGATCTCGCCATCGCGATGCGAGTCCCCAGCGTTCGTATCGTCGCGCCGATTCCCGGCAAAAACAGCGTCGGTGTTGAAGTCCCCAACGAGACTCGCCAAGTTGTTAGCCTGCGTCAAGTGATCGAGCAATCCGAGAAGAAGATTGCCAAGATGAAGATCCCGTTGTTCCTGGGCGCTGATGCCGTCGGAGCACCGATGGTTGCCGACTTGGCCGCGCTGCCTCACCTATTGATCGCCGGTCGAACCGGTACTGGTAAGTCCGTTTGTTTAAACGCGATCATCAGCTCGATCTTAATGACTCGCCGACCCGACGAAGTACGGATGCTGATGATCGACCCGAAGATGGTTGAACTGAGCGGCTACGGGACGTTACCGCACTTGATGCACCCGGTCGTCACGGACATGCGAAAAGCCGAAGCCATGCTCGCATGGGCGGTTGAAAAAATGGACGAACGTTACCGACTGCTTGCCAAAGTCGGCGTTCGCCACGTGACTTCGTTCAACAACATGGAACGCCAAGACATCTTGGCCAAAATCGGTGCCGAAACCGAAGAAGAAATCGCCGCCGTTCCGGAAAAACTACCGTTCATCGTGATCGTCGCGGACGAAATCGCGGACATGATGATGACCGCCGGCAAGGACGTGGAAAAGCACATCATTCGGATCGCTCAAAAATCGCGTGCCGTCGGTATCCACCTGATTCTCGCCACGCAGAAACCGACCGTCGACGTCATCACCGGTTTGATCAAATCGAACTTGCCAGCCCGGATCTCATTCCAAGTGGCGTCCAAGATGGACTCGCGTGTTGTCTTGGATGCTCAAGGCGCTGAAAAGCTTTTGGGCATGGGTGACATGCTATTCCTGTGGCCGGGGACCAGTACCCTGTTGCGTGGTCAAGGCACGTACTTGAGCGACCCCGAAATTCATAGCATCACGGATGTTTGCAGCACGGGCGAGCAGAACTTTGTCAACGAGTTGGTCAACATCAAGATCAAGGAAACCGACGAAGAAGACGGCGACGACGCGACTCCGAAGAAACTTGAAAACCGCGACCCGCTGTACAAGCAAGCAATCTCGATTGTCGTTCAAGAACAACGCGGCAGCTGTTCGTTGCTACAACGAGCAATGGGCATCGGCTACGGTCGTGCGGCTCGTTTGATCGACTTCATGGCCGAAGACGGATACGTTGGCGACTACAACGGATCCAAAGCTCGCGAAGTGATGCTTAGCGAAGATCAATGGCAGAACATCCAAAACGGCGATCCGAACCCGACTAACGACGAAGACTGGCCCGAGGAAGAAGCGCCCGTCGCAGTCGCTCCGGCGATCAAACCCAAAGCCGCCGCGAAACCTCCAGCGGCACCTAAAAAGCCGCTTAAGAAGGTAACGACCCAAAAAATGCCAACCGTCGATTCAGCGATCGCTGACATCTTGACCGGTGACGATTCAACCACCGAAAAAATCGAAATCGCCCACCCGAAATCGGCCTCGAAAGTCCGTCGTCCGAAACTCAAGAACCTCGCCAAAAACCTTGGCTTGAATTCGCACACCGCAGCCAACTTTGTTGCTCCTCCGACGGAGGAAAAAGTCGAAAACGATTTGGACTCGGATGATTACGAGTACGAAGATGACGACGACGAAGAAGAAGAGTACGAGGACGCCGAGGCCTCAACCGAGGATGACGACGAGGAATACGAGTACGAAGAAGGTGACTACGAAGACGACGAGGAGTACGAAGAAGAATACGACGATGACGATGACGAGTACGAAGACGTCGACTAACGTGGGTATGAGCTTCTAGCCCGTACTCTCCCCAGCCTTCATGTGGGTATGGGCTTCCAGCCTGTACTTACCCAGCCTTCGGCTCCAATAAAAGCCAAGCTCCCTAATCGGCACTCATCGAGAGACTTCTCAATGGGTGCCAACACCATCCTCCCTCGTAACCAAGCACTGCCTTCCGTACCGCCGGCAACGCCCGCAAGAACTACCGCAACGCCCTATGGAACTCCGCATCAAACTCGTCCCCAACTCGCATAAAAACGAGTTCGCCGGCTGGGAAGACCACCCCGACTTTGGCCGCCACTTAAAAGTCCGCATCACCGAACGAGCGGTGAACGGACGAGCCAACCAAGCGGCGATAAAATTCATTGCGAAAAAACTCGGCGTCCCAAAAACGACCGTCAAGCTAGTCAAAGGCCACATCACTCGGCTGAAGATCCTCCAAGTCCCCGATGCGGCAAAGCTACCGAAGTAGCGGACCAACTTAGCTGCCCTCGATATCCCTTCCGTTTGACAAGCCGAACTTGCGCAGTTGCAATCGCGGCCATCGCGGCCATCGCCAACCCGGCGATAAACCATCTCCCGCGGGCAACGCCAACATCAACTACTCGTCCAAAACTTTGGCCATTTCTTCAGGCAACTTTTCGTCGACTTTGCCAATTGCCCCAAGGCCATTATTTTCGGCTCGGTTAACGGCATTCGATTCAATCGCTTCCAAACCGGCCTCCCAAAATTCATTCTTCGCTGCCAATGTCTTTGGAGCCACAAGCGGTCGAACCAAACGAAAACCAGTCCCCAGTCCTGGCGAATCTGAATACCACCAAGGGCTTTGCGGTTCCTGCGGGTCGTTGTCCTTCCACTCCTTTTGGCTGCCAAGCCTCGCCGCACTACGGCACTGCACATCACCCAACTCCCAAGAACCACCACGCAAGACTCGCGAGTAAATGGCTTTGGGCTTATTGTAGGTTTGTTCAACCGTGTATTTCTGCCCAGCTTTCAAATGCGTGTAACCAGCTTCGTTGTAGGCATCCAAAACCCACTCAGCCACATTGCCATGCATGTCAAACAAACCAAATGCATTAGCTTTCTTCTCTCCAACACCGTGGCGTTCTTCGTCCGAATTGCCAACATACCATCCGTGAGCCTCTAGATCATCAACGTCATCACCAAACGAGTAAGCGGTTTTGGTTCCCGCTCGACAAGCGTACTCCCACTCGGCCTCGTAAGGCAATCGATAAAAGGCCTTCGACGTGACGCTCAACCACTTTGTGTATTGCTTAGCTCCAAACTGGCTCATCGTCGCTGCTGGCTGATTGTATTCTTCGCCGCCGCCGTAAGTGAAATCGGGGTGGTACAGTTCCGAGGGAGCACTCATGGTATCCACTTCGTACTTCAAGAGCCTTTTGCGAATCTTGTTCCGCTGTAGCTCTTTTAAAACAAAATCCATATCCATGAAGCGTCGGTACTCCTCCCAAGTGACCTCATACTTCCCCGCCCAAAACGGTTTCACCACCACCTCAAACTGCGGCCCCTCGTTTTCTTCGCGGCCCTCTTCATCACCCGGGCTACCCATCGTGAACGTCCCACCCGGCACCGGCACCATCTCAAACTTCGTATCGGTTCCCGGAATCGTTGCCGTGTAAGGCACCATGAAGCCGCCTTCGATCTTTACAAACGGCCCCTCCTTCGGCTTCTCAGCGGCCACTCCAAAATTCGACTTAGCCTTCACCGTTGATGGCGATTCCTGCGCATCCACAACACCAAGCAAACCAACGCCCATCCATACGAACGTCAAAACACCCATCCGAACACAAACGACAACCGAGCCAATCACACTTCCTACATTCATGGCAATTCATTTCTTTTGATTTTGAGGCAGCGAAACGTAATCCTTTTTTGATCTACCATTTCAACCAACGCAGAATCGGCAGGTACCGCCCGTTTTTCGTTTTAACAATCAAACCCACAAGTAACCACGAAATCTTCACCGACTTACAAAAGCAGCAGAACCCAACGAACCGACCTGGGTTGCTCCCCCAAATCCCTAAAAAACGCCGCTCGTTCAGGGGTGACAAACGACAGAACTGCCAAAGCATCCTCAACACTTAAAGACCATTCGTTTTTGCAAAAACTGCCCCGCTCGACTCCAAACGACGATCCAAATCAAGAGTGCTGTCCAACGTCGAACGATCGAGTTTTATCGGTCCTTCAGACGTTTCGGGGTGGATGAGAACAGGCACTTCAGTGCCTGTTAAATCTTCGAAAACAGTAAACCACCGAATTGCAGTTTAATACTTTTGGGAGCCATTGATGACAACGAGTCAGTTTCAGTTTGACACCGGACAAAACGCCGGTAACCCGGACATTTTCGTTGGCATTCGTAAAGCAAAGCAAACTGGTAAAAAGATGTCCAGCATGCTAATGGAGATCGCCAAGCTTCGTATGGGGCCGGGCAAACTCAAGCCTGAAGAGTACTTCATGTACGAACTGTACGATGACGATCGATTCGACGCGCAAACCCGCAAAACGTTTCTCAGCGGCACCGGCAAAACTTACGATAGCCCATGGCGAGTCATCGCCGAAGACAAACCGCTGATGACATCAATGCTGAAGGGGCTCGGCCTACCCGTTCCTCAAACGCAAGCGATCTACCACACCGTCCGCACCTTCGACGGCGCGGCAGCTCTTCGCAACAAAGAAGACATGGTCGCATTCCTTCGCAACGACGCCAGCTACCCGATCTTCGGAAAACCGTTCGGTAGCTGCCAAAGCAAAGGCACCGCGATGCTCGCCAGCTACGACAAGGCCAGCGACGAACTGCTAATCGGTGCCGACCAACGAGTGCCAGTCGGCCAGTTTGTGGACTCGGTTGAAAAACTCAACCAAGCTTACATGTTCCAAACCAAACTCGAACCACACGCCCAGATCACCAAAATGATCGGGCCTAGCGTCAGTTGCGTTCGGATGTTTTACATCTCCGACGACCAAGGATGCTCGTTACTCCGCGCCGCATGGAAGATACCCGCGAACTCCAACAGCGCCGACAACTTTTGGCGAGACGGCAATATGCTCGCCGGCATCGATCTGGAGACCGGCAAGATTGCTAAAGCCGTTCAACGAAGCGGTAACGCGACCGCGCCCGTGGACAAGCATCCGGAAACAGGCGTAAGCTTCTCCGACATGGTCTTCCCCGATTGGGAAAAAATGCTAGAAGTCGCGAACAACGCCGCGCTCAACATTCCCGATTGTCACTTCCAAGGCTGGGACATTGCGATGACCGACCAAGGCCCAATCATCCTGGAACTCGAAGCCGACGGTGGAAACCCGATCCTCGGACAACTGTGCCACGATAAAGGCGTATTGAACGAACGATACCAGCATGCACTCGACTACGCGGTCAATCGCGAGACTCGAGAAAAAGAAGCTGCGAAAAAGCAAAAGATGGCGAAAGTCAAAAACAGCTTTGCCGCTTTGTCTCAGTTCAAAGAAGCCCAAGAGAACTTGCGTGACAACGGACCATCATCCGACGCAGATTCTAACTAGGCACTCCGCCAATGTTGAACTTTTAGGTAGCTGGATTCGCCAGAATTCAGTTTGATTCAGAGAAAACCGAACTCTGGCGAGTCCGGCTACATGTTTCGATCCTAATCTTTATCTTTGACAGAC
>JALZWN010000058.1 GCA_023300235.1 Mariniblastus sp.
TGGATTCGCCAGAATTCAGTTTGATTCAGAGAAAACCGAACTCTGGCGAGTCCGGCTACATGTTTCGATCCTAATCTTTATCTTTGACAGACCACTAGGGCGTGGTTCTGTTCTCAAGAATTACCAACGCTCGGTGATACTTGAAACATTGAATTTGGCTTCGGGTTTCGGAGAAGTGCTAGCAAAGATGGTCGGCTCAGCAAATAAAACCTCTCGCCTACCTCGATTCGCTATTTGTCCAGAATGACCGACTCGGTTAATATTAGCGATCAACATAACAATCTAAAAAGGCGTTGGAGTGATTCCATGAAGGGATTAATGGTTTCTCTAATAATCGTAATTTTTGCTGGCGTGGCGAGTAGCGTGTCGGCGGCAGGGCAACAGTCAGGCGAGGGTGCCGCTGGGTTCAAGCCACGGCTGCAACCGATCTCTGCTTTCGAGCGGCCCGGTCCAGACGATTCAGAGGATGAAGAAGCTTGGCCGAAACGGACTTCGTTGACGTCGCGGGATTCGACGAACACGTCGAATTCGTTTGGCGGTCAGCAGTTTGCCAGTCAGCAATTCGGCGGTTCCCCGGCTCCCGAGAGCGCGGAGGACGGCGGTATTCGCTTTGACGTGAAGGTCAATGACGATGCGATTAGTAAATTGCGCCGAGGTCTTACGGTGTATTCGCCGGTTGATGTTCGGGACGAAAACTCGCATGCGCCTCTGCCTGCCAGTGTGGTCAGTAGGATTGCTTTTTTTCATGATGCCAATGCACGCAAGTCAGGCATGCAGCCCGTTCGTTTGGAGCCTGCCCCGATGGAGCCCGGTAGTAAAACGTTAACGTTTGAAATCCATGAAAATCAATTGGATCGCATTGAAAGCGACGCGTTTTTATTCGAAGTTCCCGATCAGCTTCGGGGGGCGTTTGATCGAGTTGAGTTTGTTGCGGTTGCGGGGCCAACTGGTTCGCATAACTTTTCAAAAGGTGTGACTAGCGGAACCCGAGGGACCGGATTTGGGTTGGCGAGTCCAGGCGGCACGGATCGTTTTGAAAGCACGAGTGACCCTTCGGAGTTTGCGAGGCAGTGGGGCAATGATTCGCCTCAGCCTGGGCCAAGTTATGAGCCGGGCGATAGTCGCTTTATAGGTCCGGCTATCGAGCCTAGCGAGTTGGAAGCTCGGCGGAATCGGGTTGCTCCGTTGGGGCAGACTCGTGGCTTCGCCGGCGGCGGTGATTTTCCTCAGCGCCCTAATAGCGGTGATTTTCCTCAACGCCCTAATAGCGGTGATTTTCTTCAACGCCCCAGTCGTGGTGGTTCAGCTTTAAACACGAATGATCGATTTCAGGTTGCTAGACGCGAAACCGCGGTGGAGCCAAAGACGAGCCCGTTTGGTGAGCCTTGGGCACGGGATACTAGTAATCAACGGAGTCAGCAGGCTTTGGCTGGCCAGCAGCAGGTAAGAGCTTTGCAGGAACAGTTGGCCGCCGAAAGAGCTGAAAAAGAACAGCTTACTCGTAATGCCATTGAGTGGAAGGACGAGGCGAGTCGTCTTGCTCAAGAGCGAAATGACTATTCGAATCGGCTTCGAGAGGAAAGGGGTCGTCAGGCTGTTCCTACTGCCGCTCGGCAAGTCAATTATCAGGAAGGGCCGGGCGCAGGTCGGTCGTTCTGGGATCGCGGTGTCGATGCCGCTGGTAATTTGGTAAGGCCGTTCGGTAATCAGCGTGTTGATTTTCAATCGCAAGGCAATTCGACGGTGCGTGGCGATGGTTTCACGCCGACTGAGTTGGATTTGCGGCGAAAACTTGCACAGGCGCAAGAGTTGGCCCGTGAAGAGGCTGATGAAATCGGCGTGCTGCAAGCTCGTTTGGCCTCAGTGCCAGAACGCGGTGGGCCTGCCGGTGATCGCATTGTTGAGACGCAGTACAGTAGAACGGATTTCAATCTGGATGATCGGCGAAATCGAGGCGGAGGTGTTCCCGAGTACTCAAGAGATGCTCGGGGCCAGCAGCAGGTGGATCGCAGTGCAACTGCTCGGGCTGGCGAATTGTCAGAGCGATCGCCGGATAAAATGCCAGAAAAAAACCGTGTAAGAAAATCGGGTGCTTCGGATTTGCTTTGGTTGTTGCCGCTGTTATTTGGTTCGCTTGGGCTCAATGTTTTTCTTTGGCTTCATTGGAGGACGTTGGACTATAAGTACAACGATTTGGCGGACGAGTTGCGGAGGATGGTTGGGGCTTCTACGATTGTTTAGCTGCCAAAGCGGCTAAGAGTTTGTCTGGCAGCCTTTTGAGCGACGCAGTGTGAAAAGCACTGAGTGTTTGCAAGCAATATATTTTGTTGGAAATTTGAGGAAACTTCTATTTACCTCAAAGCGGTAAATGGGCAGAATGCTCGACGGAAGAAATGAGACAAATTTGAATCGGCATATTTGCAGCGAATGGATTGCTGTCACCGTTTCAAATTACTATCACCTAGGCAAGGAGTGCTGAACGTGAATATTAAGCGATGGATCGCAGTTTCGTTTGCCAGCTTGGCAATCACTGCATTGTTTTCGATTAACGCCGCGAACGCTCAGACGAAAGTCGCGATCGTGGACGTTGGGGCAATCTTTAAGCTTCACCCTTCTTTTGCTGGGCAGCTTGAAGCTCTTAAGGGGCAGGCCGACGGCTTCAAAGCAGACGCTTTGAAAGATCAGCAAGCTTTGGCTCAAAGTGCTCAAGCGTTGCAACAATTTAAGCCCGATTCGGATGATTTCCGAATCAAGCAAACCGAGTTGGCTCAGAAGGCCGCAGCGTTGCAAGTCGAGCAAAATGGCTTGATGCAAAAGCTGATGGAAAAAGAAGCCATGTTGCACTTCGAGACCTACCAGCAAGTTAATGCCTTGATCTCGCAATACTGTGATGATCGCGGTATTCAGTTGGTGCTTCGGTACAACAACCAAGAGATGGATATGGCTCAGCCAGGTTCAGTGATGCAGCGGGTTAACAGTAGCGTGATCTACCACGACCCCAACAACGACATCACTCAGGCTATCGTCGGGCAACTTAGCAAAGTAGCTGGTAACACCAGCCCGCTAGAACGCCGCTAGTTGTCGTTAACGCAATCGACTGTTGTGGTCGTTTGCGTAGACGTTGCACTAGGCGACCATGATTCTCTCACTTTGCCATCGAAAGCTGCCCACTTTGGACGCTTCATTAAGAAAACAAACCACCATCGCTCGTCGGGCCGCCGTATCCGGATTCGGGTTATGGAGTGGTCGGGACATTACGTTGACGTTTTGTCCGGCACCGGCTAGTTCAGGAGTTGTCTTTGTGCGAACCGACTTGCCAGGCAAGCCCCGCATTGAGGCGGTCGTGCGAAATCGAGTCAACGGTCCAAGGCGTACAACGCTTGTCGCTAACGGCGCGGCGGTCGAGATGGTCGAACACGTGTTGGCGGCTTTGGCGGGATTGCAGATTGATAACTGTGAAGTGCATGTCAATCGAGCAGAGATGCCAGGGTGCGATGGTTCCAGCGGTGCTTTTGTCGATGCTTTATTGGGTGTCGACGTGGTGATGTTGGATGCGTTGCGTCCAGTGATTCGTGTTCAACGCGAGATTGTCGTTGGCGAAGGCGACTCATGGATCAAGGCAGAGCCGATTGGCCATGGAATGGAGTTGGAGTACCAGTTGAGTTATGAATGTCCGGCGATCGGTTCGCAGGTGTTTAGCTCGATCATCAGTCCGCTCACCTTTCAAAATCAGATCGCCGATGCGCGGACTTTTGTCTTGCAGCATGAAGCCGATCAACTCCAGAAACAAGGGCTTGGTAAACATGTGACCTATCAAGACATTATCGTCTTTGATGATCATGGGCCCATCGACAATCCACTGCGTTACTCCGACGAATGTGCTCGCCACAAAATGTTGGACATGGTGGGCGATTTTTCGCTCGCCGGCGCAGATTTGATTGGAAAATTTACCGGCTCGCGTAGCGGGCATCGTTTGAATTCTCAAATGGTGTTTGCTCTGCTTCAGCAGATTGTAGAACACAAACCCAAACCGATAAGAATTTCAGCTTAAAACGAGAAACCGTGGACATTATACCCTTTGAACCCAACGAACCAGTGCAACCACTGGATGCCACGCCTCCAAAAATTTCAAAACTTGCTTGCGTAGATGAAGCAGCCGAAATTGGTCCAGGCGTAGAGATTGGCCCCTTTTGTGTCATTGGTCCCCAGGCCAAAATTGGTGCTGGCTGCAAACTAATGAACAATGTCACGATGCTCGGGGATGTTACCCTTGGGCACAGCAACATTGTGTCGCCCGGCGCTGTGCTGGGCGGTGCCCCGCAAGATGTTAGCTATCAAGGTGCCGAGACCAAGGTCGTGATCGGCGACCGAAACGTCATTCGCGAATGCGTGACGATCAATCGAGCCACCGAAAAAGAAGACGGCTTTACCCGAGTCGGCAGCGATTGTTATCTGATGGGTAACGTTCACGTCGCTCATGATTGTATGATCGGCGACCATGTGATTATTGGTCATGGCACGATGTTGGGCGGTCACGTGCATGTCGAACATCATGCTACGCTGTCGGGATCAGTTGCGGTCACCCACTACGCTGCGATCGGTTGTTACACGTTCACCGGTGCGGCCAGTCGAGTCCTCCAAGACGTCTCGCCGTACATGTTGGCCGATGGCAGTCCTGCTCGTCCTCGCTGCGTGAACATTGTAGCGTTGCGGCGAAACAATTTTGGCAAAGAAGTCATCGACGCGATCAACGAAGCTTATCGTTTGATGTACCGAGCTCGAGTTGGTTTGCCTAACTGCGAAGAGATTCTTCGCAGCAAAGGTAAATTGTTGCCGGAAGTCCAGCATCTTTTGGATGCGATTGATTATTCGCAAAACGGACGGCACGGTCGCGGACGGGAACAAACAAGGAAGGCAGCATGAGTGGCTCAAGCAAGCTAAGAGTGGCCGTGATCGGTGGCGGGCATTTGGGTAGAATTCATACGCGGCTGATGAAGGCCAATGAGGCCGTCGATTTGGTCCACGTGGCTGAACCAAGTCCTTTGGCTCAGCAAGCGATTATCGATGAGTTCGACGTTGAAGTCGTTAGCGACTATAAGAAGCTGGTCGGTGAGGTGGATGCGGTGGTGATTGCGACGCCAACGCGAACTCACTTTCAGATTGCCGATTTTTGCTTGGACAATCAAATTCATTGTTTGATTGAAAAGCCGTTAACCGATTCGGTTTCGGATGCTCAAGCACTGGCCGAAAAGGCGAAGCAGAACAATTGCATCGTTTCGGTTGGGCATTGCGAGCGTTTCAATCCTGCGATTCGAGCGGCGTTGAAGTTGGTGGGCGAGCCTAAGTTCGTGCAAGCGGCGCGGATGAGCGGTTTTACGTTCCGGTCGACCGATATCGGCGTTGTGCATGATTTGATGATCCACGATATCGATTTGGTAAATTCAATTTTTGACGGGGAACCTGAATTCGTGCACGGCACGGGGACTTCAGTGCTTAGCAGTCACGAAGACATTTCGCAGGCGTTGGTTAAATTCAGCGGCGGCGGGGTGGCGAATTTGACAGCTTCGCGCTGCAGTTTTTCCGCCGAGCGTTCGTTTCAGATTTTTGGAACCAATGGCTATGCGAGTGTTGATTTGGCCAATAGCAAAGTCAGCTTTGTGAAAATTCCAGGTTGGCTGAAAGACCGCCGCCATGATTTGATGGCGATCTCGCCAGAGCAGCAAGCGTTTGTTCGCGAGCAGTTGTTCACGAAAGTTTTGCCGAAGACCGAAGTCGATGTTCCTCGGGCGAACGCGATTTTGGACGAGCACAACGATTGGTTGTCTGCGATTCAAGATGGCACGCAGTTGACGATCACCGTTCAGCAAGGTGCAGAGGCGGTTGGGATTGCTCAGCAGGTAATCGATTCGATCGGCCAGAACAGCTGGAATCAAACAGCTTCGGCAGGTCCACTGGGCATCTTTGATGGCGACGCGGACGAGTTGCCAGCGGTTGAAAAACTGTTCGAAGCGATTCCCGAAGCGGCGTAGTTGATCAGATTAAGGCTTCAGAGTCCTAGTGGTCTGTCAATGTTGAACTTTAGGGTAGCTGGATTCGCCAGAATTCAGTTTGATTCAGAGAAAACCGAACTCTGGCGAGTCCGGCTACATGTT
>JALZWN010000059.1 GCA_023300235.1 Mariniblastus sp.
AAGCTAACCGCGGACGCCGGCAACCAATCCACGAACTCCCAAAGCCTGCTTCCAGCTCCAACTACTCGCTTCCAGCTCCAACTACTCGCTCCAACCAACTCCCCGCCCAACCATGAACTTTCGCCTTGTCTCAAAACTGTTAGGCATCCTCGTACTTCTGGTCGGCGTGTTCATGCTGTTCAGCTTGATCTGGGCCTGGCCCAAATTCGGTGTGCACTCGCATCCCGACACAAGCATCGCGCTAGATCAATTTGAGTACGCGGGGTTCTACGGCTTGCTGATGAGTGCAGCATTCTGCGGCGTACTGGGCGCAGCGATGGTTTACTGGGGAAAAAGCGCGAAAGAAAAAGTCTTTCGCAAAGAAGCACTCGCCGCGGTCGCGCTCAGCTGGGTGCTGGCGACTTTCCTAGGAGCCTTACCCTACGTTTTTAGCGGCACCGCGCGAGGGCCCTCACTACGAAGCTCGACCGAAACCAATCAAATTCTAATCGCCGCACCGCGATATAAAATTTGGAATAGCTGGAACACAGCCACCGTCGACGATGACCAACACAAAGTCCTAACCGCCGTGATCAACGCCAACGCGCGTGGCCTTTCCCACCGGCAATTACAACAACACTCCGGCGTGACCAACGCCGTCGACGTGTTTCGCAACCTGCAACAGCAACCGAACTTCGCAGGCTGGCTGATCGGCGCCGGCGACATTGCCAACGCCCCCGTCGATCGCGCGTCAAACTTTCGTATGCAATGGGTTAGCATGGGACTGATCGACGGCATGTTCGAAGCCCAATCAGGCTTCAGCACCACCGGCGCGACCGTGCTTAACGACCTAGAAGATCATAACTTGGTGCCGCACTCCATTTTGTTTTGGCGGTCAAGCACTCACTTTTTGGGAGGCCTAGGGATCATTGTTTTGTTTGTAGTGCTACTAGGACAAAACTCGGCAGGCAAAGCACTCATGCGAACCGAAGTGCCGGGCCCCACCCAAGACAGTGCCAACGCCCGCATGCAACACGCCGCTTGGAATTTCGCCGGCGTCTACATCGCGCTGAATATCTTACTAGCGATTATCCTGAAGCTGCTAGGCATGACCGTCTTCGATGCGATCTGCCACTCCTTTGGCACCATGGCCACCGGAGGATTCAGCACCTACAACAGCAGCCTTGGACACTTCGTCTTGCACGACGCCACCAATGGGATGGTGATCGAATACGTCGTGATCTTGTTCATGATCCTCGCAGGGGCAAACTTCACGCTGCTGTTTATGGCAGTGATCGGTAAGCCCCTACAGATGTTCCGCGATTCCGAATTCCGAGGCTACATCGGGATCATCATCGTCTCGACCGCCGTGCTGTTGGCGTTTGGCTTTGGTAGCTCAATCCCCGAATTTAGCAACGTCGAAAGCGGCATTCGTAACAGCTTGTTCCAAGTCGTCTCGGTTCTAACCACCACTGGCTTCGGCACCGCCGACTTTGATACTTGGCATGAAATGCAACGCGGCTGGTTACTGGCGCTGATGTTCGTCGGAGGCTGTGCAGGCAGCACCGGAGGAGGCATGAAGGTGATCCGGCATATTTTGTTCGTGAAAATTTTGCGAATGGAAGTCGAAACTACCTTCAACCCCCACGAAGTGCAGTTGCTGAAACTAGGTGGCAAATCCGTTGACGATCAAAAGTTAAGGCACTCGATTTTAGTCTACTTCGCACTGGTAATCTTTTTGTTCGTGGCCGGCTTCATCCTTGTGGTGGGAGTCGAGCCCGATTCGACGTGGGGTGGTCCTTCGGAAAACAAACTCATCGACTCCGCCAGTGCCGTTGCCTCTACACTGAACAACATTGGCCCAGGACTGGGCGTTGTCGGACCGACTCAGAATTATTCGACGTTCTCTAGCATTACCAAAACGCTGTTTATCCTGCTGATGATGCTGGGCCGGCTAGAGATCTTTCCGCTGCTTGTATTGTTTTCACCAAAGTTCTGGCGTGACTGATCAACCACACCATCAAGACGCCGCGAGCCCCGACGGCATCGCGGCAGCCGAACTACCAATGGCCCAGCAACCGCCAACGGCCAACGCAGTTCAAGATAATTCAGACATGCTATGGATGCACGGTTTATTCTTTTGGATGGCCGCCACAGTGATCGGCGCATCTTTCTTGATGCAGTCCCAAGGGCAAGAGTCCGTGTTCCTGCCGGGAGCAAAGTCAGCGATGCCCGAGCTTTGCGTCGCAAAACGAATCTTCCGAGTCCCCTGCCCCGGTTGCGGATTAACTCGATCATTCATTTCGATCAGCCACGGCCAATTCGCTCGAGCATGGAATTTTAATCCAGTCAGTTTTTTGTTGCACCCGTTTATCTTTGCCCAGATCCCATGGAACGCGATGCAATATTGGTTGATTCGCAAACGCGGTTACGGCGTGAGCTTGCCGTACGTTCATTTTTTACCGATCACGATCGCAGTGTTCATGCTCGTCCGCTGGCTGATGCTGGTACCGCAGATATTTTAAAACCATGGCTCACTTTTATTGTTCTACAACAACACCTACAGCCAATCTCATGTCTCTGACAAAAACGCTGAAACTAAACGACCGATCCGTCAACTACGTCGACCAAGGCAACGGACCACCACTACTGCTAGTCCACGGATTCCCACTCGACCATTCGATGTGGAAAAACCAGATCAACTTTTTTCAGACCAGCCACCGAGTGATCAGCCCAGCCCTTCCGGGCTTCGGAGCGAGCGAGCCGATGACCGCCTCAGACGCCGACCCAGCAACCCGCTCGTTGACCATGGAGCGCCTAGCCGATTGGCTGGTCGAATTTTTAGACGCGATCGACTGCAAGCAACCAGTGCACTATTGCGGTCTATCGATGGGCGGCTACATCGGCTGGCAATTCTGGCGACGGCACGCTTCGCGATTAAAATCAATCATCGCCGCCAACACCCGCGCCGCCAAGGACGACGAATTGATCCGACGCGGCCGCCACATGGCCGCTGCCCAAGTCCGAGTTTCCGGGGCGAGACTAATAGCCGATGCGATGATCAAAAAGCTGTTCTATTTGGCGAATGACCAAAACCCGCTGGACATCGACTACATCGCCCAAGTCCATCAAACGATCCTCGCGACCGATCCGAACACGATTTCAGCAGGCCAAATCGGCATGTCCCAACGCATCGACGCGACGGCCTGGCTCAGCGAAATCAACGTTCCGATCTTATTCATCGGCGGCGAGTTTGACACGATCACCCCGCCGGAAGAAATGCAATCCAACGCCATAGCCGCCAACAACGCCGAATTCAAAAACATCCCCAGCGCCAGCCACCTCACGCCGCTAGAACAACCGGCCGCGTTTAATTCTGCGGTAGAGCAATTCTTAGATAACATTGCCTAAACTTGTCCAACCATGCCTAAACTTGCCGTTGCCGATGGGCTGGTTGATTTAGCAATCCGCTTTGACGAACGCCACCACTGAACTCCTCGAAGCCCTCACGGGCAGCAGGCCCCCGGTGCGACAGTGCTTCCGACCCGCCGTGCGCAGACACAAGCTGCAAGCACTGTCCCACATTTTCTTGGCTTGACTGAAGACGCTTGAAACAACAAGCTCGACCACGTGGACTGAAACGGACTCGCTATCTGTCTGTCTGTCTCTAAATCCCAAAAATACGATTTCCTTGCGTGGTACGGATTGCAGGACAATAAAACGAAAAAAGCCCAAGCGACGCTGAACGTCACTTGGGCTTTAATTGGTTTTGAAAACGCTGTTCGAAACAACGCTTACAATAATCACTTAGCCTTGAGCTTCTGCTTCGGCGGCTTTGGCTTTGGCTTCTCGCAGGCCACGACTCAAAATGTCGCGGAGGGCTGGCGAGTAATCCTCGAACTTGGATTGGTCCGGTGAACCGTTTGAGTACTGATAAATGGCGTCGCGTGGCTTTTGGCCAAGTGAAATCAATGCCGAGCTGACCGTGCCGTAGCCCTGTTCTTTGACTACCATGCTGGGGCGGCCGGGGACGGTTGGGGTGCGAGCCAAGACCTTGCTGGCGATCGCCAAGAATTTGACCGGCGAATCGAGCGTCTGAAGCGTCAACAACCGACGAGCCATCGATGCTCGCTCGTCACGCGGATCGTTTAAATCGCGATCACTGATCACGCACAATCCCTGCTCCAGCTCAATCACGTCGGTTTCTTTCGACGACTGAATCACCCAACCACCGTCTTGATCGGCCACGCAAAAATTGGCTCCGCCGTATTGCCCCGTGTGCAACTCTTCTAACGCAAAATCAACGGCTGCTTGTGCCGAGTTGCATTTGAGCATCTCGCGAGCTAAAGCCCCACGAGAACGCGGGCTCAAGGCGAGACCGTTCTTTTTGCGGCGAACGACTCCAACGAACATGCCGTTCTGATTGACACCCAAATAGGTACCCCCAGTATGCTGGTCGACGCTGGCCAAAACACGGGGCTTGCCAGATTGAATGGATGGAGTTTGACAGATTCGGTCGAATGATTCCTCTCGATTGTAGGCGGCTAAAATGGGTGCTTCGGGTACTAGGTGGTATACGATTGCCAGAAGGCTCATGCGTTCACTTTTCAAAGATCAGTTAGTGTCGTTGTCCGTTACGTTACTTTTTCGTTAGAAACATCATTTCGATGAAAATCGTCTCCTTTACGATGGCCATTAATCTACCGGATCAATCACGAATTGGCACCCCTAAACGGGGGGGCAGCAAGGGCTTTCAGTAGCTCATCGCCCCAAAATACGTCGATTAGAGCGACTTAATGGTCTACGGGGTTCGTTTCAGATTGTTCACTGCCTCTCAATTCGAAGCTAATTTTAGGCCTGATTAGCGCTTATCCCCGCGATTGTGGAATACCGGTCTAAAACTCGGATTGCACCCAACCTACGATCCACGTTATTTAAAGCTGCCCCAACGAGAAAAAGCTTTGGAAACGACCCTTCATAAACAACTCAAAGACGAATTCTGCGACGCTGACGCGGAGCTCGAAGTCAAGCTCGACCGCTACCGAATCGATGTCGTTAGCGGTGATCGGCTGATCGAGATCCAACGAAGCAGCCTGTCGTCGATCCGCGACAAAATCCAGCGGCTGCTGAAGCTGGGTTTCACGGTCGACGTCGTCAAACCGCTGGTGACTCGCAAGCGTCTGGTGAAGCTGAGCAAAAAAGGCGGCCCGGTCGTCGAATCTCGCTGGAGTCCCAAACGCGGTACGATCTTGGACCTATTCGATGAGCTGATCTATTTCACGCGTGTGTTCCCGCATCCGAATCTGACGTTGATCACTCCGATGATCGAGATCGAAGAGATCCGGTATCCCGGTCGCGGCAAACGTCGCCGGCGTCGCAAGGGAGATTTCGTGGTGGAGGACCGACAGATTTTGGAGATGGGCGACGCGGCGTTTTTCCGAACGGTTCAGGACTTGCATCGTTTGCTGCCCAAGGACTTGCCGAAAAAGTTTGACACCGGCGAACTTGCCGCCGCGATGGATATACCTCGTAGTAAGGCTCAGCAGATCGCTTACGTGATGCGGAAAACGGGGGCGATGGTCGAGGTCGAAAAGCGTGGCAACGCGATCGTCTGCCGGCTGACAAACAAAACCGAAGCCAAAAAAGCGTTGAGCGCTAAACGCCCCAAGAAAAAAGCCAAGATGCCAAAACGCAAATCGGCGTAGCGCGGGTTACGAACATCTTCTTTGTTGACGGCAAAACAAAAAAACAACCACTGCTGGACACCGATCAACAGGGATTTCCAAACGCACATCCCTGTCTATCAGTGTCGATCGGTGGTTAATTTTTTTCGCTGCACCTAAAGCGTAATAGAAGATGTTTCCTCACAGTGCTTAGTGGTTGCTTTTACTCTGGAGGGAGCTGTCCTGGGCAAGCAACATTTCTAAATCTCACCATGCGGGATCTTGCCACTACTGTTCCGCGTGACGGTTCAAGCTTAGGCGAGATTTGATTTCTTCTTTCAAGTGAGCCACGACAGAATCTTTATTCGTCGTTGCCAAAATATCGTTCACGACCGTTTTGGCCGAACCGACGCCCCATGAGCCGCCTTGTTCAAAGTAGTGCTTTGCCGACCGGCCGATGATATAAGAGGTAAAACCTGCGGCGGCTCCTTGCGGGATCAACGTCAACGCCGTCCCCAACGTTCCGGTGATCAACTTAAAGGCACTCGCGCCCCAGTTGGTAAATTCACCCAACGCATAGATGCCTGCTGCACCGCTAATCGCTTTCGCCAGTCCCCGTGCTTGCGACATGGAAAACGACAGCCCGTAGACTTTTGACAACGTAACGATCATCAAAGCGTCCACTGCCAAGCCGCCGAAAATGTCAACGATGGGAATCGGGTTCGCCGCGACGACGACTGCCTTAGTGGCCGCCATCGTCCAGATCACTTGATCGGCTCGTTTTTCTCGCATCGCAACTCGTAGTGCCGAGATTCGGTCGCTTTTGTCGGCGGCATACATCGCGGCATTGAGCGCCAACAAGCCGAGGCCTTCTTTCTCAAGCGTTTCCAAGATCATCGACTTGAGTTCTTCCACGTCCGGTTCCGTCTTACGCCACTCGGTTTTCTCTCCCCCGTCGGGTTGCTGGATAACGTATTCGACTTTCCGAGGGTCGGCGACAGTGGTCACAAAATGTTCAGCTGGGATCAAACCCTCCAAACGCTTTTGTAGCATCTCAATCAGCACCTTTTTTTCATCGTCACGGTACAAATCGATTTTGTTAAACACCAAGATGATCGGTTTTTGAACGGCTGCCAATTCCACCAACGCCGCGTATTCGGTTTCGTTCAAATCGGAATCGGTGACGAACAAAATCAAATCCGAACGCCGCGCGGTCACCTCGGCCAGTTCCGCTCGATCGGCGCCACCGACTTCGTTGATACCAGGCGTATCGATTAAAACAATTTCCGACGACTCCATGCCCGGCAAACGATACCCGGCTCCATCCCAAGCCGTCCCCCAAACTTGCTTCGTCCAACCGCCTTGTACATCCACCTCCGCAACCGCTCGGCCGATCAACGCGTTGATCATCGCCGACTTGCCCGTGCTGATCTCGCCAAAGATCGTGATCTCGACTCGCCCCGTCGAGATCTTTTCGTACATCTCGTTCAGCTGAGCGATATCGTCGATTAAAAGCTTCCGTTCGGAATCGGAGCAACCACGCAGGTCGCCCAGCGTCTTTTCGACGGACTTCACGGCTTCGAGGTAGTTGGGGTCTTGTGGAGATGACTGGGTCACGATGTTTTCTTTCTAGTCAGCAATTTTTTCGCGAGCGGTTTTTAGGAACTTTCGCAGTTCATCGGCGCTGGTGACGATGTTCCATTTACGGCGAGCCAAACCAGCTAGGCCACCTTCTGGGGTTTGCATTTCGGAGCGGAAATAATCGATGAACACCATCCCGATCCAACGAGTGATCAACGCCTGCACTGATCCTTGCAATACACCACCGGCGATCGTTCCGGCGATAGGCACGGTTTTAATGACCGAAGCCACGACGGAGGTCACGGCGACGGTTGCCCCTTGAGCCCCCAGCACGCCGATCAGGTTTTTGCCCATCTCTCCAAGCCAACGTGAGGCCGTTTCGACGTCGACTTTCTGTTGGTAGACTTCGGCCAGATCCAAAATCATTTTGGTGCTGATCGCCGAACCGGCCAACAAATCCACGACCGGAAACGGGCTTACCGCGGCCACGCCACCGGCGCCCCATTGGTACTTTTCGACGATGTTCCAGGCTTTGCGATCAAGCGAGTCTTTGACGCGATCACGAGCTTTTTCCACTAGCCCGCGAGACTGTAACAGCAAGTTCGCCATCAGCAGATCCTTGCCGTCTTTTTTAACAATCGCCACCATTCGATCGGCCAGTGGTTCGATATTCGGATCGACTTCGACCGTCTCTTCGATCTCGGTGCCGTCGGCTGAAATTTTCCGCCGCGTCCGCGTACCCGCTTGGGCTTGGATGCAAACGATGTCTTGTTTACTGACGAAGGATCCGGTCTGGTCAAAGATTTGCCCTACCAGTTTGTCACGATCCGATTGAGAGTACCAGTCGCTTTTGTTGAGGCAGATGACGGTGCGTTTTTCCATTTGACCTAGCTGTGCCAACAGATCGTGTTCGCTCTGCCGCAACGGCCCGTCGACGACCACCAAAACAATGTCTGCGTCTTTGGCGGATTCGGCGGCGATGTGAACGTGATCGGCACCGTCGATCTCGCCGATGCCCGGCGTGTCGACAAGCGTGACCTGGTCGATGCCCGGCCAAGGGATCTCGTTGCGAGTCACCGTCGTGCCGCCACGAACATCGGTGGAAAAGACTTGGCTGCCCGAGAGCAAGTTCAACACCGACGATTTGCCGCTGGAGATGGTTCCAAAGGCAACGATCTCTAGCGTTTGGGCTTCGCGTTTTTGTTCAAGTTCTTTAACCAACGGATCGAGTTGGGCTTGTAGCACCGCGTCGTCGCCGGCTTCTCTGGCGAGCTTATCGACTTGTTCTAGGTTTTCGTCGATCTCAAAATCTTTTTCGCCAGCGGAGAGTTCGCTCGGGTTTTTGGATCGCCGAGCCAACCGTCGTTTTTTTGTAATTGAGGCGCCAAAGAGTTTCCATAGCGTCCAGCCGGCGCTGCCCAAAATCAGCAACGTGCCGATGCCGACGACGATTAAATACAACACGCCCCAAATCGAACCCACGCCCGTAGCGGCTTGGTAATTGTCGATGACCCAACCGGGCAACCAGATCAAGCCAAGCCCGATCACGGCCATGACGATCAGGAGAAAAACTCCAGTGAAGGTTTTATGCATTATCGTGTGGTTGGTGGCAGTTGAAAAAAAAGGGGACGATCGGCGAACAGAACAAGCTCACCTTCTCAGTGGCAAACAGTTTAACTCGGCAAGCTTGGATCGTTAATAGCGACTAGCGTCGTTCCCAGGTAAATGGTTCTTTGTGGAATTTAGCAGCTGTTTTCAACCCGAATGGGGGCGAGCAACATTCGTAAACCTCACTCTTTTCCTCTTTCACGGAATAAAAAGCGACGATCGGTTCCTCGCTGACGCGGCGGGCTACCACTGCTTTTGATAAATGCTGTTTCGCACAGCGAAAAACAACGATCGCGACGATCAATTCCAAGTACTATTTGGATCGCTGGCGACTCGGGTGCTCAAGCCTTCTCTGATTGCGGAGTTGATCGCATTGCCAACGTCGAAACGACGAGAATTTTGGTACAACGCCTGCGGAGGAATCTGTGCTCGCAACCGCAGGTCGGGCGCATCGAGTTCGGCCGACCATTGCGTGGCTTGGCCGTTAACGAACTGACATTCATCCAACGTGATTTGCATTTGAGCTTTTTCACTGCCTGCCACGTTCAAAAGATACGGCGGCACGCGCAAGTGACTGACGATCCCGTCTAACTTGACTCGGTTTTGTTCGCTAGGAAAATGCGAGTTGATCTCTAGATCGCCAGCAAAGGTCGCATCGTGTCCAAACTCGCCGGTGATATCGCCAGCAAAGTCAGCGGCCAACCAACAAGGTAACGCTTGATTTAGTGTGTCCAACCAAATCGCTTGTCCATTCGGCTCTCGGTTGAGTTGCACGTTGATTCGATTTTGCGAGCGCGGGCTTTCGAACGTTTGAGCTTGATTGGATTGGGCAATCAAAAAGTTCGCGCCAACCCGAGTTCCATCCACGCTAGGGACGACATCCAAGTTCAATCCTTCCACGATGAACATGTTCTTTTGACTTTCCAGAAACGCCTGCAAACTGTTTTGATCCACCAGCCGATCATCAGCGAACAGAACCGCATCGGCACGAGCGATTTTCAGTGGTTTGGCAAACCGAATTCGCCACGACTTTTCGACGCCGCGACGAACGGTATTCTGATGCATCGTCTTTAGCAATCTCGCCAAACCGCGGTTGTCGACATGATTGACCTCGTAAGGAATCTCGACGTCGACATACTTGCCGACACTAATTCGGACTTGAACGGTCTCCAGTAAAACGCCGTGCTCGGGATCGGTCAGCCGCAATTGATGCAACACCGTTTCGTACGGGGTCGGCGTTTCCACAAAATCAATCGACGCCTCGACGCCCGTTTCGGCTTGAATGGCTTGCGCCCAACCGGCAGCGGTCTGTGGGTGACAGATCCAGTAACTACTGACCAAAGTCGGACCCGCACAGACTAACAGGAATATTAAGCGGCAAAGAACGCGCCGTTGATTATCGCTCATCGCGTGACTTCCTTGTCAGCTTGAAGGGTGAATACTTGGGTTGATTGAGGCCCGCAATGGCGAGGCAGCAAATGTGAGCCCGCAATGGTGGGGTGGCATTTTGATGCAAATCGAGTTTTCTACCAATAACAGTTTTAGCGGGGGAGGTTGCGTTAAGATTTAACGACTTTAACTCCATGCTGGCACTCTGCAAAAAAATACTGAATCTTTCTAACCTACCGCTTTGACAAGTCCGATAACGTGTGTAGATCCACTGATTCGCCGCATGAGGCTGGGACACGGACTGTTCCAAAATCAGGATATTAGTCATAGCATGACGATGGAGCGACATGCTATGACTTTTTTATGCGCTAGCGGTGACCGACGCCCTTGGCTGCTTCTCAACCGTTGGTTTCATTCTGACCAAATCTGTGGTCACTCTCACCACACGTGTGGTCGATTCGATCACGCCTGCCTGATGCTCAAACAGGCATAAACCCCGCCAAAAACCGGGCAAAACAGTTTAGGAGTAAGGCTGGCATCCCAATTGCTCTCTAATAAACAGAGCATCACAACATGGTGGTACTCGCAGCCCCCTGCAAGAATCGAATTTTTGGGATTAATCAAATGACAAAATCAACACTCTCACGATGGCTAATGCGTGGCGCTTTTACGTTGGCAGCAGTCGCAGCGGTTTCAGTCCTACCTGCCGAACAAGCAAACGCTCAGTTCTACGGCGGCAGTCGAGGATTCTCGAGCGGGTCTTACGGACGCGGCGGAGGCATTAGCTTGAGCGTCGGCAATGTCGGACTCAACTATGGCTACGGTGGTGGCTACGGCGGCGGAGCCTATCGCTCGGTATACCGATCACCAGCGGTGAACTACTACCGTCCGTCTTACGGCGGTGCCTATCGTGGTGGTAATTATCGCGGCGGCAGCTACCGCGGCGGCGGTGGCTACGGTCGCCGGTATTAAACCAACCAAAACAAACCCTTGAACTCCCCCCGCAAAAGCCTCGGCCAACCACGCCGAGGCTTTTTTTGTGGCGTTTCGGGAGATCTAGTCATACGCTGACAGTCGCCTTGCCTCCGTGAAAGAAGCGTTTGCATGGGCGAACAAACAGGACCGCATTCCTACAAAGCTAAAATGCACCAAACAAATCTCTCCTCCAGTCACTCCGCAGCAGCTCTTTGGATAAACGCCAGCCTAGAAAAAAGTTCATCTGGGTTCACTGTGGCTCGGGCAGTTACTCGGCGCGTTTTAGCATGTGCTGGGTGCCATGCTACACGGCTTTGAGGGCATTGATGTCTCCTGAGTGTTGGCATGTTTACGCGTCGGATGTGCTCTTGGAAAATCCCGTGAGCATGTTTTTCCAAAGGGGCTTGCTCAAATTAGTCCTTTTCTGATCGCGTAAACATGGCACCCTCATGCGGTGAAGTTACATGGGAACCAAATGCCTGCTTATTAAATCACCCACAATAAATCCAGATGGACCTAAACAACGCCTGCTAAATAAGACGCCTGTTGATTCAGAGCCAACTGCTTTGCGAACGTCCACCGAAGGTAGCGCTCTTTTACCGAGTAAAAGGCGACATTGGGTTCCTCGCTGACGCGGCGGGCTGCCAGAACCCCCAGTTTCAAAAACTGAATTGCCTTGTGAGTAACATTGCTAAACCTCACCATGCTGGCTCTTGCCACTAAAATGCCAGAAGAACATTTTTTGTTTAGTGCTAAACAGTCCGATCCAGATCCGCGTGTTTCCAAACCACGATTGATAGCGAGATAATGATAAACACTTGCAAGATTGCCGCTGGGAATCCACCCAAATTCGACAAGGCCTTCACGCCCTCCACACCACTTGCCGAAAAGCTGATCATGATCCAAGCCACCGAACCGACCACCGTTCCCCAGACAACTTTCAGCCAAGGATTTCCTTCGGGGGCATCGGGAGAAATTCCGCTGGACGAGATCCCTGCCATCGCCGACACGTTCGAATCCGACGAAGTCACAAAGCAAACAAACGCGCTGCACATATAAAACACGCTCAGCGTTTTAGCCAACGGAAAGCTCTTAAACATCTCAAACGCAATTCTTGATTCCTGTTTATTTTCAACGAACTGGCTCAACTGCCCTGCTTCGATCTGCAGGTGCATTGCAGTCCCGCCAAAGATCGTCATCCAAGCGATCGCAAAGATCGAAGGAAAAACAAAGTTAACCAGCATGAACTCCCGCACGGTCCTGCCGTAAGCAATCCGCCCTAAGAAACACGCCGTTACCGGTGCCCAAGCCAGCCACACCGCCCAATAAAACACCGTCCAACCTTTAGCCCAATCACTCGGCGTAAAATCAAACGTCCGAGGCACAAAGTTCACCACATAATCGCCCAAGGCCACGCCGCCGTCGCTCAGCAACAACCAACACCCCGGCCCAAAGAACAACGGCACCAGCGCCAAAGCCAACAGCAACTTGGTGTTGATATCAGACAATATCCGAATGCCCTTCATCAGTCCTGTCGCACTGGAAACGATAAACGTCACCACGATCGCGCCGCAAATCGCCGCCCACAACCATTTGCCACTTTTTAATCCAGTCAAATCCTCTAGGCCACTGCCGATCATCATGATCCCGGTGCCCAGCGCCGCGGCCATTCCGGCAACCAACGCATACAGGCAGACCGCATCGATCAAGTTACCGAACGACCGTGGCATGTTCTCACCCACCAGCGGCGCCAATGTAGACCCCAGCGAAAACGGTTGTCGCATGTTGTAAAACGCAAACGCGAACATCAACGAAGCCACGCAGTAGATCGAATAGGGCGTGAACGACCAATGCATGTACATCGTCGACAGCGAATACGTAATCGCCGCTTGAGATTCAGCCTTGATGCCCATCTCTACCGGCGGCTGGGTCAAATGAGCAACCGGTTCAGCTGCCGACCAAAACAAAATCCCGATCGCGATCGTCGTACAGATCGTGATCGCAAACCAATTCCACATGCTCATCAACGGCTTGGCTTCGCTCCCACCAAGTCGCACTCGACTAAACGGCGAAAAACAAATCACAACGCACAAGATCAGCGACGCGGCAGCGACACCGATAAACAACCAGCTAAACTTATCCAAAATCAAACCGTTCAAGCCATCGATCGTCTTTTGGTACTTCTCCGCAGCCACGAAGTTTGTCACGATCGCAGCCAACAACAGCAAGAACGGCGGCCAGAACACAAAGTGGTTGAGCTTTGGCTTGGCGGTATCGTTGTCCGCGTTTTGATCGGTCATGTTGATGTTTTGAATGTGCTGGAAATAAGAATCGTGGGAATAAGAATCATTAAACGGCTTGTTGCAAGAATCACTTGGCACCCACGAAGAGTGCTCGGATGTCTGGTTTGTTCAAGTACGACCGACTCCAAGCGTAAAAGCCCACCAAGACCATCGGGACGATCACGGCAAAGACGAGCCCGATGATCAAACCGACTTGCATTGCCGTTTGGAGAACTGGATCACCGACATCTTGGATGGCTCCCATTACGCTTACCGAATTCCAAATGCCATAAATCCCCCGCACAATAACGAAGACGATCGCTACCAACAGCACACTTCTTAACAAGTTTCGCCCCGACTCCTTCAACGTCAACACACCTATTCCGCCAAGAACCAACAGCGTCCCAATGATTACGTTGCACCCACTGAAAATGAGATTGGGAATAAACTGCCCTTCTTGCACCGCTTGCATCTTGGCTTGTATCTCTGCGCCGGGACCACTGGCTTGTGCATTTTGAAATTGGTTGAGCGAGTCTTGGAAAAAAGACATTCCGATGGCAAGGAGCGAGCCCAACAAGGCCAAACCTCCAAGGACTAAACAAATGACCGCTATCGCAGTTAGACCGCCTGGCTTTTGCTGCGGCGCAACTCCTGACGGCTTCGTTGATTCTGGCAGGCTTTGATACGGATTTTGAGACATTGATAATCCTTTCTTTGAGTGTGAATCTGAATCGTAGTTGAACGAAAACCAATTCATTAAATCGGGCACCGACGTCAATCATGATAGCATCATTGAGAACCGCTTGCTTGCCAACGGTTCGCAACTTCGTTTTTTCAGCGAGATTTACCCAGGCCGCCTTTCGTCTTTCCGAGCAACCAAAAATCAGCTAACGTCGCAGCGTACACCTAGACGTTTTCATTTATCGATGTCGAGCAACACGATGACAAAATCCAAAAAACAATGTCTCGTATTGTTCGCGGTGGCTTGTGTCAGCGGCTGCTTGGCTGGCTGTCACGTAAACCGAGAATTCGGCCCGCCTGGAGACATGAACACGCAACGAACACGAGCTCTATTGCACGACCCGTTCCCGGTCAACGATGTCGCTCCCGAGATCCCTGGGATTCGGCCACGGGGTTTTGACTTGCCTCGTAGTGAAATCCAAAAGCTCCAAACCAGCCCCACCGCGCGACGCGGTGCTCCCGTACCCGCACAGTATCAATACCAACCAAACGTGTACGGTGGTTTTTAAAAAATCATCGACGTTGAATAACATGCCCGCAGGTGCCAACCCATGTTGGGCGCACGAAAAAACGCGAACCCAAACCAAGCTGATAAGCCCGATCGTGATTCGCGTAAATTTGATTCTTTGCGACTTGTGCCGCAAAGATCTTACTTAGCCGACTGACACTATTTCTTTAGAGCGTCGCGGATTTCTGTCAGCAACTCAATGTCCGCTGGAATTGGTGCATCTTCTTCAGCCTTCTTCATCATGCCGGCAGCAATCTTCAATGCGATGAAGATCACGAACGCCAAAATCAAGAAGTCCATGGTGTTCTGAATGAACGAACCGTATTTGATCGCAGCTTGCTCGATGACCTGTTCGCCAGCTTCGTTGGTCGACGTGACTGGTGTGCCGACTTTGTACATTAGTCCTGACAGGTCAGGTACGCTGAAGAGGCTCGAGATCAGCGGAGTGATGATGTTCTCAAGAAAAGATTTTACTATTGCCGCTACAGCACCGCCCATGACGATACCAACCGCCATGTCGATTAGATTGCCTTTAAGTGCGAACTCTTTGAAGTCGTTGATCATGCCCATTTAAATAGTCTCTTTTTTTAAAAAAGGAAGTGGAAAGGTGATGAGGCTCTTGGCTCTGCCAATCAGGCACAGCCTTGAAACCTTAATGTGCTGTGTGAAGAATCAGTCTCGCTCAAGCAAGATGAATTGCAAATTAGAAATAAATTGCCTGATAGCGTCTCAGCTACCACATTATGTAGACTTACCCCAAACGCTCCAATAGCAGTGGCTGATGGCAGAGGGTTGCTGGCAGAGGACTTGCAAACGCCAGGTAACCAAGTACCAGCGAGAAACGAAAGCTATCTGCCGTACATTTCCTTGGACATAACAACGATTCGTGAAGGAATTCAACCGAGAATAGACGCGAATTCTCATTCAAGAACACCCGCGTTATTTGTGCTCATTCGCCGTTTCAAGTTTTGATATTTGGCCTCTGATTGTCAGTGAGACACTTGGTTCAGATGCAGCTATTCGGCCAAATGATGTCATGTCCGGAGACAGGCAGGAAGCACTTCCGCCACCTTTTTCCAGCTTCGCCAAAGCAGCTTAAACCGACAAGCGCGGCCGTAAATACAGAGCGGATCAGTTCTACAATTTAGGAAGTTCCTATCAATGGTAGCCCGACGCATGAGCGAGGATTTCTACGGGTTCCTCGCTGACCCGGCGTGTTGATTTAGCAAGTTTTGGCGCAGCCAAAAATGTGGAGATGGGCTTCCAGCCTGTCTTACACGCTGCCCCCATGCAAATGACAGGCTAGAAGCCCATCACCACAAATTCCTTGCTGACGCGGCGGGCTACCATTTGCGATCGCGGACGCGTTGGGCTACTAGAACACCCAGATGCAAAACTGATTTACCCTCACCGCAGGTGTACGAACATGCGATGCTAGCGTTGCAGGGCAACAATCGGTCTTGATACAACTTCTGATATAGGCGAAAAAACACGCCGACAACTAACCACTGTCTGTATCGTCAAGGAAGACGCACCAGATGAATCAAAACAAAAATTTGCCACCAATTAATTTTGGTCGGCGAGCAAATCCCATTCGCCGCTCGATTGCCGAGCGTCTTTTCAACTCGCCAGTCGCAGCGTTTGTCGCGGCTTTATTGTTGGTCGTCCTGTCGTCTTCGCAGGCACGCGCCCAAGGCGATTTTGAATTCCAGTACGACGCGCCGGATGCTGCCCAAAACAATTTCCCCGCGCACCCGCAGTTCGACCCGAACATCAAACCAGCCGAACTGCTCATCCGCGGGCAAGTCGGAGGCGAGATTCAACCGGTCAATCACGAAGAATCCCCCGAAGCCGTGCTCGGTTCCGCCGGCGCAATGATCTCAAGCATGTCGTCGACTTTTCAAAAGCATTGGCATGAAGGCCAATGGCAAGACAAGTTTGGATCGTACTTTCAAAACTTTGACGTCGGTCGCATGCTGGGCAGTTTAGCTTTGGTGCTTGGCGGCTATTTCAGTTTGGTTTGGGTCAGCCGCCACTTTGGTGAGAACGGCAAGGTGCCTTCTGAGGTTTTAGAAATTCTTGGACAAACGCCGTTCGGTCCCAAGAAACAACTTCAAATCGTTCGGCTGGGTAGCAAACTACTGCTACTGATCAACAGCCCCGATGGAACTCATCCAATCGGCGAGATTACCGATCCCGAGGAAGTCGAACACCTCGCATCGCTATGCCAAGGCCGCAAGACCGCCAGCGCTGCTAACGTGTTGCGAATTGCCAAAGCGGCGACATCCCCACCGACGGCTCAAACCGGGACCGCGGCAACCACCCCCGCATCCGTCACACCGACTTCGGTAGCCACCGCGTTTTCCAATGCAGCTCCGCTGGTCGCGCCGATCGCCGCTGCCGCTGCGAACCCTGCATCACTGGCGACCAATCCCAACCACCTTGCCGCGATCCTCCAGGCGTTGAACGGGCAGAGTGGTAACGCGGCGGTGTTTGAAGCCTAATTTTTTTTGATTCGCCCCGTCCACGTTTTTTTGATTTAACAAACGGTTTTTGACCCCCATGCAAAACCTTTCCACCAACATCGCTCAACCAGCATCACGTAGCCGCGCCAATGGCTTCAACGGCGCACGATTGGCGACTGCTTTGGCGGTTGCTTGGATGTTTTGTGGTGGAATCGTAACGGCACAAACGCAACCGACCTATCAATTGCCAGGATGGGATGCTCCCCACATCAACCTGCCAACGGCAACGCCCAACAATCAAGTTCGAGCTCAAATCGGCTTGGCGGCCTCCGCCGAGATCCCAACTGCGGGCACGAACACTCCGATTTCGTTGCCACCTACCCCCACCCCGGCACAGCCATCGCTCGCCCCGGTTCATGCCCCGATTCACAATTCAGCCAACACCAACATTCAGTTCGCCGCTTTCGAAACCGACAACTCGCATCCGACGACAAACACGCTCCCTGACGCCAACGGTTTTGCCCAACCGCTAATCAACGCCGATAGCATTTCGGCGATGTTCAACAGCCAAGCCTCCGAAGCAACGTCACCGGGTGGCATTTGGCCGTCGATCAAAGTTGGGTTGTTGCTGGCAGTGCTTTCGTTGGCTCCAGCGATCATCCTGATGACCACTTGCTACGTCCGAGTCGTGGTAGTGCTGACACTGTTGCGGCAAGCCTTCGGTGGGCAGCAACTCCCGCCGATGCAAGTCATCACGGCGCTATCATTGTTCCTGACGATGTTGATCATGGCACCGGTTTGGAACCAAGTCAAAACAGAATCGATCGATCCTTACACACGCGATCAAAGCCCGATCAGTTGGGAAGAAGCTTGGCAACGAGGAATCGAGCCGGTCAAGCATTTTATGGTGAGCCAAATCAAAGCTTCTGGTAACACGGATTCGGTCGCCGTATTTTACAAACACCTGCCCGACGCCGGCCCACCTCCATCAACGCTTGAGCAAGTCCCGGTCAACGTGCTGCTGCCAGCGTTTTTAATCAGCGAGCTAAAAGTCGCGTTTTTGCTGGGCTTCCAAATCTTCTTGCCATTTTTGGTTTTAGATTTGGTCGTTTCATCAGTCACCGTTTCCAGCGGCATGATGATGATGCCGCCAACGATGGTCAGCTTTCCACTCAAGTTAATCTTGTTTGTGATGGTCGATGGCTGGAACTTGGTGATCGGCATGCTGCTACAAAGCTTCGCCCCGATGTAGCCACCCAACTAACTTGGTTTCAAACTCCCCACCACTTATCAAACACCCACGAACCCTTCACGAGTCGCTCACATGGATCCGCAAGACGCAATTGACTTGAGCCGCGAAGCGATCCGCACGTGCATCTTTGTTGGCGGACCGATTTTGGCTGCCAGCTTACTGATCGGCCTGGTGGTCAGTCTCGTGCAATCGATGACTCAGCTGCACGACCAATCGATCGCGTTTGTGCCAAAAATTCTGTTGTTGCTGGTCGTAGTGGCTGTTTTATTGCCTTGGATTTCGGATCAAATGATCGACTTTGCGAAGTATAGCTTTGAAAAACCAGTGGTCTTTAAAACGCCCTCCAATCAAATCCTCGACGACGAACGCAACGAATCGACCGATTCAAAATTCGCATTTGAATGGTCCAGCGGCGCGGCTTCGGTTTCAGTGCCGGCGAATGTGGTGAAAGCCTCTCAACCATCGGCAACCGCGATGCCAACCCTTCGCTCAACGCCGTCAACCTTCCAGCCGCAGCTGAAGCCTCAACCGCAACTGAATCCACAATCACGCGTCGCATCGCCGTTCACGCTGCCGAAGTTTCGGTCGGCTGATTCAGAAGCGTCCGACGATTCCGCCGCGCCTGCCGCTCCAACGAAAACGTTCTAAGGAGCCGCTGAGTGGATTTTGCATCAGCTGTCTTTGGAGGCTCTCTCGCGTTAGTGCGCATTGCCAGCATGGTGTTTACCGCGCCGGTGTTGGGCCATCGTAGCGTTCCCTTTCGCTTTAAGATTTTGCTGGCGTTGGTTTTGACGACGGTGACGTTTCCCTTGATCAGCCAGTCAACAACGATCCCCACCGAAATCGACGGTTGGACGCACTCTTTGTTTTCTGAACTCGCGATCGGAATCTTTCTGGGACTAGGAGTCCAAATCGTATTCGCCGCCGCTCAAATGACAGGCACGGTGATCAGCCAAATGGCCGCCATGCAATTCGGCAACGGCAACGACACGCTCGGCGGAGAAGGTTCGCCAGTGAGCAAATTACTGGGCGTATTGTCGATCGCCGCTTTTGTTTTAATGGGCGGTCCAGAACAGTTGGTCGGAGCCACGATCAATACGTTCGTCGCCGTGCCGGTAGGGACTTCATTGCAAACCGGCGGACTAGTCGATTTGACGATCGAACTATTACGGCAGAGCTTTCTGCTTACGCTCCGCGGCGTCGCTCCGGCGATGGGAGCGATCATGATCTCGACGTTCGTGATTGGGTTGATCAGCCGCAACTATCCTCAGATCAATTTGTTGAACATGGGGCTAACTTCGAATTTAGGCGTCATGATGTTCGCTTTATTGTTCACGCTAGGTGGTTGCGTGTGGTTGTTTGCCGACGATTTCCAACAAGTCGTCATGACCATCCAAAACGCAATCGTTGCCGATGACGGCGACGATCTTTCCGCGACTCAACCGATTCAGCGCAAAACAACCGAACAGGAATTCAAAGTGACCGGGCAGGCAAGTTCAATCTCTTCGCCAGCAATCATCATCACCCCCGTCGATTGGCAGCCAGACGCCACCGCCCAACCTGATCCCGACGGCACGCATCCAGCCACCGGGCGTTACCTGCCAGTCAATCTTGGCGAATTCAACCAATCGGTCGTGCGATGAGTGACGCAGGAGAACGAAATCACGAAGCCACGCCGCTGCGTCTTCAGCAAGCCCGAGCCAATGGCGACATCCCCAAAAGCGCCGAACTAGCGGCATCGCTTTCGATGCTGGGCGCGATCGGAGCGGGATACCTGACGTTCGCCAACATTTCGGCTTGGCTACAACAGACGACCACCAGTTTTTGGACCAGCAACTCGGTCGCCCAACACTCGCCCGACGCCGTGGTGAGCCAACTGCAAGGATTATTATTTAGTTTAGCCGGCGTGTTGCTACCGTTCATGGCCGCCATCGTGTTGGTCACCATCGCAGCCCATTGGATGCAAACGGGACCGGTTTGGATGCCAGGTAATGCTGTTCCGGCGGCTACAAATCTTGGTTGGGGCAAATGGAAACAAAAGTTTGGCCTGTTGCACCTATTTGGAGTCGGCGGGCTTGGCCTTCCCAAAATTGCCATCGGCCTTACCGTCATGCTGTTTGGAGCCTGGCACCAACGCGACGAACTGTTTGGTTTAGCGAATCTGCCGCCAGCGGTTTTAGTGTCGCAGCTGTTTGGGATCGTGGCTTTGGTTTGCTTGCAAGTCGCCGGCACGCTGGTGGTTTTGGGCATGCTCGATTTTGGTTTGCAATGGGTCTCCCATCGACGACGAATGCGAATGAGCGACCAAGAAATTCGTGACGAAATTCGCTCGCAAGGCGGTAGCTCGGTCGAACGTATTAGAGAATACGGTTCGCAGGTAAGATAAGTTTGCTTGCATCGAGCTTGAAGATTAATCGATCACGTTCGGCGCGAGTTTCCGTACCAAGCAATATGTAAACGGCGGCAAAGCTTAAAACCGTGTTGCTCGCACAACGGCATCAACCATTGTTCGCGTTGATCAAGATCGTGCTGCCGAATCCCCTCGGGCATCAACAGTACCCGCGCTGGATCAAAATCGCCAACTGCGTCCAAGTAAGCAAGAATTTCATCTAGGTCACTTGGCTGACTAACGACAAATTTTAGTTGGTACTCATGACGCTGGATCAACTGGCCGACCACTTCCGGGCGATGCCGAGCTTCCCGGTGTTTCGCCAGCCACTCCCCTGCTCTACCTATTTCCGGATCAGAATTTGATAGCTTGGGGCTGATCGACATCAAATCACAATCGAGCTCGTGTTCAATCGTTCCGGCCGTTTCCATCGTGATATGAAATTTGGCTGCGTGCAGCGTTCGACAGAGTTCAACAATATCGCGTTGCATCATCGGCTCGCCGCCGGTCAAAATCACGTGTCGAGTCGGCTCGTCAGCCGCCGCGGCTTCCTCAGTCCAGCCAAAACCCCCAGCAGAAAAATCGTTCATCGAAGAATTTTGACCGGCCGACTGCCGCTGCATCGCCGGCAGCTCAACCAATGCAGCCTGCCCAACGGCGTCCAAGATTTCGGGAACCGTTAGCCGCTTTCCCTCGGGATTCCATGACGCAAACGGGGTATCGCAAAAACCACAACGCAGATTGCAACCGCTGGTTCGCACCAGAACGCTGGGGGTTCCCGTCAAAAAGCCTTCCCCTTGACGCGAATGATAGATTTCAGAAATAAACATGACGGCTGGTCGAAAAAACAAGACCCGAGTATCTTGTCGGGTTCTAATGCGAGGCGGCGGACACGAATGTCGCCCGTGAAAACAATGCTGGCCAGAGCCTGCAACAAATCAGATTTGAATCTACGATCAATTTGAATCAACTAGTAATCAGAGAATTGTAACGATGACGACACCTTTCCGCGACTTGATGGAAACTTTTGAAAACCCCTGCCCAGAGCGTGATTACGTAAATGAGATCACCTGCCCTGAATTCACTTCGGTTTGCCCAAAGACAGGTCAGCCGGACTTTGGCACGCTCATCTTCTCTTACGTGGCCGACAAAAAGTGCGTCGAGCTAAAAAGCCTGAAGATGTACCTGCAAGAGTTCCGCAACGAAGGAATTTTCTACGAGCGAGTTACGAACCGGATTCTGGACGATTTTGTGGCGATGGTGGAGCCACGAAAAGCGACTTTGACTGCCAAGTTTACCCCACGTGGCGGCATCAGTTCGGTGATCACGATCAACTATCCCGAGTAAACAACCGACGGCTAAAATAATTAGCCCGGCATCTTGTCACTTTTGGCTACTTCAAAAATAGCCCATCAAGGTAGAAACCATGGCGCCATCGATTTTACTTTCTGGTTTCGCAGACGAAGCAGCCAACGACAAAACACTCGACCAACAGTTTTCCGCATTCGCGGCGCTTGGCATGCGATACTTTTCGATTCGGTTTGTCGATGCGGGCCACGGCATCAAAAACGTCATGGCACTTGACGCTGCCGAACTCGAAACCGTCAAACAAAAAATCGATGAGTATGGGCTGAGCGTTTCCTCACTGGGTTCGCCGCTGGGCAAAGTTAAATTGTTGGACGTCGATGACGGCACAACAACGCCCTACAGTCCCTTTGATCAATACATTTCCGCCGATGTGCCACGCGCCTGCGAGTTGACCAACGAGTTAGGCGCTAAGTTGATCCGTGGATTTTCGTTTTATCATCCTCGTGGCAGCAACATCGAAGACCACTTTTCACAGGCAGTCGATCAAATTGGAAAGATCGTGGATGTCTGCGATTCGCATGGTTTAACTTACGGTTTGGAAGTCGAAGCAAACTTGGTTGGTCAAACCGGTGACTACTTGGCTCGAATCAACGAACAAGTCAATCACGACGCGATGCTGTTGATCTTCGATGGCGGGAACTTGGTCACGATGGGTTTGTCGACCGAAGAGGTTTACCAGCAGTACTTGGCGATGAAACCGGGCCTGGGCTGGATCCACATTAAGGACTTCGCCAACCCAAATCCTGGCACGCGAGTCGAGCACGTTGACGAAGAGGCGCTCAAGCATTTTGTGCCTGCGGATATTGGCCATTCGGGCCACGAGAAAATCTTTGAGGACTTGGTCTCGTTTTTACCCGAACTTGAAACTCGAATGAAAAAGCGTGGTGCTCCTGGCGTGTTCTTGGATCTTGAGCCACACGTCAAAGGCGGCGGTCAGTTCGGCGGTTTCAGCGGACCGGATGGTTTCGGCGTCGCGTTGCGAGGGCTCTGCCGAGTGCTGGACAAGACGGGCATTGATTATCAGCTACGCGGATTCGAAGACGTGCGGGCAGACCGCGGATTTTAGCCGTTCCCCCCAAATTTCAGCGGCTTTCGCAACGCAAAACGCGGCCATCGCTAAAACAGATTGCCGTCTTCAAAACCGAGCTCTTCGATTCGCTCTTGGTCGCGTTGGGCTGCTTCGATTTGGTTTGCCTTCAAATGAGCTTGTCGACGATGGTCTCGCAGAATCGCTAGTAACTTCGCTCCATTGGCTTTGTCTCCACGGATGCTTTTGATCGAGCGCTCGATCCGATTAACAGCATCACTATTCAAAACCATCAAACGAATCTCGGCCGCGGTGATGGCAAGGTCGAGATCGTAGATGGCAAACTCATAATTGCCATAAGTAATCTCCGCCCCCTGATCCTTAAGCTTCATCACATTCCCGCTCGGATGCGTCCAAGTGGGCAGCCAAGGCAATTGAGTCAAAATATAGCCGCGGGTGTCCAAGATCGCTTCGACGTCCGACAACGCCGCCATGCACTCCATATCGCTGGGCAACTTATTGTAGACTCCCTGTGGCTGAACGCCAATTTGCTTAAGCCAGAGCCGATCAAGATCCGCAAGTTCGGTTTGCCCTTGAGCCTCCAACATCAAACTTCGTGCTGCCAAAAGCACAGGCAAGTTCCTCGCGAATTTATCAACCAAACCTGCAGCGCTCTTAATCACCGCCTGCTGCTCTTTTTTTTCTTGCTCGGTTGCGTCCGCAACGAGGCTCTCTTGTTCTTCCATCAAAAGATCAAATTGAGCATTGGCTGCCAACCACAATTGTTGTTCGTCATGAATCTTGTCACTCAAAAGCCCGATCACGTGCTGATGCCCATGTTCGGTGTACCGTGACAGCAACCCCGCACTGACAACCGTATTAATTTCAATCGGTACGCGAGAGTAAGCGCCCCAGGTTGGAGCAGCAGCTCCAAATAAACCAGATTCCTGCAGGCTCACCGGAACGAATTGTTGTTCGTACTCGTCAATTGCTTCATTGATCTGCCGGAGTGCTTTATCTAACTCAACACCTGCCAGCGCCCGAAAATAGGCCAGCTGATTTAGTTCACTAGGAGCCTTGTCGATTTTGTCGGCAACGTACTTTTGATAGGCGGCCAACGACTCATCAAAACGCCCCATCGCATGCAAACAATCCGAACGCACGCTCCACGCATACTTGCTCATTGGGTCGTTCTCTAAAATCTGATCACACAACGTCAGGCTCAAGTCACCTTGGTCGTTTTTTGCCAGCAAGAGAGCCAAGCGAAGCTTGATGTCGTCAGAATCTGGATCCATTCGCAGGGCCTTCTGAAGCAACTCGACAGCAGCTTCCGAATTGCCTTTGGCTTCTTCATTGATCGCAGCCGCCACTTTCCACTGGGCAGAGTCCTGACGGCAACCACTGCTGACGGCCACCAACGCTAAACAAATTAGACAGACCACCCGCCCCCGACGATGGAGCATGCCGGCAATCAGCTTGACTAAATTACAAATCACAGAAAACATTTACGGATCCAAAAAATCGACCAATGTTTGTTGAAGCTCAGCTTGTATTTGTAGCAGACGATTCCGATCACGAATTTTATTTCCGTCATCATCGGTAAGGTAGTACACGCCGATCACTTGGATTCCGTACGAAATTGTACGGGCATAGGTCACGTCTAGTTGCAATTGGTGGATCTTCCTTGAGATCTTGTACAGCAGGCCAGCTTTGTCACTTGAGAACACGTCCACTACCGTCGCATTGGCCACGGTGTCATTGTCAACTTTCACTTGGATTTCAGGCTGTTCGGCTTCCGAGGCGACTTTGTCTTCTTTTTTCCAGACTGCGGGAAAGCGAAGCGTCTCCCAGCTCTCCTCGCTAAACACCTTATCTAAAACTTTCTCTCGAATCTCTTCCAAACGATGCGCTGGCGGCACATCACTGAACATCAAATCTTCGAACTGAATCCAATACCAAACCATGTCGTCGCCGATCGGTTTGATATCCGCCCCATGAATCTGCAAGCCCATTCCGGTGACGGTACCAGCCACTTTATGAAACACCCCCGCACGGCGCGAAGATGACTTTGCGACGGCAATCTCGACTAGCTTGGTCTTAGGGATCGGATTCACCCAACACAAAATTCCGTCTTCAACTTCCTGAAGCTCAAGCAATCGTTCGGCGATCTCGCTGACCGGATGCCCAAGGCAATAGTTGTGCGGCATACTGGCCGCTTTGTCCAGCAGCCACGCTCGTTCTTGTTCGTTGGCTCCGAATTCGGAAACCTGACCGTAAACTTGCTTCAAACGCGGATCGAGTCGCCCGTCGTGGTCACCCGTCAGGACTCGCCTAGCACTCTTGAAAAGATTCGTCAGCAGATCAAGTTTCCAAGCCGTCAGCACATCGGGTCCGACGGCTTTGACGTCCGCCAAAGTCAACACGTACAGCATCGACAACATCTGCAGTGAACCGACGTTGGCAGCGAATTCAGCCACCATGTTTTGATCAAAAATATCGCGATGAAAAGCCAAGTGCGACATGACTAAGTGGTTGTGCACCAAGAACATGATCGTCTCGGTTTCTTCTTGCGACAAACCAAACCGCTCGCCAGTTGCTTGAGCAATTCGCCGGCCGACTTCGCTGTGATCTTCAGGAAACCCTTTGCCAAGATCGTGCAACAACAACGCCAGATGCAACAGCTTCTTGTCGCGCACGTTTCGATAAGCCTCACCGATGATCGTTTTGTCTTGATCAAACGAAATCACGTGCTCAAGGGCCCGCAGCGAGTGCTCGTCGACGGTGTATTTGTGATATTCGTTGAACTGCAACAGGCCTCGCGCGTGAGCGAATTGAGGAATAATCTTTTCCAACACCGTCATCCGGTGCAAACGCCGCAACGCATCACCAAGCCCCTTGGTGTTGGACAGCAACGCCATGAAGCGGCGAGCACAATCTTGAGTGAATTCGATATCGGTTTTTCGTTTGAGCATTTCGTGACGAATAGCGATCCAAGTATCATGCTCGATCGACTTCCCGTGCAAACACGACAACTGCATCAAACGCAGCACCTGCTCCAGTTGCGTTTTAACTACGTCGATTGCTTTTTCGCTGACACCAATGTGAGTTGGTCCCATGCGAAAGTGTTCATCGATCTGCTTGGTCACTATCGACCCAAGAAACGAAATCCCGCGTTGCTTATGCTGCAAACTCTTGTTAACAAAATGCTCGCAGATGTAGCTCACGCGACTGGTGAAACGAAAATAATCTCGCATAAACTCTTCGACCGACAGCAACGCATCGTCGCCCGCGTAGCCCAACCAACTGGCGACACGCACCTGTTCGCCGCGTTCAAGCCCATCGTTTGCTCGACTGGCATGGAAGTGCATTTCGTTGCGGACACGCAGCAAAAATTCGCGTGAGGCCAACAGTTGAGTCGAATCGGCGGTCGACATGGCGCCTTTGGCAAGCAATTGTTCGATATCCGTTTCACCGAAGCGTACAAAGCCCAGCCAGCGAATCAAGTGAATGTCTCGCAAGGCACCGCGAGACCGCTTCACGTTGGGGCGCAGCAAGTAAACCGTTTCGCCGTACTCATGCCGCTCTTTTGCTCGTGCGGCAATGATTGCTTTGATCAAGCTAGAATTTTTTTTGCTGGTGATCCGTCGAAAACGCCCTTGGAAGTTTTCAAACAGATCCGGATTCCCGATCAACAACCGAGCTTCGGTCAGCGATGAAAAAATATACGCGTCGGTCAACGACATCGTGCAAGCTTCACGCGGCGTACGGCAGCTAAAGCCCAATTGCAAACCCGAGTCGGTAATGTCTTGACTGATACGACGCGAAAATTCAACGATGTCGTCCGTCAGGCTGCCTTGATACAGCATCATCAAGTCAACATCCGAAAACGGCGCGATGTCCCCGCGACCACAACCACCCAGCAGCGTCAACGAAACTCGCGAAACAAGGGCCGGTGAAATCTCTTCAAACGCGGTTTGACAAATTTGAATCAATACCGAGTCGAGCAAACCAGAGAGTTGATTACAAACAACAATCCCTGCAGCGCCCGCCTCATGATCTTCACGAAGTTTGCCGCAACCGTCTCGCCAAGTTTGACGAGCCTCGATTACGCTTTGTCGCATGCCAACCCCGGAACTCTCTATGAATGTGATAAAAAACAGAAGGCTTCCAAGAAACTTTTTCTTGGAAGCCAATGTGTTGACCCTGGTTAGACCGCTTCGTTGCCGCGTTCACCAGTTCTAATTCGAACGACGTCGGACAAGTCAGTGATGAAAATCTTTCCATCGCCCATTTGGCCGGTCTGAGCCTTGCTGATAATTTTTTCAACAACTTCGTTAGCTCGGTCGGCGGGAACAACGACTTCGATTTTGACTTTTGGAACAAAATCAATCGCGTATTCGTTGCCGCGGTACATCTCGGTGTGACCCTTTTGACGTCCGTAACCTTTAACTTCGGTGATCGTCATGCCCTCGACGCCAACTTCGGTAAGCGAAGTTTTGATGTCGTCGAGTTTAAAGTGACGGATGATTGCTTCGATTTTTTTCATTCAAGCGGTTCCTTTAAATAGTGGGAGATTGTTGACAATCATCAACACCCTTCCGATTTCAAGTGCTGACGAAATACTGGTCATGCCACCGTTAGAAACACGCCGCTATAAAAACGACGGCACCTTTCGCGCGATAGTCACGACTAAAAATTATAGCCAATAAACGCAAAATTCGCACGCGGGGACAACTGAGGATGCTCTTTAGCCTAACTTGGATCGTTAGCCCGTGTCGGCCGCCACTTTGACTCTTCGCACCCAACCTGATAATTCACATATCGAGCCATCACGAATAAAAGATCACTCAGACGGTTCAAATAGGCTAATTCTATCGACAATCTTTGCTCTGCAGCTCCATCTGGCCAATCTAAATCAGCCGCCGCCAACTCGACCAGCCCTCGCTCAGACCGGCGGCAGACAGCTCGGGCCTGATGCAAGAAGCTTCCCGCAAGGCACCCCCCGGGCAAAATAAACGCCGTCAGCTCCGGCAAACCCACTTGAAGCTGGTCAATCCACTGCTCAAGCGTCTCGGTTCTAGACAGCGAAAAATCGGCAGCCCGGCCAGTGTCGCTCAAACAAGCCGAAACGCGACTCCCCAAGTCAAACAAATCATTTTGAATCTGATGAATCATTGGCGGCAAAGAACACTGTCCAGCTACCTTTACCGTAGGCCGATCTTTTAATTGACTGGCGACGACACCAAGCACAGAATTCGTCTCATCCAACCCTCCAGTGACATCGATCGCAATGCTAGACTTCGAAATGCGAACACCACCAAGCATTCCGGTCTCGCCTTGGTCCCCTGTTTTTGTGTAGATTTTCATTTAAAACATCTATCCTGGTTTCGGTATCACTTGGTCAAAACGTATCAAGCCAAAACGATTCCGATTCGAAAAAGAACTTTCCCACCGAAAAGGCATCCCACTTCGGCTATTGTAGAAGCGATTGAACATGGGCAAACTTAAATCTTGCGGCTTTTTAATTTTCCGCGACAATCCGACCACCGACGCCGAACAAGACTCTTCGGTGCAAAGCAGTTGGCATCTCCCAAACGACAACCTTCACGTTTCGTTTCTATTACTCAAGCACCCTAATCGGTGGGACTTGCCCAAAGGCCATGTTGACCCTGGTGAAACAAACATGCAATGCGCCCTTCGCGAACTCGAAGAAGAAACCGGAATTCAAGCCGCAAACCTAGCCGTCGACCCCAACTTCAAGTTCAAACAGAAGTACATGGTCTCTTCGAAGCGATCCAAAGGAAAACCAAAAAAGAAACGGCTGATCATCTACGCCGCCAAACTCATTCAGCCAGTAGAACTAAAGCTGACTGAACATGATGGCTCCCAATGGTTTCACTGGGACCCGCCGCATTCGATTCAATCAAAGACAATCGATCCGCTGTTGGCCGCACTCCGAAGACACTGGCATACGCCGGCGGAACTTCCAACGACCAATTAATCGACGACCGACTTAGTTACTGTCCGCTCACACCGGTCGTCCATCTATAACGACCGGTCGCGTGCGCCCCCAAGATACCTACTTAGGTGCTTTGTAGACGTTTTGAGCACGCTTCTTGGCGACCTTTGCCTGAGCGCCAGCCCCCAAAAACTCGAATTCGTTAATCAACTGATTCGCCGCACCAACCACACGATCAGCAACCGACTCCGCAAGCGTAAACACAAAAGTCATCTGACGACCGTCCTTGGCTTCAACGTGATAGTAAATCCAGTTGACCGGCAAATCTTGTTCTTCGCCAGCAACCACCACGCTCATCGCCTTCATGCCGGTCTTCGTTTTAATTTGACTGGATTTGACCAACTTCGCGTTCGTGTCCCTTTCAATCATCTTCGAAATTTCTCGCTTGTACTTGTCCAACTCTAAAGGCTCATTGGCCGCGCGGCGAGGCAACATGACGACAGTGCATTGGGAAAGTAATTCGCCTTTGTCAATGAACCGCATGATCGCAGTGTCGCTTTCACCGGCGATCAACTTCCATCGAGGATCGTAGCTGATTCGATAGTTGCCGCGATCAGAATCGTACTTCAAACGTTGAGCCACCTTGGACGAACGCATTGCATCGGCCAAAGCTTTATTTGACAACGCGACATTGTTGATACCATGCGTGAAACTGACGTCCAGACGCGTGCGCCCCTTGAACCCCGGAGTGATCTGGCCCGGCGGGCACTTCTCTTCCGTGCTGAGCTTAGCGGAAATCACTTGCTTAGCACCCAAGTCAATGATGGCATAACCAGCCAATGAGATTTCAGAAGTCACGTCGTACTGATCCGCCGTAACGCCACCGGAGACATAAACTCGAGCCTTACCGTGATCGACTGACTTCAATTGCATTTTGACGTCCGTCGTGATAATCCTGTCAACGTTCAAAAACTTTGCCAACGCATCCAAACTTGGCTCCCACTTCTGTCCGACCGTGGCCTTCTTTTGCTTGAACAGCAACGGCAGCGAAAGTGGATCAGCCGCAGTCTGGAGTAGCTCATACTCTTTCTGATTTAACATGTCCTTAATCGACGCCATCTCAACCCGCATTCGCGGCTTGGCCTTCAACCTTGCGATCACCAAGCGATTGGCAATCTCCAGCTCTGGCTTGGTCTTGCCGGCATCCAAACGGATACTCGCCAACGCCGAATCGTACAGGCGTACGGCCTGACCATTGCCGGTGCTGCGTTGGTCGTACTCCAGCTTGGCCGATACTCGCATCGGCAACGCCTTGGATTTCTGCGGCTTCGACTTTTTGTCATCGTCCAGAGGTTCAGGAATCACGATGACCGAGCCTTCGTATTCGTACTCGCCTAGCACTCGCACTTGGCTACCTTTGGCAAAGTCGACTCCAATCGAGTAAGACTTACCCTTGGTTTGCGGGGCCTGCCCTGCGAAACAGGTCGAAGCCGAGGCAAACGCAATTGCGATTGCCACCAAGTTAAATAAACGGGAATAAGAGCCATTGGGTCGAATTTGCATTTTCTCGTCGTCCGTATGTACGTCTGTCAATTATTAAGCGGCAAAAAGTCTGAACACTCCGCCCTAGCCCTATCGCCGATAGCGGCAAATTGGGCTTAAAATGTGGATTCGACGAAGAGGTTCATCTTCAATTTCGACCAAATGCATGTATTAAATCGACCCAACTCGTCTCAAAAAGCAATTTTCTCGTGACATGCAGTCACCCGCCAAAATCGGGTGCAAGCACTAAAACCTAGGTAAAACCGGTCAAAACGGCATAAAACGAGTTTTTTTCTGAACTTGGAACGGTTTTTGCTACTCCTACAAGACAGTTGGCATGCGAAAGCTTCCGCTTAAACGGCCAACTACCTTCCAGAAAAAGGTAGTGTTGAAGAAACAACACTTTTGATCGATGGGAGGTGTCCTCGCTTTACCTCACGCTGCTGAACCTTCAACAAACCGTGAACGTAAAGAAACCGTTAGAACAAAGACGTTCCATCGGTGAATTTGATCATGAACGATCTTCGAGTTTTTGTCCTACCGGCAGCAAACCACTCAGCAATCTTCGATTGTAAAAATGGAATGCCCAGGGAAATAAAGAAGGCTGATATGCACTCCGATTACAAATGTGACGCAATCCGAGAATTACGCGACCAACAAGTACGGTTCGCGATCCGCGAAAAGAAAATCGAACAAGTCGACTGCGCAGAAAAACTGTTGCGTGAACTCAAGCTCGACCGAGCGTACAACTTCGAGTTCGTTTGCTTCCGCATCACGGGCTACCGCCCTGAAAACTCGCCGATCATCAAAATCAGCGGCGCTAACCTGCTTCACGACCTACACCGCTTTGTCGAAGACGTATCCGATTCCGCTAACGTTAACGTCGCTGAATTCAACCAACCCGTCCACACGGTCGACGACCTGACCCAGATGTTCAATGTCTCTAGCAAGACAATCTCTCGCTGGCGTCAACAAGGGCTGGTCAGCCGCAAGTTCATTTTCGACGGCGGACGCAAACGCGTCGGTTTCTTGCACTCAAGCGTTGACAGTTTTGCCAAAGCCAACCGCGACAAAGTCAGCCGAGGCAAACGCTTTAGCCAGTTGACGAAAGAAGACAAAAACGAAATCGTCGATCGCGCTCGTCGCCTAGTCAAAGCCGGCGGATGCCCAGCCGAAGTGACTCGTCGAGTCGCCAAGCACATGCAACGGAGCATCGAAACGGTTCGCTACACCCTTAAACAGTTCGATCAAGACAACCCGACGATCGCAATCTTCCCGGACCAGACTGGCCCGTTGAACCTAGAGATGAAAGAGCGTATCTACGCTGATTTCGTCGCCGGCAAAACAGCCGACTCGATTTCGCGACGCTACTGCCGCAACAAAACGACAGTCTACCGAGTGATCAATGAAGTGCGAGCCAACATGATCAGCGAATTGCCACTGGACTTCATGGACAGCGACGAATTCCACCGCAAGGGTGCCGATAAGAAAATCGTCTTGGCCGAAATGCCGGTTGCCGAAAAAGCAACTCGCCGCACTAAGCCGCCCGCCGGCCTGCCTCGCTACCTCGCTTCGCTTTACGAAGTGGCTTTGCTTAACCGCGAGCAAGAACAGTACCTATTCCGTAAGTACAACTACTTGAAGTACAAAGCTTCACGCCTGCGACAACGGCTCGATCCAACCAAAGCACGTGCAGCGGACATGGACGAGATCCAACGACTCTACGACGAAGCGGTCAAAATCAAAAACCGGATCGTTCAAGCGAACCTTCGCTTGGTCGTGTCGATCGCCAAACGCCACCTCGGCGCCAGCGAAGACTTCTTCCAACTGGTCAGTGACGGTAACATGTCTTTGATTCGAGCCGGCGAGAAATTCGATTACACCCGCGGCAACAAGTTCAGCACCTACGCCAGCTGGGCGATCATGAAGAACTTTGCTCGCAGTATTCCAAACGAATTCAAACAACGCGACCGTTTCCGCCCGACTTCCGAAGAGCTGTTCCTGTCTCACGAAGACCAGCGAACTGACCGCTACGCGATCGAATCGCAGCAACACGCTCGTGAAAAGCAAATCCGCAGCATCCTGGAACGATTGGATGACCGCGAGCAGCAGATCATCATCAGCCGCTTCGGCTTGGACTACAGCGAAGAACCACAGACGCTGAAAGAAGTTGGAGCCAAGATGGGCGTTACCAAAGAGCGAATTCGTCAGATCGAAGCTCGAGCTTTGAATAAGTTGCGAATCGCGGCCAAAGAAAACAACATCGACTTGCCAGAAGGCATCTTCGAAGAAGCGATCTAAGGAAACGTCAATGACCCGCGATTTCACTAACCGCGGGCGAAACGCCCCCACCTAAAGCAGCCGCAGCAATGCGGCTGCTTTTTTCATAAACGCCCCGCGTCAGCAAAGAACCGATCCCAACCAAAAACCTCGCTGGCAAACAACAGAGACTGCGTTCAAGCCTCACTCGCCGGCCCACTCGCATCTTGATCCGCCACTTGCCGACGCTGACCACGAATCCGTTCGACCAATATCGTGCCAATCGCCAATTGCATCGTGTGGTACATCAAGATCGGCAGCATGCTAAAGCCAAGGCTAATCGACATGGACAAACCGATCACCAGCGTTTTTTGGCTACCCGCAAAACCAACCGCAATTTGATCCGGCCACGGCAGTTTGATAGCCTTCCCAATCTTCATCCCCAGCCAAAAAACGAAGCAGTGAACGCTCACCAAAACAATCGCCGCCACTAATAAATCCTTTGGCGTCGTATTGCTGCCAACGACCCCGGCACGATTCCCCATCCCGATCGCACCGAGAAACACGACCGCCAGAACGCCAGCCATCGCAACGCCACTCAACTTCGATTTATTATCTGTCGCCCAATTGGCACTGGCCCGATGAAGCCGCATCAGCTGTGCCAAGCCAATCGGCAGCACCACGAACGCCAACAGTTTATAAATCGTGCCAATCAATTTTGAAGGTTCAATCTCGACGCCGATCAGCCAGTAAATCCAAAACGGCAGCACAAAAAAGCAAGTCGAATTGGTCAAGATCGTAACGATCATCGCAATGCCATCGTTGCCGCCGGCGCGACGCGTCCACACGGCGCCGGTTGCCAAAGTGCTAGGCGTAGCCGCGGCGACAATCATCCCACACCCCACCTCCGCACCCGCAAGCCAGGCAAACGGCCACACCAACAACGGGATCAAGCCCACGTTCAGCACCGTCGCCAATAACGCTGCTTGCGGCCGAGTCAGCGTGGTTGTCAGCTGCGCGAACCTGAGCGGCCACGCCATCATGAACATCGTCACCGATACGATCGCCCACTTAAGCCAGGCCGACTCGGCCAACCCCGCCAAAGGAACCGCCAGGATATAACCAAGCCCCAGCAGCACAAACATGCTGACTAAGAATAAATTCTTCTTTAATACGGAATACAAACGACTACGCTTCTAAAACTAGATGGTACGACCAGCCGCGACGATCAGCAATCGTCGCACAGTACGCCCAACAACCTACGCCTATTGTTCGTCTTCGGCAACCACGACCAACGCATCACCGGGCACCAATTCGTACACAACATCCTTAAACGGAATCAACTTAATCCCAAAATTCGCATCCACGTTCCCAGCTTTGTCCCCGATCTTAACCCCAATGCAGACCTCTTCGTCCCGTTGCTGGACCAACGCCATCACATCGGCAAATGTCACTTTCTGCGGGAACGAATCAAAATACAACTCAACCGGTTTCACATAAATCTCAGACCCGTCCTCTTGAAACAAATCGTCATAGACTTTTTGAATTTCCGGCTCTTCACTAATCTGCGCAAACAGCATCGAAACAATTCGGTTGGAGATAATAAAGTCATTCACGCCGGCTTGGTGAATCAAACCTTGGTTATTTGAATCCAACACCTCCGTCACGATCTTAGTTGTTATCTCTCCCCCGTCTGCCAAAATCTGCTTTCGCATACTTCGCAACAACAGCAACACAACGATCGTTTCGGAATCGATTCGTTCAGCGTCTCCGTTACTACTAAGACTCTGAGGCAAAATAATGATATCGTCAAACTCAAACGGTCGAAGCCCTTTTAACTCCTCACCATCAAACGGATTAATCTCCGTCAAACGAATGTCCAGCGCTTCGATTTGATCGTTCAGCTGAGCGATCTCGATACGATTCGCCTCGGTGGGCCGGTACAGCGCGATAATTATCTCAGACCCCTCCAGAACATACTCGGCATGTTCGGCGATGATGATCGGAGCTTTCGAACTCCACCCGAGCATCAACATCTTTTCCTTTTTCTGTTCGTTACGCCGGTTCGGGATCGTCAATTCCCTTGGCACCACGACTGGTTTTTCTTGAAAATCGATCGTCGAATCGTCCTCCGCCACGATCAACAACTCAAAACCATCCTCCAGCACGGTGTCCACCGACGGTCGCAACTGGACCTCACCAGTTGGCCTCCGAATTCCGATCGGCACCCCATCAGGGAAATGAAACTGGCTCTTGCCAAAAGTAATGCCATTCCATTTCGCATCCGTGATATACATCTCGCATCCGTCGAAGCTGAGCAATTCCGAGTACACCGTCGACAGACCCGACGTCCGCGAGGTTTGCACCATCACCTTGGCCAGGATTTCCTCCGAGTCGATCACCTTCACGCGTTCGGGCAACATCCCCAACACGACCTGTCGGTTTCGCTCAAGGAACAACTCCGTCACGATCGGAAACTCTGCATCCGGGGCAGTGGTCTCCAACGCCAACACAACTTTGATCCCGCGAGCATCACTGGCGACTTGTTGAGTTTCGGTGGCATTGTCATCGCAGTTGGCCAGCACGATTACGCTCCGGGCCTCCGCCGCGTTAACATGAGCCAAGCTTACCGGAGACGCAGGATTTCCAGACCGGGTTACGATTCGCGTGTTACCACGCTTTTTAAAATTACTGCGAAGGTACTCATCCATCCACGGCTTATCTTTTTCGGACATGATCACCACGACCGGGTCGTCTTCAGACTCATTGGCCTCGACCAGCTCTTTCAAAATCTCGGTCACACGCTTGCTCCAACCGACGATCAAGGTATGCTCGGCCTCAAGCACCCGGCTATGTCCTTTTTTCAGATTCGAGATTGCGCTGTTGAGTGCCGTGGTCAACGTCGCGATCAGTGTCGAGAAAATTACCACGCCAGTGAAGCCCGCAAGCACAGCCGCTAACTTCATGACCACCGGCGATTCGGTGTCTCGCCCCATGCTGCCCGGAGCGGTCAGCTGCAGAAAAGCCATCCACAAGTTAGCCAACCATTCCGGTTGCTCGCTCATGAAAAACGAAAACATCATTCGCAGCGTCGCAAAAACGGCTAACGCCGACAAGAAAGTAAACAACAGCGACAGGAAGAGAGCTTGGCTGCCTTTGGCCAAGTAGTTGTCGAGGTAATAATGAACTTTTTGGTTGAAGGACGGCTTCGTCTTATTTTTTTTTGCCACAGGTAAATCGTCTCACGTGTTCGCAATTAACTTGTCAATCAAGCGTTCGACTATAACAACTGGGCATACGTAAATCCAGAAAATTGATGGTGCGTTTTTCAAGATGTAAAACTATCCGGCCACCGCAGGCGAAAACAAATTACCTTTGCTGCCAAAATGCCCAAACTTCGGCCACCTGATCGTGTTCGATGGTTTCATGAGCCAGCAACAAGTCAGCGATCGCACAAGTGGCTGCCCAGACGTTTTCGTCTTCAAAAAAAGCCCAGACTTGCCGCTCCATCTGCTCCATGAACCTGGCCCTACCGGACTCTGGATTCAAACGCGAGACCGACAAAACCGCTTGCTGCCAGTCAGCTGCGAATTCCGGACATTCGGCGATCGACTCGCGGGCTCCGTCATAAGTTAATTCGGCAACCGGCCCCGCCAGCGAGACCTTCAGCTCGGCGATCTCGATGTCTTTTGCCGCAGCGGCAGGCCACTGCACGATCGATTCGCCAAATCGCTTAAGCCCGTCGTCATCGGGCGGATCGACCGAAACGTGGATAATTCTCGCGCCGTAACTGACCGCCATGACCGCGTGACCAGCTTCATGGTAGGCAGTAAGGGTTTCCGTGTCTTCTGGCATGTCCGGTTTTGCCTTTTCTATGGCAGGTCTACAATGAAATCCCGGACCATCGCCCAGTGCGTCCGCGTTTTAATTAAACGGCCGCTATATATTAACAAATTGCCCATGTCGCCAACCACCCAAGACCCCTGGACCATCAAACGCTTGCTCGACTGGACCGTCGAACATTTTGATCAAGCCAACAGCGGAAGCTCGCGCCTGGACGCCGAGGTTCTGCTCGCCGAAGCACTCGACTGCCCTCGGATCAATCTGTACACGCAGTTCAACGAAGTCCCCGATGACGAACCCATGGCAAAATACCGAGCATGGGTCAAACGCCGCGCCGCGGGCGAACCGGTGGCTTACCTAGTGGGGCACAAAGAATTTTATTCGCTCAAGTTCTTTGTCGACAGCAACGTCTTGATTCCGCGGCCGGAAACCGAACACGTTGTGATGGCAGCATTGGAGGCGGCCAAAACGATCGAGGCCAGCCCCCTACGAATCATTGACGTCGGCACCGGTAGCGGTTGCGTTGCAATCACACTGGCAAAACAACTCGCCGAATCACCCGCGCCAATCGAAGCCATCGTCGCCGCAACCGACGTCTCGCCCGAAGCGATCGAAGTCGCCCGCAAAAATGCCGACGCTCACGGCGTGGACAGCAAGGTCCGTTTGTTCACTGGAGATTTGCTGGAAGCTCTACCTGCCGGTAGCAACCCGGTCCACATGATCGTCAGCAACCCACCTTACATCGGTAAAGGCGAAATCAACACGCTGGACGATAACGTCAAAAACCACGAACCGCATCTCGCGCTATTCGGCGGTGAAGACGGCACCGAAATCATCCAACGATTGATCGAACAAGCGGCTCCGATGCTTTTGCCTGGCGGGTATTTGATTTTCGAAACCAGCCCGATCAACATCGACCGCTGCGTAGATTTGGTTTCCAAGCATTCCGAATTTGATTCCGTGAAAACCGAAAAAGATTTCTCGAATTTCAAACGCGTCGTCGTCGCGCGGCGCAAGTAAACACGGCGACATGCGTCCAGCCTGCCCCCAACCCTCACTTCATGCGTTCTCGAAAGACACACTAAAGTAGACCAGACGGAAACCGCACAGCCTGTTCTACAACGCACCCTAAGGATCAGGCACGAAATAAGTTCCCGATTTCAAATGAGTAAAAATCCTAACCCGAATGCGTAAGCGGCGGATTTAGCCGGACCACATGTTCCCCCGCTTGCGCATTCGGGTTAAGAAAAGCGGAACTTATTCCGGGACCGGAACTTATTCCGGGACAGTTCCTAAGCTCTTGGATGAAACTGCTTATGCACTTTCTTCAAACGCGACTGATCGACGTGCGTGTAAATCTGAGTCGTCGCGATGCTCGCGTGGCCCAGTAACTCCTGCACCTGTCGCAAATCGGCTCCGCCAGCCAGCAAGTGAGTCGCAAAACTATGCCGCAACGTATGCGGGCTAATATCCATCGCAACACCAGCGATCAAAGCGTATTTCCTGACCAGTTCCCAAATCGCCTCTCGCCGCATCTGTCGACCGCTACGAGACAGAAACAGCCAGTCGGTCTCCGAAGGTCGAGGCTGAGCCATTCGTGGTCGCAACCGGTCGAGATATTTTTGGATCGTGTCGATCGCCCCATCGCCCAGCGGCACCATCCGCTGCTTGGCCCCTTTACCATGCACTTTGCAATAGCGCTCGTCCAAATGCAACTCGCGCAACCGCAAGCCAGTCAACTCAGACGCGCGACACCCCGTGGCATACATCGTTTCCAAAATCGCTCGATCGCGAAAGTGATACACTTCAACGCTACGTGGAGCCTTCAACAACCGATCAATCTCCGTGGTCGACAAAACCAACGGCACTCGCTGCCAAATCTTTTGGCTGCCCAGCAGTTCGACCAAGTTATCAACCAGCACGCCTTCAAGCTGCAAATACCGGAAGAACATCTTCACCGAAATCACATGCCGCGAAATCGACGTCGGTGCGAGGGTTTGATCGGACAGAAAGCCAACGAAATCCGAGAGCTCGGTGATGGTCAGTTCAACCGCTTTGCGATCGCCCAGCCATTCCAAAAACCGCCGCATATCCCGGGTATAAGCAATGACCGTGTTTTCGGCCAAGTGGCACTCGCTACGCAGGTAGTCCGTAAACGACTCAGCCCACCGCCGAGTGTTATTTTTATTTGAATCGGGTTTGGCTTTTGCCAGACGCCGGAGCTGACCTTTTTTGAGTTTTCTCATAGATCCAAAAACGAAAGAGCGTACTCGTTTTGAATCGTCACGATCTCGATTCGCTCACCAAACCGGCGACAAAGAAAAGGCCTGTGCCGTTTGCAATGGATGTAGGCTGAACTGGCCTCAAATCAGCGGCGAGATTCCGCAACACGCTTGACCAACACCACCGCAAGGTAAATCAGTTTTTACAGCTGAGTGTTCGTGGCCACCCGACGCCTTAGCGAGACCCCCGTGACAATCCTTGCTAACGCGTCGGACTACCATTTAGAAGACCTTCCTAATTTGCAAAACTGGTTCACCCTGGAACACCGCCAGAAAAAGATAGCCTAAATCATTTTCCGGCAGTACAATGATCGTCCTGACTGACAATCCACACATGAAACGAAACGGCTCTGCGAGGATTCCATCATGAATCTAAATCTACCAAACGAC
>JALZWN010000060.1 GCA_023300235.1 Mariniblastus sp.
AGATGGTAGCCTGATGCGTTAGCGAGGAACGGTGGTGATGGGCTTCCAGCCTGTCATTTGCATGGGGGCAGCGCGTAAGACAGGCTGGAAGCCCATCTCCACATTTTTTGTTGCGCCAAAACATGCTAAATCAACAAGCCGCTACCCGTCGGGCTACCAGGACACCCAGATTCAAAAACTAATGCGTGCCCAGAAAGAACCTGCTTTTTGATGTGCCAGAGAGGAAAAATCAACCACGGATTAACACCGATAACCACGGATTTCCAAACGCACATCCGTGTCTATCTGTGTTCATCGGTGGTGATGAAATTTTCCACGGAACCAAAAGCGTAATCGAAGAATAGAGCTCGTAAAATCGTTGCGTCATCCCAGTTCACTGTTCCGCATTGACCGCGAACGCAACTTGCGTAAACCCCGCCAACTGCGCCGCGTCAAACGCTCCAATCACGAACTCCAGCGGCACCTCGGGGTCCGGATGCAGGATCACTTTCACGCTAGAGTCGACATCCGCGAGTCGATTCAAGCGTTCTTTAACGTCTGCTAGCGAAGTCGCCGATCGCTGGCTGACGCTCCAAACAAGCTCGCCGCTGGCCGACTCAATCCTGACCAAAATATCTTCTGTGTCCGAAGGCGGGTTGCTTTGGGTGACTTCGGCAGCAGCGGTGCCTTGCTGAGCCGCAACTTTGCTGTCGAGCACGTACTCGATGGTTTGAAAGCTGGCCGTCCAAACAAAAAACACGAGCAACAAAAACACCACATCGATCATCGGCGTCATGGCCGTGTTTAGATCGGCGTTGGCGGATCCTCTTACAAGCGGGCTATTGCAACGCATTATTGTTGCTCCCGATACACGGCGTACTTCACGTTCCAGATGTTGGCTTTGGTGCATGCCAACATAATCGGCTCGACCGTTGAATAGGCTGCTTCGCGGCTTCCGCGAATTCGGACTTCGACTTCGTCGCCGTTTTCTTGGCGTAGCTGAGCAAACCGCTGGGTGAGTTGTTGGGCTTCGATCGGTTGACCGCTAAGCCACAGCGACCCATCGCGTTTGACATTGATCGTGATTCGGGCCGTTGTTTGGTCGAAATCCTCTTGCCCTGCCGCGGCCGTGGGAAGCTTTAGCTCCAGCGACGATTCTTGCCGGGCCAAGTGGCTGCTGACTAAAAAGAAGATGATCAGCAAGAACACGACATCGATCATCGGCGTCATATTGATACCGACACTTCGCTTGGAAAAGTGTTGAGGTACTTGCATGGCATCGTTGCTTCAAAAGTATAGTGGACAATTTCAAATGCTTATTTCGATGTCCCAGAAGTCAGGGGCACCTGTTTTCTCTTATTATATCGCGGCAAAAGGATAGGATAAAGTTATATCGTGCAAATCCGAACGTTCACAACCCAGAAAACCATTAATCGCCGGTTAACGAGAGAGATTGCCCCATCGACAATGGATTCAAATTGTGCTTAAATTACCGCAAGGACGCCCACTTTCAGGGCCAAGATAAAAAAATACCGCAATTTTGCCTTGCCCAGTGACGATTGATTGAAATAATATGTGTGCATCGGCCTACGAGGTCGAAGCGAATTGCTATTTAATATTTTGCATCCTGTCCTTAGTTCTTAGCTTTCCTTACATTTTTTTTAGAGAGAAACTTTGATGAAACATCAAACTGAAACCCGTCGCGGTTTTACGCTAGTTGAGCTACTAGTTGTCATCGCCATTATCGGCATCCTGATTGGGATGCTACTTCCAGCCGTTCAAGCGGTTCGTGAAGCTGCTCGACGTACCACTTGCTTGAACAACCTCAAGCAAGTTGGCCTAGCTGCTCTGAACTACGAGTCAGCTCACATGAAGTTTCCAAGTGCCGGTAAAGGTTCAACCAGTAGTACTACCACCGCGCCACAGATCGCACTCTACGACAACAGGTCGCAAGTAGTTAATACAGGTTCCAGCACTTGGGCTCAATCTGCACTGACTCAGATTTTGCCAAATATTGAAATGGCCAACGTCTACGACTCGTTCGAAGACCTGAACCTGCCATACAACGCGCCTGAAAATAGGCTAGGATCACAAAACTCGGTTGACGCGTTCATCTGCCCGTCGGTTGGTGGTGCTCGTGGAAGTACTGAATTAGACGACGAAATGTACGGTTACACCGATTACGCGCCAATCATTTTGGTTGACACGACAGTTACTTCTGTTGGAAGTGGACAAGGGCGATTCGAAGTTGGAGTTTTCAACGGCCGAACTGGACGTAGAATCGGCGCGGTTACCGACGGTACAAGCAACACCATTGGTTTCGCAGAAACTACTGGGCGCCATGAGAGTTATACGCTTCCAGTAGGTCCGTCGTTCAATCACACCGGTGCACTGTCGGAAGCACTTACGAGTACCACAGGCGGAGGAGGAATGTGGCGATGGGCGGATCCGGAAAACGCTTATATCGTAAGCGATGGCGTTAACACCAACCGCAATAACGACCCAGAGGGCGGTAAGGGTTGGAGTGGTAACAACATCGGTCCAAACGGCGAAACGTTTAGCTTCCACACTGGTGGTGCGAACTTGGCCTACGTCGACGGAAGTACTCACTTCGTTTCAGACAGCGTTGCTGTCGAATTGTACGCTGCGACTTGTAGCTGTGCAGGTGGCGAAGTTAACGTCATCGATCAGTAAAATAAGCCAAGCTGAAAAGCTTAGTTAGATCAACGAAAAGGGCACCCAACTTGGGTGCCCTTTTTTCGTGCGCCGTGGCGGATACGTGCCGTCGTCGAAGTACGGTCGTCGTTTAAGTCATGCGTTGCGTCGTCGCTTGAGGGCTGTTCGTTATTGTTCGCGTTTATGGGACGCTGTGATTTGTCGCTATCTCAGTCGGCTGCCAAGGCAGCGTTCAGGGTTGGCGACGAACTGGAAGGCGGAGGCGGCAGCGTTCAATGCCCTGCTCAAAAACATGCTCACGGGACTTCTTCATAGCCACATCGCAAGCTCAGGCATGCCGGCACTCTTTAGATCCTCTTGCTCGCAAAGCCGTGAAGCATGGCACCCGGCTCGACTGATAAAGCACTCGAGATGCTTGGGCCAGTCGCTAATGCCCAAGAAGGCCCCGGGGTGAACCGCGGTGGGAAGAACTGGGGGCAAGGGAGTAACGCCCCCTCGCGGGCCGACAGCATGTCGGCCCGGTGAGATTAGTCGTTGATTAGTTACTTGGAATCTAGTTACTTGGAATCGCTGCCGGGGCTACCAGTTTTTGCTTCACTGCCAGCGTTCGCTTCACTGCCAGCGTTCGCTTTTGAATCGCTTCCGGCACTCGATTTGGATCCGCTGCCAGTTGATGTCTGGACCGGAGCAAGGTCTTTAATGCGAATGTTGCGATACATCAGGTCCGCCCATTCGGCTTGTAAGCCAATGCGTCCTTTGTCCAAAGCGACTTTGTTTCCGTCTTTGTCCACGAAGTGGAAGTCAAACGTCTCTAGTACGACTTGGCCGTTGAGAATGAACGTTGCCTTTTCGCTGCCGTTAACGCGAAGTTCAATTTCGTTCCACTGGCCCTTGGGTTTTTCGGCACCGAGTGGGGTTCGGATGTTTCGACCTGTTTTACGCTTTCCATTGGCAGAGTATTTTCTGTCATCGCCAACCGGGGTGCTGGTGCGTAGATCGTGGCGGAGTACGAATAGGTCTCCCGTGTGAAAGCGTCCTGCTTTGCCTTTTGCGTCTGGTTTGTCGCCAGGCGATTCACCAATCTGCATTTCTAGGCAGTATGGCCAAACTTTGGATAGATTGCCATGAACGTGAAATAGCAAGCCGGCGTCGCGATCGTGTTCGGGCCGAGGCTCGAACCGGTTTTCGTTCCATTTGTATTCGAGTTTGAGGATGAAGTGGCTGAATTCTTCGTCGGTGTTGAGGCAGTCGGTCTTCTGTGCTGAGTTAGCTTCTTGGCCTGCGTAAACGTGGATCGCTTTTTCGGTTTCGTTGACCGAGTAGGGGCCCCAATCAGCTGCGCCGGTGCTGCGGGCAGAGGTCCAGCCGTTGAGGTCTTTGCCGTTGAAAAGTGGAATAAAGCCCTGTTCGGTTGAGCTAGGTTCTTGGCCAACGGCCGACGAAGTTGACAAGATTAGGCAGCATAAAGCTAATGCGAAAATTGATTTCATCGATCAATGAATCCGTTGAAGATTTCGGTAGTTAGGTGGCGAGATTATGGTTAACTGGAGACCGTAGGTCGAGTATTCAATTAGCAGTTTTGGGGCCATGCCGCATTGGCTCTTGCTCTTGCTCGGTTGACGTCATTGCGAGTTGGCCGTGGGATTAAGATTAAGAATGGCAGGCCAGGGGAGAGGTGGGGACCCCAAAAAAGGTTCTTTGGGTTTTATTGTGGCTCGGGTAGGTATTCCAAGCGTTTTATCATGGTCCGGGTGCCATGCTTCACGGCTTTGAGGGCAAGGGTGTTTCCTGAGTGTTGGCATGCTTACGCGTCGGATGTGGTCTTGGGGAAATCCCGTGAGCATGTTTTTCAAAGGGGCTTTCTTAAGTTACTCCTTTTCTGATCGCGTAAACATGGCACCCTTATTCGATAAGGTTACATGCGAACCAATGGTCTGCTTATTAAGCCAACAACGATAAGCCCGGAGGGACCAAAAAAAAGGTGCCCCGCCAATGAGCGAGCACCTTGATGATGTTTTTATTTCTGGTCACGTTTTAGCCAGATACGATTTGCAGCGTCGCTTCGGGTTCGGGGCGGTTAGTGTAGCTGGCGTTAACTTCTTGAGCTTTGGTGGTGTGGTCTGGGTTGATTACAAACCGAGAGGGCATCGGAAGTTCCCACTCTGTCGTGCCGTTTGAGGCACCAACGTCGATACCAAAGGTGCCTTGGTAGATGTCAGATAATGCTTGCGGAAAGCCGTGGGCGAGGTCCAGTTGTTTTGCAAACGCGTTGTCTTTGTCGTACAAGATTTCAAAGTTCAAACCATGCTTTTCGATCGTGGCTCGACTGTTTTCAGGTAGCTGCGGGGATATTGCCAGCAGGCTCGCGTTGGCAGTGGTGTACTTTTCCAGGTGGTCGTTAAGAGCTGACAGCTCTAGAACACAATACGGTCACCAACTGCCACGAAAGAAGGTCAGGATGAGTTGTTTGTTGTCGACTAGGTCTTTGGAGCTGTGAGATTTTCCAGTGCTGTCGGGCAGAGTGAACTCTGGGAACGCGTCGCCGACGGCTGGGATTTTTCGACTGCTGATCGAGTCTGCCACGGCTTGCGTTGCCGCCATGACGACGGTCTTGGCTTCGTCTGAGAGTTTGCTTGCCGACGCGGCCATGACTTCTTGTAACTTGTCTTTTAACACTCGACAGGCTCCTTGTTTCAAGTTTTTAAAATCGAAAGATCGAACCGTGACGCAACCGGAGCAACGTTTGAGCCCAATCAATCATTGGGCTCAAAGTCTATACGTTTAGTTTTCGGTCGGCTAACACAAATTCGTATCGCTGTGCAAGGTTTTGCATGTTGCGTGTGTGAGCATTGATACTTTACGCAGCGTGTTCGGCAAATTGCCGTTCGTCCGATAGCAAGCCTTCGTAGAGGTGTTCGCGTGTGGGCGGCATGCCAGAGTGGCCGCGTTCAACGTAGTTGGAGACGACCGTTTGGAAAATTCGAGCGGTGCCGTCGGCAAGGGCCATGGTGACGCCTGCTAGGTACAGCAACCACATGCGATACTTTTCTTCGCCGACGATTTCGATGGCTTTTTCACGATTGGCTTCTAGCCGTTTGGCCCAGTGTTCGCAGGTTAAGCCGTAATGGTCTCGCCAGCCTTCGACGTCGTGGACTTCAAAGCCGCCGTTTTCGAGTTCATCTAAGACGTGGCCTTGGTGGTCCAGTTCGCCGCCAGGAAAAATGTATTTGCTCAGTAAACGTCGTTCGGCGGACTGTTTGCGGAATTCTTTTTTGTTACCTTTGGCTGGGCGGGTGATCGCGTGATTCAAGAACAGGCCATCTGGTTCTAGCATTGAGCGGACTTTTTTGACGTAGCCGCGAAAGTTGTCGATGCCGACGTGTTCGGCCATGCCGATCGAAGAGATTTTGTCGAACTTTTGATCGACGTCGTTGTAGTCGCACAACGCGACGGTGACTTGGCCTTCGAGGCCGCGTTCGCGAATTCGCTGTTGGGCTAGTTCGACTTGAGCTTCGGAGAGTGTCACGCCGTGGGCTTGGACGCCGTAGTGAGTTGCCGCGTAGCAAATCAAGGCTCCCCAACCACAGCCGATGTCCAGCATTCGATCGCCGGGTTTGAGTTGTAGCTTACGGCAGATCATGTCCAGTTTATTAAGCTGGGCTTGTTCGAGCGATTCGTTCCAGTCGCGAAAGTAGCCGCAGGTGTAAACCATTTCGTCGTCTAAGAACAAACGATAGAAGTCGTTGCTAATATCGTAGTGGAATTGGATGAAGTCTTTGTTGTCTGATTTGACGCGGTTTTTGCCGGTGTCTTCGCCTTTGAATCGAACGGAAGTGGACGCGTCTAGTTCGCGGGCCAATCCAAATCGGTAGGCCAGCTTTAGGATTAATGATTTGGAGATCGATTTTGAACGCCGTCGCGAGCCTTTGACTCGCATCTTTCTCATGAAGGTCACTAAGTCGGCGCCGTGGAAATCGATGTGCTTGCGGACGTAGTGGCACAGCAGGTTCTCCGCGGTCGGGCGACGGATCAAGGATCCAATCACGCCGGGGCCGGAGAGTGATAGTTCAAGGCCAGGGACGGGGTCGGTGCCTAGTGGTACAACGCTTCCGTCCCACAAGCGAATCGAGACTTTGCTGTCCAATTTGTGGGCGAGTGCCTCGATAAATTGCTTGGCAAGTTGAAGTTGTTTTTTGTCTCGTGATGCTTTGCTGAACACGACCAGTTTCTCCGTAAACGAGGGCCTTTTGAAGCCAATGGTTTAACGGATATCGCTTGTTGTCACAACGGAAGTGTTGCGACGTGGTCGCGGTCGTGTTGGGCGTCGTTGAATGTTTGCGAATGCTTCGTTAATTCGAGCAAAACCGTCGAGCAAAATCGAACAAAACGGTAGAGTCGTTCTGTAGCTTGGTTTGCTAGCATTTCGAGTTGTAGAGTGAATGTCAGGGCAATGGCAGAGTTGGTCTGGATTGTCAGATTGCTGCCTTTACGGTTTGAGCCAATAGAGCAGTGCGGTCACCAGCAGGACAAAACCAACGAAGATGATCAGCAGCGGCAAGATGCCGTCGCCGGTCTGGCCGTTGCGCAGGGTGATCAAGCCTTCGGACAGTTCGCTCAGCTTTTCGGATTGTTCTTCTTGGTCGTCAAAAATCCAAATCTTTGTCGGCGAGCTCTTTTGTCGTTCGTCATCGCGAACGGCGCCGAAGAAAGTCCGAGGCGTCGTCGGATCGTTGCTGGCCGGTTCCGGTTGCAGGGCTTCTTCGTCGATCTCCGGTTTGAACGCGGGGACGACGTCGATTTGGAAGCGGAAGACTTGGACCCAGCCGGGTGGCTGGATCGCGTGGAGCTCTAGGTGGTCGATTTTGGCCGACCTACCCGCCCAGCCTTGGGCGTCGAGCCACTCTCGTACATCTTTTTCGGTTACTCGGTTGCCGATTCGCACGGTTATGGGTTCTCAGCTGGAGGAGGTTCGTTGGCGTGAGCCGAATTGTGTTCGCCAAGTTTTCGCGACGGGCGACGCAAGTATCGTTGGTCATCACTTTAACGGTTCACGACTTCACAGACGCGGGGTGTCCTTTTTCAACCGCGTTCTGCATGGGGAGTTAACCTTCGATCCAAGCTGCATCTTGTGGACGATCATCCCTGAAGCATATTTCGATAGAGACAAAAAGACGATGGACAAAGAAATAATTCCAATTGCAGTCGCGCTGATTCGTAAAAACGACGCCAACGGGACCTGTTGGTTGGGTAGAAGAAAGCAAGCCGATGGTTTGCTCACGTTTGTCATCGGGCAAGCGATGCCGCGGAAGTCGTTGCGAGAATCGATCACCGCTGAGGTGGCTTGGGAATTTGATCTCGACCGCGGCAAGGACTTTCTGGTGTCCAATATGGCTCAGCTTAATTTCGATTTTCCCGAGTCGGTTCCCGCAGTCAAGAATGCTCAGCCGCTGAAGGTTTCGTTTTATAATATCGAGATTTATCGTCGCGGGGTGCTGCGGGAGTTGGATGAGGATTCGCAAAACCAATGGTTAACGTCGACGGAGATCTGGGACGGGCAGGCTGTTGATGGTCAGCGTTTGGATCCGTTGGTGCATCAGTTGATTACTCGTTCGGAAGCAATTCGATCGTGGGAGACATCGACCGGGAAATCGGATTAGTGGTTGGACCGCTAATCTTGGGCCGCCATTTTTAGGCCGCCATTTTTAGTCCGCCATTTTTAGTCCGCGTAGAAAAACACCACCGGCGTTTGGATGTTGGGGTCGAGGCTGCGGTGGACGGGGCAATGCTGAACGATCTCTTCAAGCGCTGATCGGTGCTTGTCGCTGATGCCTGGGGGGAAGTTGATCGTCATCGGTAGCTTCGCGATTTGCCGAGGGGCGTCGGCGGACATGTGTTTTTCGATCTTGATTTTCAGGCCAGTCAAATCGAGGTCTTCATGACGATTGGCGTAGATGCCCATGATCGTTGAGATGCAGCTGGCCAACGCGGTGGCGACCAAGTCGGTCGGCGAGAAGGATTCGCCTTTGCCTTGATTGTCTACGGGGGCGTCGGTCATGATCTCGCGACCACTAGGTTGATGGACGGCTTGGCATCGCAGAGTGCCTTGGTATTCGACGTTGATTTCGACCATGGGAATGTTCTTGGGGTAAAGGTTGTTGTGTTAGTTGGTGTCGGCAACGCTAGCGGCAGAACCGGTTGTGGCGATCGCATTGACTGATTGGATTTCAGTCAGTCACTTCCTTAGTTTACTCGTTATTGCACATGCGACGCCAGTGTTGCTAAGTGAGCAGTGGTACCGATTTTTCGATTGGAAAATTCAGGGCCAATTCGATTTGCCTCTGCCTTGATTGGGCGGATTTGATTAGAATTTTGTGCTTTGCTCGCCTCTCTCAACCCAGACATTGAAACGATGACAACTCGCGTTCTATTGACCACCACTTCGTATCAAGACACCCCCGGCTCGCACCAAGATTTGTTGGAGTCGCAAGGCTGGGAGGTCGTTCGCGAACGTGGACCGCTGACCGAGGCTCAGATGTTAGAACTGGCCGGTGATTTCGACGGTTTTCTTTGTGGCGATGATGCGATTACCGCCGCCGTGATCGACAAGTCGTTGCCGCGTCTGAAGTGGATTTCAAAATACGGAATCGGAATCGACAAAATCGACAAAGACTATGTGACCTCTAAGGGCTTGCCGATCGGCTTTTGCCCAGGAGTCAATCACACCACGGTCGCTGAGCACACCTTTGGTTTGTTGTTGGGCCTAACAAAGAAGATCTTCGAAGTGGGATCTGAGACTCGCAGTGGCAATTGGAAACGCGTCACCGGCAACGAGATCATGGGCAAACGCATGGGCATCGTGGGGATGGGGCGGATCGGTAAGGCCGTGATCGAACGAGCAAACGCGTTTGGCATCGAAGTGTGTGCTTACGACGTTTACTGGGATGAAGCCTTCGCGGCCAAGCACAAGGTTACTCGCTGCGAGTCGATGGAAGATTTGTTGACGACTTGCGATATCGTTTCGTTGCATTGTTTCTTGGACGATAGCACCAACGATTTGATCAACGCTGCGTCGATCGCGAAAATGAAAGACGGCGTGGTGATCCTGAATTGTGCTCGTGGTGAGATCGTTAATCCGACAGACATTGCGGCAGCGTTGACTTCTGGGAAAGTTGGTGGCTACGGTGCGGACGTGTTGGACGTCGAGCCTCCGCCGGCGGATCACCCGTTGTTTTCAACTCCCAATACATTGATCACTTCGCACATTGGCTCACGGACTTACGAGTCGGTTGTTCGGCAAGCGACGATGGCGACCAAGAACGCGATCGCGTTCTGTGCTGGTGAGCCGCCGTTGGCGCAAGCGAATAAGTTGCCCGGAGCTGCGGTTGCGGCACCCGCCAAGCCTGCTGGCGAAGAAATGTTCGTCGTGGACATCGAAAAACACAATCAATTGGTAACCGCTGCTTACAAGCACCGTGGCTACAGCGAAAACGAAGCCGTGGCGGCGACCAAGTTTTGCCAGATGGCATCGCATTACGGAATCCGCACACACAACGCGTTGAAGGCGTTGCACTTGGATCACTTGTTTGGCAGTGCGATTGGTGGTTGCGTGCCGGGAGCTGAAATCGAAAAGCGTCCTTGCCGTTTTGAGGGGTCCGAAATTTGGGATGCCAAGTTGAAGCTCGGCCAGTCGGTTGCCTATGACGCGATCGAACGTTGCATCGAACTGGCGGATAAGTACGGGGTAGGGCAGGTCAGCGTTGATAACACGTTCCATTATCTTTGGGGCGGTGGCTATGTGATGGACGCGGCGCTGCGTGGCTACATTGCTTACACGAACTGCACGTCGACGTTGGCGGAAGTGGTTCCCTTTGGCGGCAAACACCCGACCTTGGGCACTAACCCGCACAGTTGGGCGTTCCCAACTCAAGAGGCGATCGGGTTCCCAGTCGTGATTGATTGGGCAACTTCGACCGTCGCGATGGGCCGAGTCCAACAGTTCAAACGAGAAGGTAAACAGCTGCCGCCGGGTGCTGCGGTTGATGCCAACGGAAACGAAACAACCGATCCAAATGCGGCCGTTTCGTTGTTGCCGTTCGGTCGCCACAAAGGCTACGGGCTGTCGTTGATCAACGAATTGGTTGGCGGCTTGATCGGTGGCTCATTGCCAACGATGCGTGGCCGCAAGGTGGAAGGCGGCGAAAAAGCTTCGACGAACTTCTACTTCCAAGTGATCCACCCGGACGCGATGAACGCTGGGTTGTTTGCCAAAGGTCGTAGCCAGCAGGAAAACCTTAAAGTCGTTTTGGAAGATGTCTTGGGACACGGAAACAGTGACACCTGTATTTTCCCTGGCCAGATCGAAGCCAACGCTGCCAAGGTTTCTGCCAAAGCGGGTGGCTTGTTGTTTAGTGCCGCCGAGATTGCGGGATTCAACGAAGTCGCTGCCGAGTGTGGCTTAGAAGCGTGGGATGTTTCCAGTTTAAAGACTGCTTAAGGATCAGGCACGAAATAAGTTCCCGATTTCAAATGAGCAAAAAACCTAACCCGAATGCGTAAGCGAGGGATTTAGCGGGACAGGATGATCCCTCGCTTACGCACTCGGGTTAGGAAAAGCGGAACTTATTCCGGGACAGTTCCTAACTTCAACAACGCCCT
>JALZWN010000061.1 GCA_023300235.1 Mariniblastus sp.
AATCCGGTTTAGATCAAAGGTCAACTGCTTTGTTCGAGAACGCTTCTTTCGACGGAGCGAAAGGCGACTATGTGGGCTGCGCCAGTTGGGTTGTTTTTTTGGAATCCGGTTTAGATCAAAGGTCAACTGCTTTGTTTGAGAACGCTTCTTTCGGCGGAGCGAAAGGCGACGATGTGGGCTGCGCCCGTTGGGTTGTTTTTTTGGAATCCGGTTTAGATCAAAGGTCAACTGCTTTGTTCGAGAACGCTTCTTTCGGCGGAGCGAAAGGCGACTATGTGGGCTGTGCCCGTTGGGTTGTTTTTTTGGAATCCGGTTTAGATCAAAGGTCAACTGCTTTGTTCGAGAACGCTTCTTTCGACGGAGCGAAAGGCGACTATGTGGGCTGCGCCCGTTGGTTTTCGCTTTGGCTTGCTGGTCGCGTTAATGAACCTATCGATCCAGCGAAAAGTTTTTGCTCTGCGAGAAATATTCTTTTGGGTTGTCGTGGACGACTTTTTGGATCAAAGCTTCGGAGTGACCGCGGCGGCGCATTTCTAAAATCAAATCAGGTACTGCGGTTGGTTTGGATGGTCCCCAATCGCCAGCCGAGTTGACGCAAAGTCGTTCGGCGCCGAATTTTTCGATCATGTCCACTGCTCGAGACGGCGTGCACTTGGTGACTGGGTAGAGCGTCATGCCGGCCCAGTAGCCGGCGTCCAAGACCGCGCCGATGGTGTGTTCTTCCACGTGGTCGACCAGGATGCGGTGGCGATCGATCGAGTGATCGGCCAGCATGTCCAAGATCATGCGAGTGCCTTGATATTTGTCTGCTAGGTGCGGTGTGTGAATCAAAACGGATTGATCGTGGGCGACGGCCAGTTCCATGTGCTCTTGGAAAATAATCGCCTCGTTGCGAGTGTTTTTGTTCAGGCCAATTTCGCCGATGCCCAACACGTTGGGGCGGTCGAGAAATTCTGGGATCAGCTTGAGCACTTCGCGAGAGAGTTCAACGTTTTCGGCTTCTTTGGCGTTGATGCACAGCCAAGCGAAATGTTGGATCCCGTATTGTGCGGCTCGTTTGGGTTCGACGTCGGTGAGCTGATTGAAATAATCCCGAAAGCTTTCGGCGGACCCCCGATCGAATCCAGCCCAGAACGCGGGTTCGCTCATCGCGACGCAACCCATTTTTGCAAGCGTTTCATAGTCGTCGGTGGTCCGAGAAACCATGTGGATGTGCGGGTCGATGTAGTTCATCGGAGCTTTCTGCAGTCAATCAAATCAGTTTTTGTGTTGGTGTAAGTTTGCCTTTGGCGGGCAGGTGCAAACGATAGGCGGGGCAAAGTGCCTCTCCTAAAATTCGCTGGCTATCCGCGTTGGCTTAAGTCAAACGATTTAATCCATTCGGGATCGTATTGTCGCGAGAAAAGCATTTGCATTTTTTCCGCTCGTGACAGATTATGGTCGCTGTCGGTGGCGTTTAGTTTGGCGGCGGTTTTTAGCAGTTGCATCCGCGGGTCCGATTCGACAGAGCCGTCGGCTCGTTCGAGTCGATCGAAAGCGGCGGCGACGTCCAGGAGTTTGGCCCGGATCTCTAAAAACTCGCGGTCTAAAATCTCGTTAGCATTCATCTCAATTCCTGTTTTAACCTAGCTTTCATGATATTCGCCCCGCCCTGTTTCAGCCAGTTCTGTTTGTGCGTTTGTTTGGCGGTTTGTTTTTTTGGCGGATTGTCAGGGGCGGTCTGCGCACATGAGTACGAGAATGGGTTTGTTGAGCGTTCGTTGACGATCACGATTCGCGATGGCGTAGGGTATGGCGAGTACCAGATCGGTTTGAACGCGAATACTGCGGATCGGCTTTTACGAGTGGCTGGTCAGTTAAGTGAATTAAGGGAAAAGGTGGATCGGGAAAGAGCCGTTGGAAAGAAGCCGAATGCTGTTGGAACGGGGGCATCTGCGAGGGGCCAATTGGGAAACTCGGCTGGGCAGGCGCGGCCGGATGGGGAAGCAGTTGCCTCGTTAACGGCTGATGTTGCGGCGGCTGATGTTGTGGCGGCTGAAGCTGCCGCCGAGGAAGCAAGGCGGAATCAAAACGCTGCCCTAGGCGTGGGGGAGCACTTGACTGATTTGGCGACGATTAAGCGTTTTGGCGAGTTGCAAACGCATTGGTTTGCGGGGCGGTTGAGGTTCACCGGCAATGGGCTGCCGATTGAGTTGTCAAAGGTGTCGGTGCAGCCGGCGACGCGGCATCCGTATTCGGTGGTAGTCAAGTTTCAGTTTTCGTTGGTCGCAAAGAAAACGGCCCCGAAAGAAAATAAAGCGGCGCCGTTCAAGAATGATGCTGATGCTGACGCGAAGTCAGATCCGTCGGCGGGCCGAGTGGTTGATTTGAAAGTGACTGATGAATTGTTTGATGGTCACCATGGTGCAACTCGCTATGCCTTGCGGTCGCGTGGTTCGACAATGGTGTTGCGGTCAAATGCCGCGCCGGTACTGGTGCGAGCCGAGCGTGTTGAGGTTAACCGAGATGCGGTTGCGAGTGAGGTGGAAAAAGCAACGGCAGTGATTGAAGCTAAGTTGATGGTGGGAAGTCGGTAGTTCGTGTTAAATGAGCTCGTTTGAATCAGGTTGGGATCAGGTTGTAAGCTTTGAAAATACTTGCGTTGAAATGTGGAGTGGTTCATGAATTCCGAATCGGTTCCATTCAAATTTGTTGCGAGAAGCGTTTTGAAAAAATGCAACCGAGGGGACTTGGTTGAGCTACCAATCTCGCGAGGAACCGTTTTCTTGCCTGGTTAAAAGCGTCACACAAAAAATTGTTTTACTTGGTGAAAAAGAACAAAATGCTTCCCCTTAAACTGACTGTCGTCAATGCTGGTCGTGGGGCGGCGATTCCTGTTGCTGGCTCTCAAAAAAAAGCTGCACTGCATTTGACGGAGATTTTCAATTAAATCGGCTAGCAGCAAATCATGTGACGGTTTTTGCCTTGATTCAGCGTCGGTTATCGTAACACTTAAGTTCGAAGCCTGTTTTGCCGAAAGTTGACAGTACGGGGTTCCCAATTAGCCATAACAAATTATTTTGTTCGGTTGATTCTTTGCTAGTTCTCGCTTCTGCCACCTCATAAGACCCTCTCGAATGTCACGAACGATCGCCTTTGGAGATATACATGGCTGTGCCACAGCCTTGGATCGATTGTTGGTTGAAATCCAACCGGGACAAAAAGACACGGTCATCGGCATCGGTGACTACGTCGATCGGGGGATGGAGTCTGCTAGGACCATCGACCTGCTGATTGATTTGGTCAGCAAGACAAAGTTTGTTCCGTTGATCGGCAACCACGAGTTGATGATGTATCACGGGCTGTACGGCGAGAAGAGCGATTTAGATTACTGGTACCAGCACGGTGGCAATGCGACTGTGGCCAGTTACGGAGGTCGAGCCGAAAACATTCCTCAGCATCATCTTCAGTTTCTGAGCCATTGTGTTCGCTTTTTTGAGACCGACACGCATTTCTTTTTGCATGCAAATTACGAGTCCAATTTGATGTTGGCCGAGCAGCCGGATGAGGTGATCTTTTGGAAGCACCTGAAGTCGGGCGTTCCGGCGCCTCATGTAAACGGCAAGATCGCCGTGGTTGGGCATACGCCTCAGCATGAAGGTGACGTGTTGAACTTGGGGCACATTCTGGCTATCGATACTTATTGCTACGGCGATCAGTGGTTGTCTGCGGTGGACGTTGAGGCTGGCATGATTTGGCAAGCGAACAATCGCGGAGATCTGCGGGTGTCGAAAGTCGAAGACGCACCAGAGAGCCCTGCTGAGGCCGAGTAGTTCGAGCGTAGTGCCGATCCAAAACTTCGCGACGAAGCGAGAAATGCGTCGCTCAAGAATGGTTGTTGGATAAGCCTTTAGTTCGTAATTCGTAGTGCGTAGTTCGTTTGGGCTTTATCTGCCTTCGAGCAAGCGGTCGCCTAAGAAGTCATCCAGTTCGGCGATGGCGAGAATCTTCTGACGCGTTTGCTGAGCATCGTATTCGACTCTGCGAAATTCGATTTCTTGCCCGTCGAAAATCACGTAGCTGCTGCGTGGGTCGCCGTCACGTGGTTGGCCGACGCTGCCGACATTGATCATTAGTTTTTGATCGCCGACCTTGTAGCGATTGCTGATTTCGCCGGGCATGTAGAAACGGAAGTTCTCGGTGAAGACCCCCGGCACGTGCGTGTGGCCTTGAAAGCAGATGCCTTGAATGAAACCAAAGATCCGTTCGATCTTGCGCTGGTTGTAAATGTCTTCCGGGAATACGTATTCGTTTAGTGGACTGCGAGGCGAGCCGTGGACGAACATGGTGTTTCCTTCGCGATGAGTGCGAGGAAGCCGAGCGATAAAATCCCAGCGAGCCCGTGCGGCGTCGGTTTGTTCGTGTTCGATTTGTTGTCGCGTCCAGAAGACTGCCGACTCGGCGCCTTTGCTGAATCCGTCGGGGTCAAACAGAGCCCCATTGTCGTGGTTGCCCAGCAAGTTGAGCTTGAACGTCATGCACTGTTCGACACACTCGCGTGGGTTGGGGCCGTAGCCGATGATGTCGCCCAAGCAATAGATGTCATCGATCTGTTGGCCTTCGATGTCTTGTAGCACTGCTTTGAGCGCGTCCAAGTTGCCATGAATGTCGCTTAAGATTGCGAGTCGGGCCACGAGATGAATCCTTGTGTCTTTGCAAAAAGCCGTGCGCGATGAACGGCGTTTGGTTGCTGAGTTTCTTTAGTAGTCGGTTGGTAAGTTTAGCGACCGGACATCAAACGATCGCCAAGCATGTTATCCAAGTCGGGAATGTCGTAGATCTTGCCACGTGTTTTTTCGTTGTCGTAGTCGACTCGATAGTATATCAAAGTTTTCGCTTCGTCGTCAGCGACCACGAAACATGATCGTGGATTACCATCACGAGGCTGGCCGACGCTGCCGACGTTGACCATGCACTTTTCTTCGGTTAGCTCGAAGTGATGGTCGCGATCTTCGGGAGTCAAAAAGGTTCCACCGGGGTAAAATACGCCAGGGATATGCGTGTGGCCTTGGAAGCAATACTGGTCGAACCGGCCCATCAGTAAGTCCAGTCGGTCACGTTCGTAGACAGTTTCGGGGAATACGTATTCGTTGGTAGGGTCACGAGGTGAGCCGTGAACGAACAGGAAGTTTTCTGCGTCGTGTCGACGAGGAAGTTCGCCCAAGAAATCCCAGCGAGCGTCAGCTTGTTCGGGGACCGAGCTTTCTTTTTCGAGTTGTTGGCGAGTCCAGTAGATCGCTTTGGCAGCGACAGGGTTGAAGCCTTCCGGATCAAAGATCGCTGCTTGATCGTGGTTACCAAGAATCGTGACGTGGCACCGTTTCATCACCGTGTCCAAACACTCAAGCGGGTTTGGGCCGTAGCCGATGATGTCGCCGAGACAAAAGATTTGATCTACATTCAGTTCATCAATTTTTTTCAGAACAGCAGTCAACGCTTCTAAATTGCCATGGATGTCGCTTATAATTGCCCGCTTCACTGAAAAGCCTTTAGGTAGGAGTGTTAAAGTGTGCCTATAGTGTAAAAATATCGGTCGATACTTGCAATTGATCCATCGATCAAGATTTTGAGCATTCAATCAGTTTATTTAGGAGCCTACCACAGGTGCCAACCCTCGCGATCAATACATCCGCCAATTTCGTCTCTTTAGCGTTATTGGAGGGGGAAAACGTAGTTTCGCAGCTCGATTCGCGATCGGATTTCCAGCTTAAGGGAGCAAACTCGGGCGAAGTGGCGGGGGGGATTGCCGGCGGTCCGGCGGGATCCAATGATCAATTGCCGCCCGGTTACACGAAAAAACGCTCCAAACGCGGCCAAGCGACGCGGCGTGTCTTCCCGCCAGGAGCCTCAGTGATGCTGGCACCGATGTTAAAAAACATGTTCGACCAGCACGAGATTCAGGCCAACGATTTGGATCTGATTTGTTTGTGCCATGGGCCGGGCACGTTTACAGGCTTGCGTGTGGGGGTCGTAACCGCAAAATCGCTGGCCTTTGCCGGTAAAACCGATTTGGTCGCCGTTGATGCTCTGGACGCCATCGCCGCTCAGACGTTCGACGGCGTTCCCGCAGCGACGCCAGGCAATTTGCACGTCGCCATCAACGCGCAGCGGCAGCAGTTGTTTGCCGCTCAGTTTCGGCATCTTGGGCCGTGGCAAGTGGAAAAGCATGTCCCGGACCAGATTGTAGACCAAGATCAGTTTGTCAAAGGGCTTCGTTCAGGTGATTTTGCGGTCGGTGCCGGGCTCAAGCCGTTGCTTGAAACGATCTCCGCTGACCAACCCGAGGTGACCGTCGCGGATCCAAAAAGTTGGGAGCTGACTGCGGCGTCGGTCGGGCACGTCGGTACGGCGATGTACGCAGCGGGCCATCGAGACGATTATTTGAAGGTCGAGCCATTGTACTTTCGGCCAAGTGCGGCCGAGGAGATGCGGTTGCAGCGAGCGTTGAACGAATCGGGAAGTTGATTTCCGGAATTTATCGATTGATCGCAGAATCCGCCAAACAAACTGGCTTTTTTGTCGTAAAAAAAGAATCTCGCCGTTGCTCGAGCCCGTTTTACGGCAACAATAACGGCAGATCAAGTTTACGAAGCAGCCACCCAAATTCGAATTGAATCAGCCCAGGAATATCTTATGAGTCTTAAATCAATCTCAACCTTTGTCGTCGTCATGATGGCTACGATTGTTTTCGCTGTCGGTTGCCAAAAGCCGAGCGACGCTGGCGGACATGAGCATGGCGATCACGGCCACGATCACGGCGAAGGCGGCCACGTGCATGGGCCGGACTGCGATCATGATCATGGTGAACACGGACACGATCATGCCGAACATGATCATCCAGCGCATGGTCCTAACCACGGGCATATCTTCGATTTGGATTCGGACGATGTTACTTGTGAATGGTGTAAGTTCAAAGACAACAATGTGATTCGTTTTCATTTGCTCGATAGCGAAGGCCACTCACCCAAGTCGATGGTCGTTGAAAAGTTTTTGGTCAAACCATTAGTTGGAAATGATTCGGAGCCGTTCGAACTGGAACCGGAAGCAGTCGACCCAGAAGGTGCAACGAGCTCTTTCAGTTTGGATGACGTTAATTTAGGGATTGCGATTCCGCTGGGTGTGGGGATTGAAATCGTGACCGAAGGAAAAACAATCAAGGGGCAGATCAAGGCTCATGAGCCATTGGATCACTAAGCTTTTTAGCTTCGTAAGCTGGCCGAGGTTGGACGGGCATTCCAGTCCGTTCGCAGTGCCGATCAGCCAACAACAATATAAAACGCCTCGAATGAATTCATTCGGGGCGTTTTTTTGTGGTGAGAAAGCGAGGCGATGTTCCAGTCGATGACAAGGTGGCACGATGATTCGAGGGGAACGACAAGTGCTTATGGCAATCGTTTGTTTAACCGCGAATGAACGCAAATAAACGCGAATGTCTTGTTGCTAAACTATCTGCGTGCATGGCAGACTGGAAGCCCATCACCACATTGTTTAGGCTTCGTCAAAAGCTATTAAATCAACAAGCCATTACGCGTCGGGCTACCAGAGTACCCAGATTCAAGATCAGATTTACTCTGCGTAGGATCAGCGAGAGCTTCGCGATTTCGTAGTCGCTTGTTATGCAACTACGCCGTTGTCCAGGCGAATGGTGTGGTCGGATTTTTCGGCCAGTGAGTCATCGTGGGTCACCATGATCACGGTCAGGTTCTCGTTTTTACGAAGTGCCGCCAAGCAATCCAAAACTTCGCGTCCGTTTTCAGCGTCTAAGTTTCCAGTCGGCTCGTCGGCCAGTAGCACGCGCGGGTCTGAGATCAACGATCGAGCAATCGCCGTCCGTTGCATCTCGCCACCTGAGAGTTCGCTTGGTTTGTGCCGCATGCGATGGCCAAGGCCCACCATCTCTAGCAGGTCCGTCGCTTGTTTTTTGTACGCTTTTTTGTTTCGCAGGTACGTCCAAAATCCGTCTTGAACCATCTTCGGTACCAATACGTTTTCTAGTGTCGTTAGCTCGGGCAGCAAATGATAAAACTGAAAGATCATCCCAAACTCGCGGTTGCGAAGGCGTTCTTTTTCGCGAGCGGGTAAGTTGTCGATCCGCCGGTCGTTGTAATAAATCTGTCCACTGTCCGGTGCGTCCAATGTCCCCATCAAGTGCAGCAGGGTGCTTTTGCCGGATCCCGAAGTGCCAACGATCGTAGTGAAATCCCCGGTCGGGATCGTTAAATCGACACCTTTCAAAACGGGAACTTCAAGATTCTTCTTGTGGTAGCTTTTGAACAAACCGCTGACCGTCATTACCGGCTTGGGGTTCCGAATTTGGGAGTCAGGGGTGTGAGCGTTCAATGTTTTGGGTCGCAACGAGGTAGCGGTGGTTGGTTCGGCTAACTTATTCATATCGTAGTGCCTCAACGGGGTGTAGACGAGCGGCCCGAAGTGCCGGAAGTACGCTTGCTAAAACCGCGATCAAAATCGCGCCGAGGCCAACCCAGACCACCATCGTTGGGTTCACGATCGTGGGGATCTTGTCGAAGTAATAAAATTCTGGATCGAAGACTTCTTGGCCGGTTAGCCAGCCAACAAAATCGGCGATACGATTGATGTAAGCCACGAACAGCAAGCCAATCACCACGCCAACGCCGGTGCCAACGAGTCCCAGTGACATGCCGTAGCCAAGGAAGATCGACATCACTCCTCGGCTTGGTGCACCGAGTGCTTTCAGGATGCCGATGTCGCGGGTTTTTTCTACCACGATCATAAAGAACGTCGCCAAAATTCCAAAGCCAGCAACCGCGATGATCATGAACAACAAAATGTTCAGAATCGTCAGTTCCATTTGGATCGCACTTAGCAACGGCCGTTGTGAGTCTTGCCATGTTCGAATGTTCAACGCAAACTGGTCTGGTGGGAAGCGTGAAAGCAAGCGGTCACGAACTTCGTCTAGGTTGGAGCCTTCGTTGAGTTTGATCTGGATGGCGGAAACAGCGCCTTCGCCCGTTAATGGATTCACCATGCCGCGTAGGTTCTGAAGTTCAGACAGCGGCACAAAGGCGAAGCTTGAATCGTACTCGTGCATGTTGGACGAGTAAAAATCTACGAGCGTGAAGTTTTCGATGACCGGTTTGGCATTGCCGCCCGAGAGGAACGTCATTTGAACGTCGTCACCGGGATTGACCATGTAGATCTCAGTCAATGTTCCATCATGCTCGCGCATTTTTCGCTCGGAAATTCCTAAGCCCAGAATAATACCGGTGTATTGATCCCGAGCCGGATTGAACATCTCTTCAGTCGTCAGTTTTTTCCGGCGGCCTACGTGAGGATCGAAGGGGGCCAGCTCGACGGTGCCGTCATTTTTGACTGCCGCGAATCGGTCGGCGTTGGTTTTGTCGCGGTCGGTTTTGGTTTGGTAAAGTTTGTCGATGTCCGGTGCGGTTTTGGGTAACGCGGCGAACTTGGCTTTGGTGGGATTCTCGATTGACGGAGCGGGTGAGTCTTCTTGGATTAAACGACCATCGGCAGTGTAGCCAGATGAATTGGCTTGGTCCAGCATCACTCGTTTCGCTTCTTCGTCGTACAGATTGCGGTACTCGCGTTGGAGTTTTTCGAGTTCTTGTTGATGCCAAAACTTTTCACGGCGATATTTCCAGCCAGCGTTGTCGAACATCGCATAGCCAGTTTCTTCGAGGTCGAAGGAGAACTTTTCCTTTTTGATATCGTTGGTCAGATATGGTTCGAAGTCGGTAACCTTGCCAAAGGTTTCGTCGTCGATGCCCAGTAGCATCACGTGCTGCGTCCATTGGCGGTCGTTGAAATTGAACGAGATCAAGGCGTTGCTGCGAACGACGGAGGTGAGTTCTTTCAGGTCATCGCCGACCACTTCGCGGACTTCTTCGATGAAGGCGGTGGGTTGTTTAATGTCTGATAGCAACGGTGCGGAGATTTCCACGTCGGAGAGGATCCCATGGATGCGGCTCTGCATTTGATCGACGAAGCCAGCCATGACGCTGTTGACGACGATCAGCGTGGCGACGCCTAGCGTGACGCTAACGATCGATGCCAATGCGATAAAACGAGTCTTGAGGTATCTCCAAGACAACAACAATTTGTACATCCGCCGGTCCTTGGCAGGGAAAGTTTCAGGGGGGGATCCTTCTTGAGTCGAAACTTTAACGTTTTTAGGTTAAATCTAAAACGCCAATACCGGTGGCAATTCGCGGGGGCGGGCAAAGTTTCGGTTGGTTTTGACGTGTTGGGTTGGTTTGGAGTTTGGTGGATTCTGTTTGGTGGTTCGGGCACCTGCCTAGGTCGCTTTGGCCAGTAGGCCATCTGTCAGGAGTTAGTAGTTTGCTTCAACTAGCCTGATGCAAACCAAACGCCATCGATTCAATCGCATGAATTCGCGGCCGAGCTTCATTCCACAATTCGTTTGCCGTGGTAGTGATCAAGTACCAAGGCGTCGTGAAGTTCAGGAAGGTTTTCCGAAGTGATGCTGCCGGCGGCGATGAGCTTGGTTGACTGGCCGGCTAGGACGTCTCGCATTTCGATCAGCCTGCCCTGCCCTTGTTGAGCGGTTGGGAATCCGCCAGAACTGAGAATGAAATCGACGAGGTTTGATTTGGCGATCAGGTCGGTCGCGGTCAAGATGTCCGCCGTGTCGTCGATCGCTTTGTGGAACGTGATCGGTAGGTCCGTCGCGGTGGCGATTTTTTCCGCGGCGGAAAGGTCTGGCATCTGGTGTTGGTTCAGAGCACCGAATACGAAACCGGAAAGGTTTATGTTTTCCAATGAGGCCATGTACGCCAAAATGTTGTCGAGTTGCCGGGCTGAGTAAGAGTACTCAAAAGAGACCGGATTCAAAATGACTTTGACCGGAATAGAAACGGCCTGACAGACCGCCGCGACTAATTCCCGCGGCGGGCTTGTGCCGTCTAGATCAAGACGATCGCAGAGTTCTAATTGGTCGGCCCCGTTGGTTTGGGCGCGGATCGCTTCGCCAACCGTGCCGACACAAGCTTCTAGGATCATTGGGGTCTTCCCCGAAAATCAAACAGTAAAGTTTAGAGCCTAGAGTCTAGGGCCTAGGCCGTTTCGTCGATTTGGGTTTCCAAGAAACGGGCCAATCGATGGAAGTCGCTGTCGGTGTCGATGTAGCGAACCAAAGTAACCAGCGTTCTTGGGTCGACCAATTTTTCGAATGGCTCGTAGTGCAAGTCTAGCTGGCCAGAAACACTGACCATGACGCCGTTAAGGCCTTCTTCGACCAATGCACGGAAAGCACCCACGCCAAGTTGGCTACCCAGCATCGCATCGAACGCGTGCGGCTTGGCACAACGCGATTCGTAACCCAGTTGCAAACCTTTGACCGCTCGTGACGCACCGGTTCGTTCGGTGTACTTGGCTTCAATCGCTTTGGACATGATGCTGTGCAAGCTGACTGCCGTGATGTTGATGTGGCCGTGATCGTCGCGAGAAATGCCTTCCACGTAGTTGTACGGGAGGTACTCGGCCAGTCCTTCAGCGACAACGACTACACCGTAGTGCTTGCCTTCGTTTTCACGGGCAAGCATGGTTTTGACGATCCGGTCGGCGACGGCGTCCATGTTCATGCATTCGCGAGTCTTCGTACTACCGTCGGTGGCGGTAAATTTTTCTTCGATCAAGTATCCAGCTTTGACGTCTTCGATGCTGATCACCAAGCTTGCCTCGCCAGCGATCGCGGCTCCGTAGGACAACCAGCCCGCTGAACGGCCCATGGTTTCGCACAGGAAGTAAGCTCGTGTCGCTTCGGCATCGTGGATCAGCGTGCGAATCTCGGTGGCCAAAAAATCGACGGCTGTGAAAAATCCAAAAGTGAAGTCGATGCCGAAATAATCATTGTCGATGGTTTTTGGCAGGTGCACGACCGGCATCGTTTTTTTGTCGGTGCGGTTTTGTTGTTGGTGCAGCTTGAATTTGTTGGCGGTTTTCAAAGTGTCGTCGCCGCCGATTGACATCAACGCGTCGACGCCGATGGATTGCAATGCTTCGCAAACGCGTTCCATTGGGGCGCACTTTTCAGCGTTGTTCAAGTCTTCTGGGCAGGTGATGTGTTTGCCAGGGTTGGTGCGAGCGGTACCGATCATGATGCCTTGGCTGCTTCGCGTGCGACGCAATACGTCGCTGTTAAGCACGATGAAGTCTTTGCCTTCTTCGAGCGGTTGCGAAGGGTCAAAGTCGGCTAAGTTACTGTAGCCGTGTTTGATGCCGATGACTTCCACGCCAGCTCGGATGAACGATGTCGCCGCGGCCGAGATAACTGCGTTGGCCGCTGGGGCTGGGCCGCCAGCGAACAGGATTGCAACTCGTTTGAAGTCCGATTGTTTGATGTTGGTCGAAAGGGTGTTAGCCACGGCAATGCCTCATCGTAGTTAAAGTTGAAGGGAAGTCATTTAGATCGTTAGTTGAGGTCTCGCTGGCGACGATTTGTTGTCTCGACGGATCAAGCAGCGGTTCGTTATGTGTACGAATTTTTGAAGCGGGTATCTTAGAAAAACTACCCGCAATTGAATACGGCTAATTTAGCTGCAAAGGAACTTGGTGTGCCTTAATCAAGCTGACGTTGACGGTTAAGGGCGAGGTTCGGCAGTGAGGCACGCGGGGATCTGGTTAGCGTAGGTTGGAGCTACGCTAGGGCCGGCTAAGGTCTTGGGGGCCCGGGTGAATCAGTTTTGCAAATTAGGAAGGCGCTATTGGTGGGATCGCGCCGTGTCAGGGCCTGTTGTTTTAGTCAACAAGCCCGACCATTGGAGCGGCTTCTGGATGCCCTGCGCGTTTGACAGGCTTGCAGCTGGTCACCACACTTTTTCAGGCTTCGCCCTCGCGACTACATGTTGCGTTCGACCCACTTGGTGTCGACTTTGCCGTTGACGAAATCTTCGTGCAACAAAACGGTCTTCTGGAATTCAGCCGTCGTCTTGATGCCTTCGATTCGTAGTTCGTCCAAGCAGCGAACCATGCAAGCGATCGCTTGGGTTCGGGTCGGTTGGTGAACGATCAACTTGCCGACCATCGAATCGTAATACGGTGGCACTGTGTAGCCGGCGTGAACGTGGGTGTCAAAGCGAACGCCCAGTCCTCCCGGCATGCAGATCGATTCGATCGTGCCAGGGCAAGGACCAAAATTTCGGTCCGGATCTTCAGCGTTGATCCGACACTCGATCGACACGCCGTTGCAAGGAATGTCGTCCTGGGTGAAGGAAAGCTTTTCGCCGGCGGCAACGCGAATCTGTTGTTGGATCAAATCGATTCCGGTTACCATTTCGGTTACCGGATGTTCGACTTGGATTCGAGCGTTAACCTCGATGAAGTAAAAGTTGTTGTCTTTATCGACAATGAACTCAACGGTGGCCGCGTTGGAGTAGTCTGCCGCTTTGATCATCCGAACCGCTGCGTCGCAAATTTCGGTGCGAACTTTTGGCGGTAGGGTTGGAGCGGGGCTTTCTTCGATCAGCTTTTGGTGACGTCGCTGAGTCGAGCAGTCTCGTTCCCAAAGGTGAACGACATTACCGTGTGTGTCGGCCAAAATTTGGACTTCAACGTGGCGTGGCAGCGAGATGAACTTCTCAAGGTAAACGCCCGCATCGCCAAAAGCGGCCTCTGCTTCTTGAGCGGCTTGTTCCAGCGCGTGCTTCAGCGATGCCTCGTTTTCTGCGACACGCATGCCTTTGCCACCACCACCGGCGGTTGCTTTGACCAAAACCGGATAGCCGATTTCTTTGGCGACTTTGGTCGCTTCCTTGGGATCGTCGATCAACCCCGCGGACCCCGGCACCACAGGCACTTTGGCTTTGCGCGCCAAGGAGCGAGCGGTGTTTTTGTCGCCAAGCATTCGCATGGCCTCAGGCGAGGGGCCGATGAAGTTGATGTTCGAGTCACGGCAGGCTTCGTTGAAGTCAGCGTTTTCGCCCATGAACCCGTAGCCGGGATGGATGGCTTCGGCGCCCGAAAGTTCGGCGGCACTGATCAGCTGAGTCGTACGCAGGTAGCTGTCGCCCGAACGAGCGTTGCCGACGCAGTAAGCTTCGTCGGCTAGTTCGAGGTACTTGCTGCCGCGGTCGGCTTCGCTGAATACGGCAACCGTTTCGATGCCCATCTCTTTGCATGCGCGGATGATACGCAACGCGATCTCGCCGCGGTTGGCAATTAGAATTCTATTAAACATTGGTTCGCAGGTTGAAGTTAGCTTTTTGCGATTCGAAACAACGGCTTGTTGTTATCGACCGGATCTTCGTTTTTGACCAAAATCTCAACGACCTTGCCGGACACGCCAGCAGGAATCTCGTTGAACATTTTCATCGCTTCGACAATGCAAACGATTGTGTCTTCGGTAATCACGTCACCGACTTTGATGTAGTCCGCAGCGTCGGGTTTTGGACGCGAGTAAAACGTACCGATAGTGGGGCTATCGATGGTGAAGGTATCGTCGTTGGCAGCGGGAGCTGCGGCGGCCGCAGCAGGGCCAGCGGCAGCAACTGGAGCAGCGGCAACTGGCGCTGGTTGGGCGTAAGTAACCGGCTGGCCTTCTGGGCCCCGTCGCAAGCGGATCCGTTGATCGGCTTGCTTCAGGTCCACCTCGTTGAGCTCATGGTCTTGCATCAGCTCGATTAGTTCACGGATCTTTTTAACGTCAAAAACAGAATCCGTTCCTGTTTCATTCTTCGCTTTGGCCATCATTGCTCCAAAGTTATATATATAGTGAATAGCAAGCTGCCGCGTTAAACGGGGCAGACTGGGCTATGGTCGGTGATTTGTAATTCGCAATTGTAGTCAAAACGTGAGTCAATCGCCAAGCCGGACCACGCATTGTTCTAGAGCTTTCGGCAGATTACTGAGGACTTCGTAGCCGGAATCGGTCACCAGCACGTCATCTTCGATCCGAACGCCCGCAATTTCGGGCAGATAGATGCCTGGTTCGACGGTCAAAACCATGCCGGCAGCCAAAATTATGTCGGACGATGGAGACAAATACGGCTGTTCGTGGATCTCTAGGCCAAAGCAATGGCCGGTTCCATGCTGGAAAAATTCTTCAAAACCGGCTTCGGCGATCACCGATCGGGCCGCGGCGTCGATCGTGCCGGCTCGGGCACCCGGTCGGATCTGAGCGATCGCGGCTGTTTGGGCGGCTAAAACGACGTCGTAGATCTCGATCAATTTCGGTTCCGGTTCGCCGGTGATGACCATCCGAGTCAAATCACTTAAGTAGCCATCCACGTTGGCTCCCCAGTCGACTAGGAAATTACTGGCCGACCCCAGCGTTTTGTCCGAGGGCCGTCCGTGCGGCAATGCCGCGCGAGGGCCGACGCCGACGATCGGATCAAACGCAAACCCCGACGCACCCAGCCGACGCATTTCTGCTTCTAGGGCGAACGCGAACTCTCGTTCGGTTTGTTGGGCGGTGGCGGCGGCGAGCGTGTTTTGGAAGGCGGTCTGGTTGGCTTGAATGGATTTTCGAATTGCGGCGATCTCCGTTTCGTCTTTGATCATCCGCAATCGCTCGACTACTTCGGTTGTGTCGACCAGTTGGGTGTCTGGCATCCGTGTTTGGAGTTGGTCAAAGTCGGCTTTGGTAAGCCGAGCGGATTCGATGGCCAAGTTTTTCCAGCCGAATGATTTGACGATCCGCTGAGTTGAGTCCATGAGGGTTGAGGTGACGTCGCGGATGTCGATTTCAAGGTCAGGGCATTCTTGTTGCAGTTGGGTCGAGTACCGCGCGTCGCTGGCAAGGATCTGTTGTTCGGGCGAAAAAAACAGATAGGCCGCGCTGCCGGTGAAGCCCGTTAGGTAGCGAATGTTGTTGAGGTTGGAGATCAACATCGCGTCGGCAGGCAAGTCGTTTAGGTTGGCGGCGAGCCGTTGGCGACGTTTTTGAAAAGGATGCATGAAGTTGGCGGGGATTAAGAATTTGGTTTGATCGGTTGCGGATTTGCTCGGTTGAGCGGCTGCAATTGCGGCTGCAATTGCGGCTGCAATTCTTTGATGAGATAGCGTTTACACCAATTCTAATGCCCCTAGTAGAGCAGTAATTGAACGATTCTGGTAAGATTAGCGATTGGTGGTTGCCAAACGGATTTTTGGCAACAAAACTACTGTGTTCATATGCTTCATTAATTCGCGAAGCCGCCAGCGGCTCATCATTGCCAGGATATCAATTTCATGCCTATTAAGGTCAATTGCGGAAGTTGTAGTGCTAAGTTTAAAGCCAAAGACGAGCTTGCCGGTCGTCGGGTCAAATGCCCGAAATGCCAAAATCCGGTAGTGATCGAGGCGGCCGCTGCGGCGGTTCCTGCGCCTGCGCCGGTGCGGAGTGCTGCCAAGGCTGCTGCACGTAACCCGTTGCTGGATATTCTGGACGAAGAGGAAGTTCGGTCTCGAGCGCGTGGCCCGATGTGCGACAACTGCGGTTCTGAAGTCAAACGCGGGATGGTGATCTGCATCGATTGCGGGTTTAACCTCGAGACGGGGGCTCTGCTTGAAACCGAAGCCGACGAGGATATTGAATCCACCGCAGGCATGTCCGGCACCGAGCAAATGATGCGGAAGGCTGAACGGGATTTGGAGGAAGCGTCCGGCGCGGGAGTCGATGATGACTTTGGCGATGGCGCGGAGTCTTATTTGATCGCGTTGGTGGCGGGCTTCTTTGGCATCATCATGCTGTGCTTGGCTTTGGCGGTGGTGTTCTTTATGGAGACGTTGACGCTGTTCATGTCGCCGGCGGGGATTAGTTTGATCGCTTCGGTGCTGTTGTACTTGGGCATGGCGGCTTGGATTTCGATCGTTGCGTTTTCGGCCGCACAAGGTCACGGGATCGCCTGTTTGGTTTCGTTGGGGCTGTACTGCCCGGTCTTTGGGTTCATGACGGGGAAAACTTTGTTGCTGCCCGCAATCTGCATGTTGGTGGCCGCGGTGATGTTGTTGGCCACTGGAATTTACGTGGGCTTCAATGGGATAGCGCCGGTGCCGCTTTAGAATTTGGCGTTTCGCGGTGCTGCTGGAAATGTGGAGACGGTGCTTCCAGCTCCTTTACACCCCGCAAGTGTTTTTTGAGAAAACGGTGAACCAAATCCGTTTACTGTCTCAATTCCTCCGGTTCAATTCATGGAGGAGAAATTGATGACGGAAAATTTGGTGGAAGAGGAATACGCATCGCTTGACCTCGGTGCTGATTGTCTGGGTCGACGAGCTAAACAGTTTGTTTCTGAAGTTGTTGGCATTGGTAATTTTAACCCCGACCGCTGCCGAACCGCCGGTGGTCTGAAAGCTCTTCATCGCTGGTTCTTCCGGCGCTTGCCGCTTAAATACTGGAAGAACCAAGTAGATAACCAAGTAGGCAACCAAGTAGATAAGGGTGTTGCCAACGCGTACGTAAGTTAGCGCTCTGGCCTATGTCAACGAAGAAATACCAATGCTCGGGAAAAACGAAGCTGACCGTTACCGAAAGAGAAGAGTAAGCCATGAATCAAAGTATCGAAGCATTTTTGGCGTCAAAGACTTATGCAGTTGCGGGGGCGTCGACCAAGCCCGAAAAATTTGGCAACCGCGTGTTCCGTGCTTTGCTGGGATCGGAGCGAGAAACGTATCCGCTGAATCCGACGGCGAGCGAGGTTGAAGGCCAGCAGGCTTTTGCAACCATTGCAGAACTCCCCGTCGTTCCCGAGGCAATTTCAGTGATCACTCGGCCTGCGGTTACTCGGCAAGTCGTTGCTGACGCGATCGCGGCAGGCGTCAAGCATGTGTGGATGCAGCCGGGGGCCGAAGATGCCGCTGCCAGTCAGGCCGCCCGTGATGCTGGAGTCAATGTGATCGACGACGGCAGTTGTATTTTGATCATTCTTGATTGACCGAGTGAATGTGGTTCTTGGGGAGTTTTAGTGGCTGGCCCAAGAGTTTCGATTGTTTTGTCAGTCGCGTGGGGGCCATGCTTCACAGCTTTGAGGGTAAGAGGGGCTAATGAGTACTGGCATGCTTACCCGAGCGATGTGCTTCTGGGATAGTCCCGTGAGCATGTTGTTTCGAGGCCTTCTAAAGTGAATCCATTTTAAACCGCGTAAACGTGGCACGTTCACTGGCCAAAGCCAAGTCGATGTCACGTTGAGACTTGCCTACTAGAAGGCTGTCAGTTGACACACGCCCCACTGAATTCCCGGAAGGGCCGTGAATGAATGTTGAGTTTAAGTACTACGTCACTGACTGTTCGTTAATCTGCGAATTCGAGACTTCTCGGTCTGCCACCACTATCTGGTTTTGGGGCTCTACCTTGGAATCCAATCATTATGAGGCGCTGCCTCGTGTGTGGTATTGGGGGCTGCCATGCGTCATGAGCAGCACGGAAGGCAGCACCTGGGGGGGACGATTTTACAAGCTCTGCTTTTCAATTACGCTTTTGGTGCTGAAAAAAATCCTAACCACGGATGAACACTGATAGACACGGATCGGCGTTTGGAAGTCCGTGTATATCGGTGTCCATTCGTGGTTGATTTTCTTATTTAGCACATCGAAAAAGCCTGTCTTTTTCGACGCGTATCGAGTTGAGCTGTTGGTGAAAATTCTTGAAGCCCAAGGGGGATTTAAAAGCGATGTGGTTAAAGGCTTTCAAATCGCTGTTCTTTGAGGTTTTTCTTGACGGACCCGGCGGCAAAGATTTGTCCACTCATGGCAATGTACACTCCAGGCGGTTGCGACTGGACTGCTGCGACGGCCATGCCAAGATTGAAAGCGGCATCGGTCGTGCGGAAACGAGCGGGGGTGATGGCCCCGGTCAAGACGACCGTTTTTTCGGTGAGCGAAGCCAGCTTTTCTGCGGTTTTTGTCATCGTGTCGGTTCCATGTGTCACGATGAAACGTTTGTCAGGTGAGCTATCGATGGCGTCGAAGATGGATTGGCGGTCTTCGTCGGTTAGCTCCAGGCTGTCTTTCCGCATCAAAGGGGTGATCTCGTAATCAATGTTCACGTTCCCTTCGGCGAGAATCTGGGCGATCAGCGAGTCACCGACGGTGAATTCACTGTTGGCGTCGAAGTAGATTTTATCGATCGTCCCGCCGGTTGTTACGAATCTGATCCGGTTATTGTTGTCCATGCCTCTGTCACCTGAGCCGTTGCCAATTTTTGTGCCAGCTTTTTTAGCCTTCCGTTTCGCCGGTGGTTTCTGAGTCTGCTTGTTGTTCTGAATCGGATGGCTTCTGCTGGTCCTCCGATTCTTTTGCAGCTTTGGCTTTCGCTTCTTCTTCGGCGCGGGCTTTCTGCTTGGCTGCGTGAATGCTTTCGCCGATCAGTTCAGTGATCTGCTTGCGATCCAACTCCTCGTTCTCCATCAAGCCACGGGTGATTGCTTCCAATTCGTCCTTGTATTTTATCAGCATGTCCATCGCACGCTTGGCTGCGGTGGTCAAAATCGAGTGGACTTCCTCGTCGATCGTTTCCAGCGTGTGTTCGGAGAACTGGCTGGTTTTGTGGATCTGGCCGCCCAAGAACGGATCTTCGTCGCTGGTCTTGTAGCTGACAGGGCCAAGCTTTTCGCTCATCCCCCAGTGGGTTACCATTCGACGAGCCATTGAGGTGGCGCGTTCGAGGTCGTTTTCGGCACCGACGGAAAGTTCGTCGTAGATCAAAATCTCTGCCGCTCGACCGCCCAGCAACACGACCAAGTTGTCCAAGATGTCGTTTTGCGACATGTTCAGGCGGTCTTCGTCGGGGACCATTTGCGTGACGCCGAGTGCGCGACCGCGGGGGATCACGGTGACTTTGTGTACGGGGCTGGCGCCTTTGAGCCGCCATGCGGTCAGGGTGTGGCCCGCTTCGTGGTAAGCTGTTTTTTCTTTTTCTTCGTTGGACAGAACTTCTTCACGCTTGGCCCCCATCAGGACTTTGTCGTGCGCGTAGTAGAAATCTGCCATTTCGACTTTGGTTTTGTCTGCTCGGGCTGCCCACAAAGCAGCTTCGTTGACCAAGTTCTTGATGTCTGCTCCGGTCATACCCACGGTTGCTTGAGCCATAATGTCCAAATCGACATCAGGCCCTAGTGGAACTTCTCGCACGTGAACATTGAAAATCGCCAAGCGGCCGTTTCTGGTCGGGCGGCTGACGGTCACGTGGCGGTCAAAACGACCTGGGCGTAGCAACGCGGGGTCCAAAATATCGGGGCGATTGGTTGCCGCGACTACGATGACCGAGTCGTTGACTTGGAAGCCGTCCATTTCGCCAAGGATTTGGTTGAGCGTTTGTTCACGTTCGTCGTGTCCACCACCGACGCCGGCACCGCGTTGGCGACCGACCGCGTCGATTTCATCGACGAAGATAATCGCGGGCGCTTGGGCTTTGGCTGTGGCGAACAAATCGCGGACGCGGCTGGCACCTACGCCAACGAACATTTGAATGAATTCTGAACCATTGACCGAGAAGTACGGCACGCCCGCTTCGCCAGCGATGGCTCGGGCGAGCAATGTTTTTCCGGTTCCCGGTGGGCCGATCAGTAATGCGCCTTTGGGGACGCGGCCGCCAAGTTTCTGGAACCGCGTCGGGTCTTTGAGGAATTCCACGATCTCGCCGAGGTCGGCTTTGACGCCTTCGAGGCCGGCGACGTCTTTAAAGGTGACGGGTTTGTCGGAGGCTTCGTATTTTTTGGCTGGGCTACGAGAAAAGCTTGATAGGAAGCCACCGCCGCCCATCATTTGGTTTTGCGAGCGGCGCATCGAGACCATCATGAACATCAAGATGCCAAACGTCATTGCCAAAAACATGGCGTAGTACCAAGCCGATGCGTTGTCAGGTGGGTTGACGTCGTAGCGAATTGTGTCGACTTTTCTGACGGCTTCTAGAGCGTGTTTGTAATCCGGTGAATCGGGGCCGCTCAAGTTGACCGAGAAAAACTTTTCTAGCTTGGCGTTCTTGGCCGGTTTGTCCAAGCTGCCGGTTCGGCGGTCGTATTTAGGTTGTTGGCTGGGCTGCACTTTGAACATGCCGGTGGCCGAGTAGGGACCGAAGTTCACGAATTTGATCAGCGTATCGAGCCGCTGGTCTTTGTCGTCGCGCACCTCTGCACCGCTTTGGTCTTTGCCATCGACAAAGTTCAGGAAATCTTTGTAGCTGATTTCGGATCGCGGAGTGCTGGTGAAAATGCTTACTAGCAACATGATGATCAGGAAAACAAACAATGCCGGGAACAGCCAATTAAAGCTGCGGCCTGCTCGTCCCTGATTTTCGTCTTGTGAGCGTTGTGGGTCTGAAGGGTTGTCCATAAGTCCTTGGGGTTTACGAAGTCCCACCAGGTTGGTGGTGCCTTGGTAAATGTTATGTCAAAGTTGTCCCGCGTTCGGTAACACGGGAAATATCGGATGTGGTTTTCAGCCAAAACTGACCGGGACGGAAATTGTAACGAATATAGCTAAACCCCGCGACGGCTGTTATTGGGCAAAGAGACGGGGGATTTGTGGTGTTGGGGGTGGTCGAGCTTGGCCTTCGAGGGTGTGCCCTGTGTCAAAACGTCTTGGCTGGGGGTGCGATGGTATTAAAACTTGCTAGGACGGAAGGTCGCAAAGCAAGGTTTCGTGCTAGTTCTTCGCGTCTTGGCGGCTTGGCGTTAAATAATTTTTGAAGACGAATTTTGATCGGTGATTATTGGGAGGGATCAGAACTGCCTGATCTTTCGGCCTGATCTTTTGGCCCAATCTTTCGGCTCAATCTTTCGGCAACAGTGCACTCGTCGTAAATCGTTAGTTCTCAGTTAAGTAACTCAGATAAGTAACTCAGATAAGTAACTCAGATAAGTAACTCAGATAAGTAACTCAGATAAGTAACTTATTGAGGGGTAACTTATTGAGGTCGATGCAAAAGGCTGTCACGCGGCGGGGCTCATTGTTCACCAGCGTGTTTGTGGTGAAGGATGCCATGCTGACTAATCTTTGGCTTGCAAGAAAAACTGCAGTTCGAACGATTCGATGCCTGTGGGCAGTTGAGCCATCAAGGCGGGCATTCGAGAATCGGGATTGGATCGAATCAGCTGTTGCAATGCAGAAACTTTGTCCGGATCAAGCAACCACTCTGCTTTGACTGACCGGCCGCTTTGAATCGCGCGGTTGGCGTGATCAAAAATCGCCGCTCGATCGATCCCACGCGTCTGACCAATGTGCTCGACCGAATATCCGTCAACGATCAATTGCCAAGTCCAATAGAAGGACGGCTGGACGGATGAGGTTTCCGGAAGGTCTCTGCGAATGATCCGGTCGCTGAGCGGTTTGTCGGGGGTGGTGCGATCGGCCGGAGGTTGAGTGGTGACGTCAGACGAAACTTTCGCCGGCGATTCGTCGGCCGGCTCGTCATCTTCAAAACCCTCCGCCTCCGGGGCTTCGTCCGCTTCGCTGGCGAGGTCCACTTCGCTGGCGAGGTCCATCTCAAAGCCCAGGCCAAACGTATCGTTGATCAAGTCCGTTTCTTCGTCTGAGTCGATTTCTGAGTCGATGTCTGGGTCGATGTCTGGGTCGATGTCTGGGTCGATTGGGGCCACCGACAGCGAATCACTGGTGGCGGTCAACGTTTTCGTTTGGGCGTCGTCTTGATTTTCGCGAACTTGATTTTCGCGGACTTGATCTTGCTGGTCGTCGGTGGCTTGGTCGTTTTCGTTTTTGTTTTCCGACGTGGAGTGGGTTCGATGCGGTTTTTTATTTTTCAGTTGAGACGACAGGATGCTGGCTAGTTTTAATGGCAGTAGCGTTGTGAAATCCAGGTCGACGGCGCCGAGCATGACTTGTCGGCCTTCTTCGGTCACCTGCATCGTGGGGCGGAATTTTGTGGTTTCGACTTGCGACAAGTACCCTCGTGCCAGCAAAAAATCCAATAGCTCGACCACATCCGATTGTCGAAGCGACCGGAGCAATCCGTGAGTTGGGATTCGGTCGAGGCCGAGTTGTTTGATTTTTTTTGAGGTGGAACCGGTCAACATTTGAGCGACCAAAGTTTTGCCAAAGCGTCCGTGCGTTCGGGCCGCACCGCTGATGGCGACTTGGACCGCGTAGAGGCAAGCGTCTGGGCTGCCGAAGCTTTTGTCGGACACTGGGCCGAGGTCTTTGGTGGCTCCGCAGTTGTCACAGTTGCCGCAGCGTTTACGATCGGGGTCGCCGAAGTATTCGAGAATCTCTAATTGACGGCAACGACGAGTGGTCGCCAACCGAATCACGCTGTCGAGTTTGTCGTGTTCGGCGCGTTGTCGTTTGGCCAGTTCGTCAAAATCGATCTCTAGCTCAGAGAATCGTTTCCGTCGGTCCTTGACGTGAATCGCTCGCCCGCGAAACGGCGGCACGTAGTCAAGCATCGGTAGCTTGACCAACTGCCTGATCGTTCGATTGACTGCCTCCCATTTCATGTCGAGCGTTTCAGCGAGCCACTTCGGTTGAAACATCACTCGTTCGTGTCGCAGGTCACCGACGACTTTTTCCAACCCGCGCATTACATGCCGTTGGTTGCGTGCGGTTTGCGGCAGTAGGTCAATCAACGTGCGCATGTCCGAATCGATTCGAATTCCCGCCGCGTTCTGCCGGCTGTCCAAGCGTTCGATGGCGCCGGACTTTTCCAGCAAGTTTTCACACGTGGCGATGCCGGTGGTGCCGATTTGCAGACCCAGATCGTCTTTGACTTCTTGCAGCGTCATCTCGATCGGATTTTTGTCGATCGAGCACAGGTAAGCGTAGACTTCGCGAACGGTTTCTTTGGACGGATAAGAGTTTTCGATGAAAAACTCTTGGATGAATTTGTCTTGGTAAGAGTACAGCATCAGGCATTCGGAATGCTTGCCATCGCGACCGGCTCGGCCAGCTTCTTGATAATAGGCCTCGATGCTACCGGGGAGGTTATAATGAACCACGAATCGCAAATCCGATTTGTCGATCCCCATGCCAAACGCGTTCGTCGCGACGATGATCTCGATCTCGCCAGACATGAACTGTTCTTGGACCTTCCGCCGCATGTCGATCGGCAAACCCGCGTGATAAAACGCGACGCTGCGATCGATTTCTTCGGACAGCAGTTCGATCAACTTCTCGCAGCTCTTGCGAGTCGAAGCGTAGATGATTCCGCAACCGGGGTGAGATTTCAAAAACTTGATCAGTGTTTGGTCTTTTTCGACGTTGCCTTTGGGGGCTTTGACGGAAAGGGTCAAATTGGTTCGCGCGAAACCGGTGACGAACTTGGTGTGGTCTTTAAATCGCAGGATTTTGGCGATGTCGTCTTGAACAAGACTGGTCGCGGTGGCGGTTAAGGCAACCGTTTGCGGGTTGCCCAAGCGTTCGCGGAATCGGCCCAGTCGCGCGTAGTCTGGGCGGAAGTCGTGTCCCCATTGCGAGATGCAGTGGGCTTCGTCGACGGCGAGTAGTTGGATCTTGGTGCGTTGGACTGACCGCATGAACGAACTGCTGCGGAGTCGTTCGGGGGCGATGTAGATCAGTTTGTATTTGCCAGCGACCATGTCGCCGATGCGAGATTGTTGTTCGTCCAAGGTGAGGGTGCTGTTGATGAACGTCGCTGGGATGCCTCGTTCGGTCAACGAGTCGACTTGGTCTTTCATTAACGCGATCAGTGGTGAGATCACGATCGTGACGCCTTCGCGGGCGATGGTGGGCAGTTGAAAGCACAGGCTTTTGCCGCCGCCGGTGGGCATGATGCACAGCGTGTCGTGTCCCGAAAGAATCGCTTCGATCACGTGCTGCTGTCCGGGACGAAATCCATCGAGCCCGAAATTGCCGAGCCATTGTTCAGGTTGGATGGTTTTTTCGGTCACGGACAAATCGTCGGGAGGTAAATTACGTAAGACAAGTTGGTGGTGAGCATGGCAGTATAGCGTTTTGCCGGGATCACCGCTGCCGACAGTTTATGCTGGTGTTATATATACGGTGGAATTTTGGAATTTTTGCCGATTGAGATCTTTGCTGTGGAACTAGTGGTCTCAGATGACCGTAACGAGGTGATAGAATTCGCGGTAGCCCATCTGCACGGTTTGGGTTTTGGGAATACAATGGTTGCAAAATGATCCGTATTAATCAACTCTGCAAAACGTTTTATGTAGCCGATCGCGAGATCCGTGCGGCTCAAGATGTGTCGTTCGAGGTTGGCGAGGGCGAGGTGTTCGGGCTGCTGGGGCCAAACGGCGCTGGCAAAACGACGGTGATGCGGATGATTCTGGGGTTGCTGAAACCTGACGCCGGCTTCGCTGAAATCAACGGAATTCGCAGCACCAATCAGCCCAATGAGTTGAAGCGGCAAGTTGGTTTTGTGTCGGCGTCGGCGGGGATTTATCAATGGCTGACTGGCCGCGAGATGTTGGCTTTCTTTGGAGAGGTTTATGGGATGGCCGAAGCCGAGTTGCCCGAACGGATTGAGCATTTGACGGATGTTTTGCGATTGGGTGATTTTATCGACCGCGGCTGTGCGACGCTTAGTACCGGGCAAAAGCAACGCTTGAATTTGGCTAGGGCGTTGATCCACGATCCGCCGGTGATGATTTTGGATGAGCCGACGTTGGGGTTGGATGTGGTCGGTAGTCAGGTGATCTTTGATTACATTCAGCTTCTAAAACAACAAAACAAGATTGTTATTCTTTGCACGCACCGGCTCGAGCAGGCTCAGCGAGTGTGTTCGCGATTCGGTTTGTTGCATCAGGGGGCGATGGTGCTGACGGGTGATTTGAAAGAACTGCGTGCTCGGACGGGCAAGCAAGATTTGGTTGAGATGTTCATTGATTTGATCCAGCAAGATTCTGCTGCGGTTTCAGGCGGGCAGGCGGTTTAGGTGAGCAATTCAGATAACTTGGCCGACGATCCATCGATGCATGGTCAATCTTCGTCAACGACTGCGCCGCCCAAGAAGCGACCGTCGCGACCGCGGTCACCGTTTCGTATTTCGCGGTTGATGCTGAAAGAGTTGCGAGAGACATTGAGAGATCGGCGAACGTTGATCACTTTGGTGCTGATGCCGCTGTTGGTGTACCCTGCCCTGAGTTTGGTTTTCAAAACGTTCCTGTTGAATAACTTGCAAGGATTGACCGCCGCGGATCCGGTTGCTTTGCGAATTGTTTACGACGGCGATGGCACGGAAGCGGAAGTGCGTCAGCAGTGGATGCGATTCGCGCAGTTTGCTGGGGCGTCGCTGCGTGAGGCGGAGATAAGCGATGCGGCGAACACAGAAAACGAGGCTGCCGAAAGCATGGACGGCACGGATCTGCCGAGCGTTGTTCCGACGTCTGAACGGCCGTTCCCGGGGCTCAAACCGTTTGGGGATCACCAATGGAAGTTGGTGTCTAAGGCGGGGGACGTGTCGCTGCGAGATATCCTTGATACGGCCGGTGACGATGGAGAGCCGTTGGCCGATGTTGGCGTCTACTTCGCCAAGCTGGAGCTGGATTCAGCGCTGGGTTTTAAAGTCAAGATTGTTCATGCCAACGATGGCGTCTCACGAACCGCAGCGGATTACTTGAGTTATTGTTTTCGCAAAGCGAATGAGTTCGAGTTGAAGACGCGATTGCGGCAGCTGCGGCAGCCGTCGCACCCGACGTGGGTGGTGGCTCAGGATGAGTTTGGTGAGTCTTCGTCGGGGGACGGGTTGGCGTCGTTGGCGGGTTTGATTCCGTTGGTGTTGGTGTTGATGACGATTACGGGTGCGGTTTATCCGGCGATCGATTTGACGGCAGGCGAACGAGAGCGAGGTACGTTGGAGACGTTGATGGCAGCGCCGATTCCGCGGTTTTGGATTTTGTTTTCCAAATTCGTGGCGGTGGTGACCGTGGCGATGCTGACGGCGATTTTGAATTTGCTGGGGATGTTCGCCACGATCTGGGCGTTTCAGTTGGATAAACAATTGGGGCTGGAGATTTTTAATCTCGCCACAATGGCACAGATTTTGTTGCTGTTGGTTCTGTTTGCGGGTTTCTTTTCGGCGGTGTTGCTGGTGGTGACCAGTTTTGCAAAGAGTTTTAAAGAAGCTCAGGTTTATTTGATTCCGGTGATCTTGTTGTCGCTGGGGCCGGGGTTGATGGCGATGGCTCCTGAAATGAAATTGGCCGGGTTTAATTTGGTTTGCCCGATGGTCAATATTTTGCTGCTGGCCCGAGATGTGATCACCGGCGGCGTGGATTTCGGTTCGGCGACGATCGTGGTGCTTTCGACGATTGTTTATGCGGTGCTGGCGTTGAGTTGCGCGGCGAGCCTGTTTGGGTCGGATGCGATTTTGTATGCCGATGCGAACAGCTTGAAAGAAATGGTGCTGCGGCCAAAACGAGTCAATCGCGTGACGCCGTTGGGGGCGGCGGTGTTTTGTGCGTTGCTGTTGGTGCCGATGAATTTTGCGTCGAGCGAATTTTTGAATCGGTTTTCGGCGGCGACCAGCGGCGACTTTCAGTTGCGATTTGGTTTGATGGCAGGGTTGTTGTGTGTGATGTTTGTGTTGTTCCCCGCGGCGGTGGCGGTCTATCAACGGACCGATTTTGTCAGCGGTTTTGGACTGCGAGTGCCAAAGCCGGTGTTTTTGGTTGGAGGCGTTTTGTTGGGGTTGAGCCTGTGGCCGATCGTGATGTGGCTGACCACGGTTTGGCACGATCTGTATGGTGTGGTCGCTGGGGTCGAAGCGCGGGATGTTTGGAATGATCGGCTGGTTGAATTGACCAAGGGGATGGCAGAAAAGATTCAATCCGTTCCGTGGTGGACGATCGGGCTTTGCTTGGCGGTCGCGCCGGCGGTGTGCGAAGAGTTTTTCTTTCGCGGGATGTTGCAGCGATCGCTGTTGAAAAAAAGTTCGCCGTGGAAAGCGATCGCGATCTCGGCGCTGGTGTTCGGCGGCTTTCACACGATCAGCAACAGCGTGATTGCGATCGATCGATTGATTCCCACGACGTTGATGGGGTTGGTGCTGGGCTATTTGGCTTACAAATCAAATTCGATTTTGCCGGGGATGATTTTGCACGCAATTCATAACGCCAGCGTGAGTTACTTGGCTTATTTCCAAAAGGAGTTGACGCAGCAGGCGTGGTTTCCTGAAGATGAAAAGCTTCCGTTAACTTGGTTGGGAGCCGCAGCGGTGGTTGCCATCGTAAGCTTGGCGATGGTGGTTGTCGGTAGATCGGATGACGAACAAAAAAAGCCCGAGGTGAGTCGGGCTGAGGGTTAGGGGGCGAATTCACTCTTCTGGTTAGAGGTCGCCGCTTCATGGCGAGGGGCGGTCGTTCTCAGAATTCGAACTATTTGCCTTTGGAGCTCTTTTTTAGCCCCGCGCGTTCGAGTAGTGACTTGCTCATGAAGTCGTCCACGATTTCTTCTTGTGGCGGGGTGCCATAGGCCCCGTTGGCTGTTGGATCGTAGTCAACTTCAAACAGGTGTTTGGCGATTGCGATTTTAGCGTTTGGGTCGACTCGTTTGCGGACCCCTGGCAGGAGTTTTTTTCCGTCGATTTTGATGCCGTTACGAGACTTTAGGTCGCGAACGAACCAGTAGCCGTTTTCAATTTCGAACAGGCAATGGTAGGACGACACGTTGCCGAAGTTCAAGATGATGTCGCAGCCCTCGCGTCGTCCGACGCGGAGTCTTTTTTTGAGCATCGGGATTGGGTCGCCGCCGCCGATAGGTACAAGTTCGCCAAACATTTGTAAAAGGCCTCAGGAAAGCTAAGTATGAAACATCGTGGAATAAATAGAGACTGGCCGCAAAATAACATCCTCAACGTCGCGTCCTATTGTTAGGATACGCATGAAGAGCTCAGCTGAAACCGCGTGGAAATCTACTCTTCACTCTACGTGCCGTCAAATAAATAGCAAACTGCCGTGACTGAAAATTCGCTTCCGATCCTTAATGAACTGCCGCAAGACCATCGAGCAGTGCCGGTATTGTCGGAATTACCCGACAAGTCGATTGCCTACCCGCATGATCGGACTCAGTTCGACTGGGCAGGACAAGGGCTGCATTACTTCAGTTACAGCTATTATTTAAGGCAGGTATTCGGTTATCGGGTCCAGCGAGTGAGTGTGGACGCGGGGTTCACTTGTCCGAACGTCGACGGGACGGTTGCGGTCGGTGGTTGTACCTTTTGTGACAATCGAAGCTTTAGTCCGAGTCGCCGTTTGCCGCGGCAGGACATTTTGGCTCAGATCGATGAAGGTATCTTTCGCATCAAGCGGCGGTACAAGTGCAAACACTTCATGGCGTACTTTCAACCGGCCACCAATACGTACGCGCCGGTCGAAACGCTAAAGCCGCTTTACGAAAAAGCGATCTCACATCCCGAGGTCATGTCGCTGGCGATTGGGACTCGACAGGACTGCGTGCCGGATGACGTGTTGGATTTGTTGGAAGCATTTGCGGTCAAGATTCCGTTGACGGTCGAGTACGGTTTGCAAACGATTCACAACAAGTCGCTCGATTGGATGAACCGCGGTCACTATCATGACTCTTTTATTGACGCGATGGAGCGGAGTGTTGATCGTGGTTTTGAGCTGTGCGCCCATATCATGCTGGGTTTGCCGGGTGAGACCCACGAAGACATGATGGCGACAGCTCAGGCGGTGGCCGAATCGGATTTGGACGCGGTCAAAATTCATAACTTGTACGCGGTGGATAATACGCCGTTGGCTGATCAGGTTCGCAGCGGCGAGGTGAAGTTGATGGAGCGGGATGAGTACATCAACACGTTGGTTGATTTCTTAGAGCGTTTGCCACCAACGATGGTGGTAGAACGAATTAGCGGCGAGGCCCCCGGTGATTGGTTTGTCGGCCCAGAGTGGTGTACGGATAAGCCTGCGGTTTTAAGAGCCGTAAACGAAGAGTTCGTCCGACGTGGGACTCGGCAGGGCAGTTCCTTCGGAGCGTAGCCAAGATTCGTCGGTATGATCGATTGGAAGGCGAATTTTTTGGGAAAGATCGATCGTCAATCGGTTAGAAAAATTCGGTGATCTGTGGGTCGCAGTGTGGAAAATTGAATTTGTTGATTGATGCTGCGGGTTTTTGGGGGACCAAGGTAAAGTCTGATTGGATAACGGCCGAAAACTTGTCTTACGCAGTTGGAAGTTTGTTTTGGGCAGGCCGTGCCATTTAAAACGCGGAAAAAGCGGTAGGTTAAGTGGATTTAAGCAGCATTTTGTTGCCCAAGCCACCCAGACCGCTTGACCATTTAAGTCAAACAGAAATAATACTGCACCTTGAAGGCGTCGTGGCCAAGTGGCTAAGGCAGCGGATTGCAAATCCGCCATCGCGGGTTCGACTCCCGCCGACGCCTCTGATAAACCCCGGAGATTACGCATTTTTGTGTAGCTCCGGGGTTTTTTCGTGGCACCCGAAACTGCACCCGTGCACGCTCAAAGATGAAATCAAAGCCAACCGCTCAAAGTAACCGTTAACCGGCGCTGGTTTTGGTTTTCTTGTTGACCAGGAAGTACAAAGCCAAACCACTGACGATCGTGAGCGCGAAGGCAGTCAGTTTCTCGGGTTTGTCGACGGTCGAAAGGATCGCTAGGGTAAATGTGGCGGCGATGTACAAAGCCGCAATGCTGCAGTAGATGAAACGCTTAGCGACGGTGTCGTTGTCGCGGCGAGTCCATAAGAGACAGGCGACTGTGATCGCGGCACTCACCGACAACGTGAAACTCAAGTAATCCAGTAGTGAGACTAAGGTCGAAAAGTAAACGACGGTCACCGCGCAGATGACTTGTAGCCAAATCGCTGTCGCTGGAACGTTTTGCAGGCGGTTGGTCGGTGTGTTGAATAGCTTTGGAAATACACCATCGTCGGCCATTTTGGCGTAAACTCTTGGCCCAGCGATGATCATCGACGAAACTGAACTGAGTAGTGCCACGCTAACGATTACGCGAATTAAGGTTGCCAGCGAATTGCCCCCAAGCGATTGCGACGCCACGGCGGCGATGTCTTGGACATTGCGGATTTGCTCCGGCGGCGCGGCGTACAGAAAAACAAAATTCAGCAGTAAGTAGAATGCGGTTGTAATCAGTGTGCCCAGCAAGAGGGCTCGGGGGACGTTCGTTTTGGGATTGTCGACTTCGCCCGTCACGTACACCGCCGCATTGAAGCCGCTGAAGCTCAGCGATATCCAGACCAACGTCGACGCGATCGCGTAGATCGAAAACTCGGCGTCTTCGGTTTGGATTTGCATGCCTTGCCAGCCGCTGGGGTATTGGAAAAAGGCAAACCCGACAAAGCCCGCCAGCAAAGCGAGCTTGAGTCCGACGACGATGTTCTGAGTCAGCACGCCAGTTTTCAAGGTCGCCGAATGCAGGATCCCGAATAGCAAAATCGTTGCAATGCCGACCATGCCTGGTTGGAGCCAGCCGGGACGAATCGCATCAGGGACTGCGTACGATTCAAACGCGGTTGCCGCAAAAGCGATCGCGCCAGTGAATCCTGCCAATAGAGACACCCAGCCGGCGATGAATCCAGCTGCCGGATGCACCAAGCGACTTAGGAATAGATATTCGCCGCCGGATTCGGTGATGCGTTGAGCAAGTTGCCCGTAGCTGATCGCGCCGCAGATGGCGATCCCGCTGCCGATCAGCCAGGCCAGCATCACGTATTGTCGATCGCCGAGATCGGCAAACGAAAATCCGCTGGTCGTGAACACGCCGGCGCCGATCATGTTGGCGACGACTAAGAACGTGGCTGACCAGAGCCCGAATGGTTTGTTGGATTCCATCGACGAAGGATTTTTGTCAGTCACGTTTAATAGTGCTCAAATTTCAAGAAGTAGTTTTCTTTGAAGCTTTTACTGTTTGACCACAAGCTTGTCTTTTTCGACGACGGCTCGAAAGCGAGTTCCTTTGAGCGTTTCGAAGATCAGTTCGCCTTGTGTGACTTTGGTGACGTTGAGTTTGATTCGGTCGGAGAGTTCTGCCGGTGGAATCTCGCCTAAGACCAGTTCGAGCTTCGCCGTGTCCGCGATGGTGCGCAGGATCGTCAGGCGGTCGGCTTCGGTGTTCAAAGTGAAACGATGAAGTTCAGCTTTGCCTGTCTTGGGAACAACTTGTTCAACCAATGCGGCTGCGAACTTGGCCAGTTGTTGTGGAGGGCCTTTGGCGGTGACTGCGGTGGAGCGAAAGGATATTTTCAAATCCGGGAATTGTTTGGCGAGGTCTTTTGAGTTCGCCGGTTTTTTGGCGACGATGAAGGTTCGTCGTGCGGATTCGGTTTGAGGGAAGTCGATGATCGTGATCGACTTCGCGTCTGGAGCGATTTCGAACGTTTTGTTGAAACCGGCGAGCATCAATTGCATTTGTGCCAGTACGCTGGTGGGCGGTAGCGAGACGGAATACCACAGGTCGTGTGGGAGTTTTTCCAGTCCGTTGACTGTGAATCCGTGCTTGGTGGCGATCGCTTCGATGAGTGATTTGGTGGCGACGACTGTTCCGGTGCGGACTTGACGTTTAACGGTCCACTTTACTTTGGAGCGGCTCTTTACTTTTTTGGCTTGTCGGGAGAGCGTTTCCATGGCGATTGGCAATTCGACGATGGTGTCGACGGGGCCAAAGTAATAACAGTCTTCAATTCGACAGACGCCAATCTTGGCGGCCGAGCCGACTCGCCAAAAGATTTGTTCGACGGTTTTGTTTTCGATTCCCAGGTTCACGATGGTGCTTGGGTCGACGCGGCGGTCAAGCATGACTGCGATGTTTTCGGCATCTGAAAACGCCATCAGTCGATCTCGAAGCTGAGCGTCTTTCCACCAGAATGATAGGGCTTTTGGGTTTTGTAGTTTCTTGCCGGTCAAATACTTGGCTTGTTTGGTTTCAATCAGGACGGGCAAATCACCTTGGGCTAGGACGAGGCTGGGACAAGCGAATCCGATGATGAGGATAAGGCCGGTGAGCCAACCGAGATAACCGTTAATTTCAGGCGTATTTACCCATTTGAACATTTGCATGGTGCTGGTTTTGATGAGTGCTGTCACGCGATTGGCCTCTAAAAAATTGCCTAGTCGTCATATTCGTTATGGTTTGATATTTCGAAGCCAAAGCAGCCAAGAAAGTCATCGTTCTGGCTAAAGCTGAGCGAATGCATCGTTGCCGGACACTGAAGGTCCAACTAAACTCGGCGGATCGTCACGACGAATGTGCTGAGCAATTTTGAACCCTTTGTTTGCAGTAAATCGTTCGTCTACTTGCAATGTTATCTAACTTGAGGCTTGGTCAATTATGTCGGAATCGTCGCTCCGATATCCCCAGCTGGATAGATTTTACCAACGTTTTCTCAACGAGGAGAGCTCGGCTGATTTTATTCAGTCGGTTTCCACCAAATATAACTTGGCATCGTTAGAACGGCTTGCTGTTGGCGGCGGTCGGATGACTCGCCGAGCGGCGATTTTAGCGATTGGATTCTTGGGTGACTTTTCGAATAATGATGTGATGGGGCAAGCGTTGAACAACGATGACCGCGCCGTTCGGATGTTAGCTGACCATGGGATTCGTGAGTTGTGGCAGCGTCAAGGGACGGTTGGGCAACAGCATTTGTTGAAGCAAATTTTTCGGTTGATTGATCAATCGCGAATGGAAGAGGCGATAGCGGCTGCGACTCAGTTGATCGAAGCGAATCCAAAGTTTAGTGAAGCTTACAGTCAACGGGCGATCGCGTTTTGTGCGTTGGGCGATTACGAGGCTGCGTTGGTTGATTGCCGCGAGGCGTTGCAGTTCAATAGTTATCATTTCCCTGCGGCGATCGGTTTGGCTCATTGTTGCATGCAGATCGACGAAAATTCTGGAGCGCTTGCTGGCTACCGTTTGGCGTTGAATATTAATCCGGATTTGGATTCCGTCCGACGGCAAGTGTCTCGGCTCGAGCGGATGTTGGAAAACAACTAGGCCAACTAGATGGCTACCGCCGATTGCCAGCAACGAATTGACTCCGTTGCCTGGAACGAGTTTCATATTGGTTTTGTTGCCGCAACGTTTGTTCTTGGGCTGTTGGCGTTTTTTATCCCGCAGTATTTCTTGCAAGAAAAACGGCTAGGTCTTTTGTTTTAAGGGCGTGCTGGAGGTCATCAGGTTCGCGAAGCTCGTTTGCTGCGTCTCTTGTTGATTGCGGGTGCAAATATAAGCACGAATTCGCAAGCGTGTGGATTTTGACTGGCTAAATCTAGGCTAGGGCGAAACTAAGGCAAAAGCAGCCGTCTTGTTTTGGGGAGCACTTCGAAGCGACCTTAGTGGGTCGTTGAGTTCTTGAAGTGGGCTGTTGAGATCAATGGCCTGTAACTATTTCACGTTGGCAAGCGTTTGTTTGGTTGATCGGGCTGCAATTGGCGGTCTTTGGCAAAGGTGTGGGATTTGTCTTGTTGGAGCGGGCGCAATTTTCTATTGTGAGGTTTCCTACCAATTATTTCGATCGCTCTTTCGCCTGCTCAGGACCAATGAAAACATCGTTTACCCTCCCCCGAATGTTCCCCGTTCTTTTCGCAGCTCTGGCCGTTTGGGTCGTTCCTGCCAACGTTCACGCGCAAGTCGAAACAGTCATCGAAGAGGGGGAAATCGTCGAGCTTGTCGAAGAAGCACCAGCATGGAAGGGCTCGTTTGCCGCTGGTTTCAATGGAAAAACAGGTAACAGCCAAAACCTGGACCTTAATTTCGCCGTCAATGTTACGCGTGAATCAGATTTTGCGACGTCGAACTTTGTTGGTAACTACTTCTACGCGTCGAACGATGTGTTAACGACTACCGATCGATGGTTCAGCCAGTTTCGGCAGGAAATTAAGCTGAAGAACCCGCGTTGGAGCTGGTTTAATCAGGTTGGCGTTGAGATCGATCGGTTTAAAGACTTTGATTATCGAGTTGCGTTGCATACCGGTCTCTCGTTCAAAGTGATTGACGAAGATGTGCGGAAATTAAAGCTTCGGTTCGGTGGTGGTGCATCGCGAGAGGTCGAAAGCATTAACGATGATTGGTCGCCAGAACTGCAGTTTGGCGCCGATTGGGAGCGAAAGTTGTTCGAAAATACGCGAGTTTATGCGACCGTGGATTACTTTCCTGACGTTTCTGAGTTCGCTGACTACCGTTTGAATACTAACGCCGGTTTGGATTTCTTAGTCGATGCGAAACGGAACATCAACTTCCGGATCTTTGCCCAGAATCGCTATGACAGCACGCCGCCCACTGGCAACGAAGAAAGCGACCTGGACTATGGTGCTGCCTTGGTGGTTGGGTTTTAGCGTCGGCTATCTGTTGGGCTTACAGGCCTGAAGGTTTACTGCGGATGCACGCCAGTTGATGCGGGTAGTGATTGTTGGGAAGTCCGTGTTTGTTGATTTCAGTCGTTGTTTTAAAGCCGTGAAGGCGAATTGTGCGGTCACGTTATGCGTGCGATTTCGCATAGGTGTTGGTTTGTTTGGCAAAGCCTGGTTGGGCTGGTTGGGGACGTTGGCCAAGTTGGCGTGATTCATGGTACGGCATGAGTGCGTGGCCTTGTTGGAGTTTTGTTGGTTGGCCTTGCTGGAGCATCGGCTGGAGGGTTTTTCGGCGACTGCTAGGTTTGCTGGAAGCGGCTTTGTTCTTGGCGTTTCTTATCTGTTGCAGTCGTCTTGCTGCCGTCTTGTGTTGCTAGCGGTTTTGGCTTGTTTGCGATCCGTCGGTGTAACCGTTTGCTTCGTTGTAACAAATATTTCCGTGAAAACCGCTATCAAGGGAATGTTCGCTAAATTCGTCATAGCTTAACGGGCGATGAACAGGGTGAGTCACAGAGCGCCCGCTTTGTGATCATTTTTCCAACTTCTGTATTCGAGCGAGTGTTCGGGGCTTGGAAGTTGAGCGATTCAGGGGAACCTCAATGTCAGACTCTCGATCAATTCGCCTTTCCAGCTGGAACAGCCAATGGCTAGTTCGGCTGGCAGCAGTGGCTCTTATCGGTGTCACTGCAACTCAGACGGGTTGCAATGTTTTACGCAGCTTTGATCAAACCGCCGCGTTAACTTATCGCGACTTAGTTTGGTCCAAACGCGCCTACAACTTGCGATATGGAAATTGTGACCGTCCCTACGCGGACCATTTCAAGAATGGTTTCTGTGATGGTTACGCGGATGTTTGTCAGGGAGCTGACGGGTACACGCCGGCGCTTCCACCGGACAGTTACCGTGGTTACGAATTTCAATCCGCTGACGGTAGTAATTGCGTCGATGCGTGGTTCGAAGGATACCCGGCCGGTGTTGCTGCGGCTAAGAAAGATAATTCAGGTACGTTCCACGATCTGGCAGTTTCTCGATTGCTAGACGCGGCGATCAAACAAGAAAAAACAAAGCCGAAGCTCACGGGTGAAGTTCCTGTCGTTTCAGGCAGGAAAGTGGTCGGCGAGAACACGGCGACGGACTTTAAGGCTCCGCCAGTACCGACTCGGGCAGCCTTGCCTGTGGCGACCAGTGAGGTGCCTTCAGTGCTATCTGCGGATCCAAACATTCAATGGGAAACGACTCCGGTGGTTGTGCCAGCTGGGTTTTCACCAGGTTCGTCTTCGTTCGAGTTGGGGGCCCCGGTGCCCGTCCGATCTGCGACGGAATGGATTGAGTAATTTCCGCTAGGCCACTTTTGATACACACACACATTTTTAGTTTGCTGTTCCCGACAGCTAATCTTTGGAGTCTCTAAGTGATGATCCAATCAACACCCCAAACTGATAGGCCTCAACGCACAGCGATGCGAATTGCATTACTGCTGGCGGTGACGATCAGTATGTCGATGACCGGTTGCACGGCGTTGTTTTCGCCTTTGGATACGATTCCAGCGGCACGTTTGCCGGAGCAATTTAAAGCAGAGCCGCAGGCATCGAAAGTGCCGCTGAATCCGGCTCGCCTGCGTCAGACGCGTCCCGAGTTTTATACGCTCGACAGCAAAGACGTGCTTGGTGTTTTCATCGAAGGTGTGTTGGGAAGTGCCGACGCGCCGCCTCCGATTCAACTTGCTGAACCGGGTAGCGATTTGCCGCCAGCGATTGGATTTCCAGTTCCAGTTCGCGAAGACGGCACGCTTTCGTTGCCTTCGGTTAAACCGATTCCGGTGCGTGGTTTGACGATCAAGCAGGCTGAAGAGTTGATTCAGCGGGCGTATCGTGGCGGTGCGGATCCGATTTTGAAGGAAGGTGGTCGTATTATCGTCACCTTGTTCCGCGAGCGCACTTATCGAGTGTTTGTGGTTCGTCAGGATAACTCGACGTCGCAACGTGGTTCAAATCTACAAGGCCAAGGGCAACGTGGTCAGGTTACCGACCGAAGTGACCAGTCCAGCCGTGGTTTTGTACTGCAGATGCCGGCCTACAAAAATGATGTGTTGAATGCTTTGTTGCAAACTGGTGGTATCCCCGGTGTGAACGCGAAGCCAGAGATTCGTATCTTACGCGGCAACCGTTTCGATAACGCTCGCCGCGACCAGAGGGCCAGTGAGTTCTATCGTTCGGCGGACCCGGATCAGTATGCTTACGGTCAGGTTCCAAATTTGGATGACGATGCGAACACGATCAGGATCCCACTGCGTTTGAAGCCGGGTGAAGTTCCTGACTTGCGTGCCGAGGACGTGATTCTTCGCGACGGTGACGTGGTTTACGTTGATACTCGGGAGACAGATGTTTATTACACAAGCGGTTTGTTGCGAGGTGGTGAATTCCCGCTGCCGCGTGACTATGACTTGGATGTTTTGGCGGCAGTGTCTTTGGCTGGTAGCGGTTTTGCTTCTGGGCAACAGACGGGTTTCTTGGGCGGAGCTGCCCAGAACGTGCCTCCGACGGAGTTGGTCGTGCTGAGGAAAATTCCTGGAGATCGGCAACTTGCGATTCGAATTGACTTGAATGATGCGATCAACGACCCAAGGCAACGACTGTTGGTCAAACAAGGTGACACGTTGATCCTAAGGTTTAAGCCGCAGGAAGAGATCTTGAACTTGGTCTCGAATGTGTTCTTCACCTTCGGTGTTCGACGACTATTCAACTAGTGTTGAGTTGACAATTAGAAAAACAAAAAGGCTCTCGACACGATGGTGTTGAGAGCCTTTTTTTAAGCTGAAGTTTAGGAAGCTGGAGTTTAGGAAGCTGGAGTGCTCTGAGCTTGTGTGGACAACCGTGATCCGCTGCTCACTTCCAGGTTTCGGGATTCAGGATCCCTTCAATCTTCAGGGCGACTGCCATCGCCGCACATCATGACGATGCGCGGCATGAACTCACCGATCACGTCGACCAAGTCCGTTTGAGCGGCCATTACGTCGTGGATGTTTTTGTAGGCTCCGGGAACCTCATCCAATCCGCCCGACAGCAAACGAACGTTTTTTTGGTCCAAGTGCTTTTGCCACTCTTTCCAGATAAACTGTTGTTTGGCTTTGGTTCGCGACATGCGTCGTCCGGCTCCGTGTGAAGCCGAGTTGAGGCTTGCCGCGTTGCCTTTGCCGCGAACGACGAAGCATGAGTCTGCCATGTTTCCGGGGATCACGCCGACCTCCCCTGCTCCGGCGGGTGTGGCGCCTTTGCGATGGACGTACAACGATTGCCCGTTGTGCTCTTCTTGCCAAGCAAAGTTATGGTGGTTTTCAATGGTTGCTAGTGATTGAGCACCGGCAAGTCGAGTGACGTTACGGTGAATGACTTCGTGGTTTGCCGAAGCGAACCGCCCCATCAAATTCATCGCTAACCAATACTCTTGGCCTTCTTGGGTGTCCATGTCTAGCCAGCAAAGGTGACGAAGTTGCGAATCGTTTTTGATTTTCGCTGGCGCCATACGACGAGCGATATCGGTGTAGCGATTGCAGGTCATCGCGCCTGGGCCGCGAGAGCCACTGTGCGAAAGCAAGGCGACGTACTTACCCGGTTCGAGGCCGAATTCGGGTGCTGGTAGCGTCAGTACTCCCCATTCGACAAAGTGGTTGCCACTGCCGCTGGTGCCAAGTTGCCCTCGTGCTCGATCGCGGGCTTCACGGGTGACCGCCGTGATCGTCCAGTCCTCGTCCAAAACCGCGTGATCGTTGGGCCGCTTCCATTTTCGACCGGTACCGAACAAGGTTCCTGTTTCCAGGGCTTGGTCAAGTTCTTGGCATTGACTGGCGTCGTTGTTGTGAACCGTTTCAACTGGAAGGTCGGTGATTGTCATTTTCATCCGGCAAGCGATATCAACGCCGACGCCGTAAGGAATGATTGCATTTTCGGTCGCTAGAACTCCGCCGATCGGCAGGCCGTATCCCGAGTGCGCATCGGGCATCAGGGCGGCGGCGCGAGAGACGGGAAGTTTACAAGCGTTGCGGATTTGGCGGATCGAGTTGTCGTCGAAGTCCGTGCCCCAGCTGGCGTAATCGATTTCAGAAAATGGAACGTCATTGGCCGCGTGTTCGATGATGGCAGTAGCCAGCGGTCCGTAGATTGGGTCTGCGGCGTAAACGGCGGGTGCGGTGACGAGTTTTGGGATCAGCTTTTTGGGAGCTTCGATCGATTTGTTGCGAGCTGCAATTTGCACGATCGAGATCGCGGTTGGAATACAGTCTTCAGGAACTCCAAGGCCGAGTAGTTGTTTTTTATTCATGCCGTTTCAGACAAAATACTGGCAAAACGGTTCACGGAGTTGAACCATTAAAAAAAGCGGACTCAGGTAAGCTGAGTCCGCTGTTGATTTTACCGCATTGCTGATGCGGAATGTTGACTTGGGGGGGGAGTCCTAAGTCATGTTGCAGTTCTTTTTGGCCTTGGCCCACGCCTGCTTGTTAGCTTCTGCGTTGCCGTTTGCTTCAGGAACGTCTTGGCTATCGACGTCGAACCAACCAGGTTGGAATTGGATGAAACCGTGGCCGCCTGGTTTCTGCGAGTTGTCGATGGCGAGTTTCGCGGTCAACGCGATAGTGGCGTCTGCCAAAGCAACGGGGCCGTTGCAACGTGGTTGGTTGCCAAGATCCCCTTGCTGGATGCACCATGCCCAGTGTTCGATCTCTTCGCGATACCCGCGGCTGACAGGACCGTATCCTTCGGCTGCTTTGGCTGGTGCAGCATCGCCGCTGGCCGAGGTGTCAATGATGGCTTGGCCTTTTTTGTTGGCCTTAACACGCGACTTGTATGATGTACCTGCGATTGGGTACAGCATGACTTCTTTTTCGCGATCCAAAACCATGGTTGCTTTGGTGCCCATGACGACTTCGCCGTAGCCACCGTAGCCATTGCCGTTGATCGAGCTGTAAGTGACGACCACTCGTTTGTTGGAGTGTTCGTTTTCGTTGTAGGCGGGGATGCCTGTGGTCGGTGGGTAGCTGTTGACTTTGTCAGAGTAACCAACGTCGAAGTTATAGTCGTAGCCTTGGCCGGGGAAGTCAAACGTGCAGTAAACGTGGTCGGCTGCGTCGCGATCTTTTGGAGCGGTGTGGCGTCCGCCGACTGCGTGAACGCTTAGCGGGTGCACGTGCTGGCCAGGTTTTTGTGCCAAGGCCGAGATGAAGATGCTGGCGGCGTCGAGTTGATGCGATCCGAGTTCAGCCATGAGGCCGCCACCGGTGCGGTCCCAGAGACGCCAGCGAACCATTTCTTCGATCGCTGTTCGATCCCGGTCAGGGTACCACTGGCCGGTTGGGATGTCTTCGTAGCCAAAACGATTGGCTTGGACGTATTTGTCTTGGTCCCAAGCTTTCCACTGAGCGATCTGCTGAAAGGTTTTTTTGACGTCTGCATCGCCAGAGCACGCGGAGCTGTTGTAGTAGTCTTCAAAGGACTTCAGGCGATCGGCGATCTTGTCAACGAGTTTTCCGTTGCCGCCCATTTCACCGCCGGGAATTGGAATGGCCCATGAGTCATTTCCGGGGCGGTTGTTGCGGTGCCATTGAGCGCGGATGTGGTGGAGTTCGCCAAGGAGGCCCCATTTGATCAGGTTGACGGCGTTATCGTAAAGAATGCTGTAGTGCCGTTGGTGGCCGATGGACAGTAGCTTGCCTTCTTCTTCGGCAACGCGGGTCATCAATTTACATTCGGCGATGCTGTGTGCCATTAGCTTTTCACAGAGCACGTGTTTGCCGGCTTTCATGGCGGCAATGGCGATTGGGGCGTGCAGGAACAACGGCGTCGCGATGATGACCGCTTCGATGTCCGGGTCTTCGATGGCTTCGCGGTAGTCTTGATAGACTTTGACGTATTCGCGGGCTTCTGCTTCGGTCTGCCAGCCATACACCGACATCAAGCCGGGTCGAGCTTTAAGCGTGTTAGGTGTGGCCCAGTCACCGTGGAAGGCTCGGTGAACACTGGAGGGGCGAATGTCGCAGATGGCTTTTACTTCGACAAAGTCTGGGTTGATTGCACCCATCAACACATTGCCTTCGTCGCCGGTTCCGATCACGCAGACGCGAACTGGATTCTCAGGTTTGCCGTAGCCGTACAGCATGCCGGCGACTCCTGCACCAGCGACGCCTGCGGCGGCGGATGTTGCAAGGAAGCTGCGGCGATTCATTTTGTCGTGAGCGGTAACGGCTGAGTAATAGTTGTCGCGGCCGATTTCACGTTCTTCAGGTGTTAGATTGTTCATCGATTCTTCCTTTTGAAAATTGGATGCTTAGCCTTTAGGGTGGCTGATGATTGGTTGGTGTTCGGCAGATACGGTTTTCTGAACGTTAACCGTATTTCCAAGGCTGATTTCAACTCGTTGTGTTAGTTTTGAGTCGAAGTGACCGTTTTGTCACCTCGGAAAAATCCGTTGATGATGTAGTCCAAGCCTGCCATCCGACCTGCGAGGGTGCCAAAAATGACGAAGCAAGCGGTCATTTCGATCCAGTAGAGGTAAGTGGGGTTGGTGCCAGGTACCCAGAATGGTTGAGTCAAACAGACTGACAGCAGGAACAATCCTGCGGCGAGCGAAGCTGATCGAGTGAACAATCCAAGGATCAGGCAAACGCCAACGATCGTGTCGAACCATGGGATCACCATGTTGATCAAGTTCAGGCCGCCAAACTTTGGACTGAATGGGCGTGCTATGGTCAGCGGTGCTTCTCGTTTTTGTAGGGGCACGGCTAGCGAGTTGACTTTGGTTTCAAGCGAGTCCCAGAGGCCACTTACCTCTTTACTCCAGCCAGCCATTTTTTTGTTTCGGTCGGATTGGATCGTATCAACTTGGCCGCGAAGCGAATCGACTTGCGAGCTAACGGCACTGGCTTGTTGACCGTCACGGGCAAAACCGTCGAGTCGATTTTCGGTTGCAAAGTGAGCGATCAGTTCGACACGATTGCCTTTGGTCCATTCTTGTAGGAGCAGCTTGTGAGCTTTGAGCGTGTCTTTTAGCAGTTCTGGTTGACGGCGAATTTGGGCGATGTCTTTTTCAAGACTCTCTCGCTTGCCGGCTAGTTCTGCGGTGTTGACTTCGGTGTTGCCTTCGGTGCGGGCCGTTTCGATTTGGTCGGCGATTGTTTGTCGTTGCTTGGCAAGTTCGGCTTGGAGTTCAACGCTGCCAAAGCCGTAATATTTATTGGCGTGGGTCGTAAACTGTTCCCATTGCTGGAGCGTACTGTCGGTGTCGATATCAAAGGTCTTTTTTCCGTCGGATTCGGTTTGAGTGACGCACAGCTTGGCCATGCCTTTGCTGTCATCAAGCATGGCTTTGAAGGCGGGGGCGAGAGGGCCTTTGGCGCCCGAGAGGAAGCCGTAGGCGTTGAATCCGTATTTGAGCTTGTTTGTGCCCTCTTTAAAAAAGTGGTAACCAACGGCAATCCGTAAGGCCAAGATTGATACAAACAGGATGGAGAGTTGAGTTTTAGTGAGCTTTGGGAACAGCGTACTGACTCCGAGAAAATTCGTAACAAACGATGAATGGGGCTGGCGAAAGGTCTTGCTTCAAATATTGAAGTCAGAAAGCGAGATCTTACTAGTCATTAAAGTATGACTTACCCAATAGGTTTCGCCAAAGACGATGTTTTAACCTACCATTTCTAAGGTTTTAAGGCTTAATCCTGTATCGAGGTTGGGGGTCGTTTATATTTCAACGAATTTGCTGGTCAGTTTCACTCGTTAATCGAAAACGGTCAGCGGTGCCACAACCAGCCAGTCGTCGACTTTTTAGTGAGCGCCCAGAGCAAATTTCAAAAAAACAGGCCTCTGACATGGTTTCAGGGAGCATGCGTTGCGGCGTCGGGGGGAAGAACGCTGGGGCTTGGCGACTTCCGGGCTTTTGTTTACCAAATCTGACTGCGGGATAGGTTTCAGTTTCCCCAAGAAATCAGTTTCGCTGGAAATTACTGGATGGTCCCTTGAGCTTCGATTTTTTGAAGCATTTGTCTGTTTTGTTGCTGTTGTTCAAGCGGTAGCTTATTCAGTTTTATGTCGATAATGTCTTGCTCGGCAGTCGCGGCAGCTCGGTCGCCCATGAACTGATAGCAAGTTTTAATTCGTTGGTGCAGGATTAGTTCATCGGGGTTGGTTTCTAGGATGATTCGAAAGTCGTCGATCGCCTTTTGAAATTCCTTTTGTCGGAATGCATAGGTTCCTCGTAGCATTCGAATTCTAACTGCTTCGGGGTAGGTTCGCAGTGACTCGGTCATCATGGTTTCGAAGTTTTCGAGTTTGTTTTGTTTCGAAAGGATGTTCAGTTCAAAAAGCTTGCTGATTAATTCTCGAGTCGAGGGGTCGAATTGTTGAGCGATTGTCCAAGACTTAATCGCCGATTCATTTTCGCCGATATGGAATTCATGCACGCCGATCATTGAGTTCAGGAATCCAGAGTATCTTGTTTCGACGCAAGCCCGCCGCAACCATTCTATTTTAATGGGGACTGCGTCGCCCGGTTCGGATAGTCCAAGTTGACGGGCGAGCTGAATGGTTGGTTTGTCGTTTTCTTTTCCAACAAACTGGGTCAGCAGTACGTAGTTCGAGGGCTCAATAGGATTTGAGCGAACGGCATCACAAAGGTAGAAGAAACGCTTTTTGTACATCTCAAAATCATCAAACTTGTTGATCGATAACGCAGCTTTTCTGAACGTGAATGATTTCGCTTTGATGATCCCTTGTTTTGTTGCTGGAGACTCTGCGAGCTTCAGCCCTTGGTTGGCAATGTCTACGGCAAAATCAAACTGTTGAATTTCGCTCGCCGAATTGATAAGTAACAGCCAAAGTGGAAGCGAGTCTGAGTTGTATCGCTTGGCAACGTTAAGCAACGATGAGATTCGTGCTTTGACACGAAAAACTTCGGTATCAACGGAGTACTTTTCTGGTGCAACTGCCGCAAGCTGTTTTCGGATCAGCACTGAAGGGTTTAGGATCGAGATTTTAATCGAGCTGTTGGTCCGGCTTTCGGTCTCGTCGTCAATGATTTCACGAAATATCTCGTCTGATTTTTCTAGGTAGTTAAGGCGTTCGCCGGATTCTTCTTCTAGAAGGTTGGCGTAAAGCATGTACGTTTTGGCGAGTTGAGCTTTGCCAGCCAAGTTTTCTGGGTCAGCGGCGATGGCCATGGCTAGGTGTTTTTCGATCAACCCAAGCGATGATTTGAGTCCTTCTGCCGTTGTGTAGCGGGAGAAGTAATTGGCTCGCCAGAGATGGGCTTCTAAGTGTCCCTGTTCATCGTCAGGTGCGATACTCTTCATCGTGTCATTGGCAAGCAATAGTTTGCCGGTTCGCGCTTGAGAAAGGCCCAGTTGGTACTTTAGATCAACGTCTTGGGGATCGATTTCTACCAATTTTTGGCTGTATGCTAGTGCCGATTTCGCGAATGTATCGACCTCAGCTTGGAGCGAGTCTTTGTCAGTTTGTAGCGATGCTTGTTGAAGGAGATTTTGAGACAGCGTGAAGTTTTCTTGGTTGAATTTGCAGTAGCCTTTGTTGACGGAGACCCTTTGGGTGTCGCTGCGAAATTTATCTGCAAATACCCAAGCTCCGAGCAAACCGACCAGTGTAAAAAAAGCTGGCACGCCTAAGATCGCAGCCGTACCAGATCGAGAGGTTGGCCAGTTTTGTACCATCAAGCTCAAAAAGCCGCTCAGCAATCGGAATGGTATCATCGCCAGCGTCATCGCGCGAACAACGATCGAGTCGTCTTGAAGGCGGTCTTCAACCCTGCTTAGGTCTTGGATAAAAAGACTGATGGTGCGAAAGGGAGAGCTTAGGAAGTCAAAAATGACCTCAAAAAATTCGGACTTTTCAGAATGCATCGTGATGGGCTTGCGACAAGGTTGAGATTGGAAAGACGTACAGCTCAGGGTTACTTGTTTTTGGCAGATTAGTTTTGGCCAGATTCAATCTGCTTTACTCGTTGGGCCCAAACTTCGGCCAACTCGTTTTGGCCGTTTGCCTTGTAGCATTCAACCAATATTTTTGAGATGCCTAGGTCGCGCGGGCGCTCGATCAATGCTTTCAAAAGCTGAGCCGTTGCGGCAGCGTATTGGCCGCTTGCGACTGCTAGGTCTCCATTTTCTTCGGAAATTTTCCCCAGCTCCAATAAGGCTCGGCCCTTCGTATCATAAAAGTGAGTCAAGAACTCGGGCCGAAGATTCGCTCCTTGGGCGTTTAGAATCGCTCGGTCGATTAGCTTTAATGCTTCTCTAGGATCGGGGTCGGAGCGTATCAAGTAAACGTAGGCAAGGTTGTTGAGGTACTCGCCGTTGAGCGGGTTTTTTTGAGATGCTCTGGCGATGCGTTTGGTGGCTTCCAAATAATCCTTGTTGGCCAAAGCTTGTGTGCCAAGAATATTCTCAACCGAAGCGGGAGCCTTTTCGCCCGGTTGGTAGATTTCTTCAGATTGCTCTGCAATTCCTGGGACGTCGGAACTTCTAATTCGAACGATGTGTTCAAGGATTTTTTGGTTGGCTGGGTCGAACCGATAGCCAGCTCGAAGAAAACCCATCATCTCCGAAGCGTTTTCAGCGGTGACGGTTCCTATCGCTCGAAAGCGAAGTTCTTGGCCGATCGCCAATAAACGCGTGGCCCATAACTGGACGTTGCTATCCTCTGGAAACCTCGCGGTTTCTTCATTAATGATCTTGTCCGCAGCATCGACGTTGTCCAAGCGATGCATGCAGTCGACTAAGTAGGTCGCGCACTTAGTCCGACGGTCTGACGAACCGGTTGTCTCAGATAGTTGATTAGACAAACGCTCTCTTGCACTGTGCAGAACCGTTAGGTTCTGGCCAATCTCACCCAGCTGGATGTTGAGCTGGCAGAGCTGTGGGTAAACGAACGGATCTGTATCAAACAGTTTTTGGAGATGCTCCTTTGCGTCATCGTATTTGCCAAACTTCTGAGCAATCAGCACTTTCATGCTAAGTGCAGACGTGTTGCCTTCGTCTCGGACAAGCGCGTGGTTTAAGTGAAGATCGGCGAGCCGTAGTCCCGCAAATCGTTCCCGAGCAGATTTTGCCGTTTTTGGCATGGAAGCTTTCGCTAGATACAAATGTGCTTCAAGGTGTCCCGGGTTATCTTCGGGCGCGATCTGCTTCATGATCGCGACGCCTTGTTCTTTTAGACTTTTCGCACGCTCACCGCGGATTTGAATCTCTTGTTTACTTGTCGCCGGCGAGATGGACATCAACTCGCTTTTCGTAAAAAAAGTTCCCGCCAACTGGAACTGATGCTTTGCCTGGTCGGGAGCCAGCGAATGAAGTTTGCTCAACAAGATTTGCTTTGACTTAAGAAGTTCTGCTAACTGACTACGAAGGTCGGCGATTTCTTCAGTGTCGAAATCAAGCTTCTTGTTGTTGGCCCGTGCCATCTGGAACTCTTGGGACAGCTCGCCCTTGAGTGCTGATTCTTTCTTGGAAATTTCTTCCACTCGGTCTTCGTATTTCTGGATTAAAGTTTTTCCCGCGTTTAACTCTCCAACGATCAGGAACAACAATCCGAACATCGCAAAAACGAGTGCCGGAATTCCAAAGTACAACGCTTGGCCTGAATCATCACTGCGTCGAACCATCAGCGAAGAAAAAATTCCGTTTTCACCGAAAAAGAAGAGGACGGGAGAAAGCAAAATGTTAAGGAATTGTGACATGGTTCAACTAGCTTAAAAAGCGATCGATGTGGGATACCAAAGAATCGGAACTGGAACGGTTCCATCTTAAACCAAACCCACACGACTCTCTACATCAGAAGCCAGTTCTATCGAGAACTTCGTCTCCAGGGATTCTTCGATGGGCACGCTTAATTTGTACGCAATGTCACTAATTATGGTGGATTAAACCGAAACGTTGATCCGCTCGAAGCCCGAAGGGGCGGGCAGGCCACAGCACTGTTTTCATCGGGCAAGCCGTTTGAAACTGGTGTGTTGTCGCGGGGCGGGTAAGTTTGGAACGCCCCCGATGACGGTTGTTTCGTTGCGTTGGCAGGCCAGAGCAGTAGCGGACGCGTGTTCAATTCGTGTGGCTTTGGGGGGAGTGGGTGGTTTCAGTTGGCTGCGTAACTGATTCGAAGCAGAAATTCCATAGATCCGCCAAATTCGGAAGAATCGGCAAAAGTTGCCAAGCGAGCCGGCCGAAAAACTGAGTGGGCAGTACCGTTTTGCCAACCAACGATCCTATTTGGCGTCGAAAAGACTGATGAAATACAAACTCAAAACTCGGTTATTCGCAGCATTAGCACTTTCGGGTGTTAGTTTTTATTGGCTTGCGTCGCCGGCGGTAGCTCAGCATGACGATTTTGGCTTTATTCGGCCTGCCGAACCAGTTCGCCAAACCGGTTTGGAGGTGAACGTTCCACCGATCACTCAAGCAAATCAACTAAATCAAGCAATGGCTGAGCGAGCCTTAAGTTCTAGGTCGTTGCAGCCTTCCAGCGGAGTTCGTCCGCCAGCGGCTATGCCTTCGGTTGCAAACGCGCCCACATCACGGCGAAATTCATCTGCCTCCGCGCCGGTTCCGTTCGCATCGTCGAAGGTTTTTAACGGGGCTTACGTGGTCGAAGGTAATGCAGGCGTGGGAGATGCCCAGCAAGTGTCTTATCAGCAACCGGTTCAAGCGAACGACCCACCGCCAATTGTATCGAGTAGTAATGCCCGGCGAGGCTTGCCACCGGTTGTTCAGGGCGCCGGGGCCTCCGTTCCGCGGATAGTCCGGCCAATCGAACAAAACGAATTGCCACCGATTTTGCTTCCGATCCAAGCGAAGACCGTCTCGGGTGTGCCACCAATCGTGGCTCCCAGAACTAGCTCGGATCGAATGTTAGGTCCGATTCAAACAAGCGGTCAAAATAGTTCTCTGCTAACTGCTGATGGATCTTCGCTAAACGAGTCGTCCGAAGTTGAGCTGGCGGGTTTTCGTGCGGGGCCATTGGTGGTTCAAGAAGCGCCGCCGATCATCGGCCGCATCATTGAAGAGGGAATAGCAGGAGCCTTGCCGTCTGCGGGAAGCGGCACACGACCAGTCGATCCCGTATTGCCGCCTGCCGGTAGCAGTACACGTCCGATTGATCCAGCATTAAGCTTGCCGGGCAGTAGTGCTTTCCCAAGAGAAACTCCCGTCGATGCAGGCTCCGTTGCTCCTCGGTCAGTATTCGATCAAGCGTTGCCACTTCAGCAGCCAACAACACCGCGAGATACATTCTTCGGGCCCGTCGATCAGCAAGCGCCGGTCTACGGTGGGGGCTCGACATGTGGGGCTGGTGGTGGAAGTTGCGCTGGCAATGGCGGAGTTAGTGCCTGTTCATCGTGCGGCGAAAATGGATGTTTTGATCCAGAGGCCGTTGAAAATATATTCAACAGCAGCGGCTCAAATGCATACGCTCGGCGTTACTTGATTGCAGAGGCGTTATACTTCGATCGCACCGAAGGTCAGATCACCAATTCAAACTTTGGTACGCTAAACGACTTCGATGCGGGCTTCGGGGCACGAATCACGGTTGGTGTTCGATCGGATTCGACTCAAGGGCGAGAATTTCAGTACTCAGGTATCGACTCGGCCCAGCAAGATCGTTTGGTGGTGCAAAACGATCCGATCATTCAAAGTCGCCTCGTGACAGATGGCGGATTGGTCGGAGCGAGTCTATCCGCGTTTTCTAATGCGACCAGACAAGAGGAGACAAAGGAATCTTACTTCCACAGCTTAGAGTTCAATCGAGTCAAGTGGGGTTGGGACGTGTTGAAATCATATATTGGTTTCCGTTATCTGTACTTCGACGATGAGTATTCGTTGATAAGTAGTCGACGTGCGTTTTCAGCTGCTGAAACCGGTGGGGTTTCGACTGCTGCTGAATCCGGTCAATTTGAAGTGTCGGCTATTAACCACTTGTTTGGTCCTCAGATTGGCGGCGAGTTGTACTACGATGTCGGCTATCGATGGTCGCTTTCCGGTGTGAGTCGGGCGGGTGCTTATCTGAACCTGAGTCGTTTCGACACGCGGGTGACAAATAACTCCATCAATTTCCTTGACACCGAAGATACAAACGCGACGATTGCATTCACTTACGAAGCCGGCTTGAACGCCAAGTACCGTTTGACGCAGCAGGCTCATTTCCGAATCGGTTACAATATCTTGTTAATTGATAACGTGTCGACGGTTTCGGATAATTTGGATGAGCGGACGGTAGGTAGTCAAATTTTTGTAACTCCGACTCTTGGTTCTTCGGCATCAGATTCAGACAACGTATTCTTTCACGGGTTGTCTTTGGGTTTCGAAATTTATCGATAGGTCTCGGGTAGTACATCTTGAACAAATCGAAGCTGTCGCCCTGCGGCAGCTTTTTTTTGTTGAGTTGCCGGTCTAGTCAAAACAGATGAAGCCGGTAGCAGTCTCGCTAAGATGGTAGCGGGAGTAAGGCGGCTTGGGGTGTCCACAAATGGCGAAAGAATTTTATGGATGAAATGACGAAGCAAACCTCAGGTAACTTTGGTTTGGTCGGTTTTGATCACCTCACGCTGGTCGTGGCAAACGTGGGCAACAGCCGTAAGTTTTACGTTGATCAACTTGGGTTCGAGGAAGCCGCTAGACCGGACTTCGATTTCCCAGGTGCATGGTTCAAGATTGGCCAGTCAATGATTCACGTGACGGAGTCCGATGAGCTATCGGGTAAGGCTGGATGGGGCGATCGGTCGGTCGGGCGTGCCAGTCGTGGGCATCATATTGCTTATCTGACCAGCGATTTCGAGCAAGCGGTGCGTGCGATTGAGCATTATGGAATCGAAATTGCCAGTGGGCCGCAGATTCGGCCTGATGGTGCGAATCAAGTTTACATCTACGATCCAGATCGGCACTTGGTGGAGATTTGCAGTTGAACGACAGTTTTCGGAGCGACAGTTTTCGGTGCGGCAGTTTTCGGTGCGGCAGTTTTTGATGTGGCAGAGCGGTTTGCGGTTCCGATGGCAAGCGATAGAATAACGGCATGAGCGAAACAAATCCCAAAACGACTCACCCTGGTGGCGATGAGAATCAATCGCTTGTTAATCGTGTGACCAAACGATTTGGCGGGCGGCATCTCATTTTTCGAACGCAAACGCAATCGGGGTGGCGGATTCTACCGAGGTCGTACGCTTTAGTATCCGACTTTGCTGGCCCCGTTTGGTTCTTCTACGGGCTTGGCCAAATCTGGGTCACCCACAAGATTTTTAAACGGTACGATGGGTGGATCGCTCGCGTCCCAAGGGTCGGTAGCAGCAAGCTGACCGCGCTGTTGACGAATCTCGAATCCGCGTTGACCGAGTTCACTAACCATTGCAACGAAAACGGAATCGAAGGCACTGTGGTACTTGAGCCTAGCCTAATCGAGTTTCATTGGACGTTTGGCTACTCGCTAGAAAAAGAAAAAATGAAACCCGAGCAGTCCGATACCCTCGAGTTGGAATTTCGCAAATTAGTCGATGCGTTCGTTGCCAGCCAAAAAATAAAGTAGCGATCGGTTGGACGGAAGTATTGCGACCATGGATCTGGGTGGTCATATGCCTCCCCGGGCAAAAGTGCTTCGAGCCGTTTTGTGCCCCGCAGATATTTCTGGTAAGTAAACGGCCAGGTCTTTTGTGTTGGGCGTGTTGGAGAAGATCCGGGGTGCGAAGCCGAGTTGCTGCGTCTGTTGGCGATGTGAACGCAAATGCCGGTACGAATGCGCAAGCGAGTGAATCTCGGGTTGGGCTAACTAAACTGGGCCACCGTCTTGTTTTGGGGAACACCCGAAATCGAAATTAACGGAGCGGTAAAGGCTTGGAGTGGCGCTGTCAATTCACTCGCTCGCGCGTTCGTGCTGGTATTGTCCATGCCGCTGCGTCCCCAATGACTTGTGGGGTATAGGAAAGGCGTCGAGCCGCTCATCTGCCCCGGTCAGGCTGGAAGTGCAATCGGGCACTCGCTTTGTTCTTCCGGGGGTTATTGGCAGCGGCGAATAATTTCGGGACGCTTCCTTTCAATGGGTAGTGTTTTTTCAGCGTTGAGAACGCTTGCCGATAGCAACGAAAGAAAATCGTTTAAGCCCAAGGGGCTGGCAGTTTTTCTAGCCCAGCCTAAAAATCGAAGATTTGCAAGGCTGGGTTGGGATGCATTCCGACGCACAAAGGACCAACGGTCCGGCAGTTTAATGGTACTACGGTAGGTTCGATAACTGCCGGGCCGTTGGCCCTTTGAATCTATCTTGCGATGCTGACCCAGCCCTGCGGAACTTTCAGTTCCTTCGGCTGGGCTAGAGAAATGGCCAGGCCCTTGGCCTT
>JALZWN010000062.1 GCA_023300235.1 Mariniblastus sp.
TAATGCATGCTCACGGGATCATTCCAAGAGCCTATCTGACGCGTAAGCATGCCAACACTCAGGAGACACCTTTGCCCTCAAAGCCGTGAAGCATGGCCCTCGACACTGGTAAAACGTTTGAAGTAACTGCCCGGCCGCAATAAACCCAGATGGACCAAACACGTTACCAGTAGGTTGAGATGGAAGCTATTTTCCAATCCGCCAACTGCGTCAACGCTTGTTCGCTTTCTGGCTCTTTTCGATAAACGCGATGGCATGTTCCGAATCCTCGTGCACGGGCAACGGCTCGCCCGCGTATTTGAAAGCACCGTACTGGTCGTAGCCAAGTACACTTGGCAATGGCGAGTCAGGAATCACATCTTTGGGACAATACCATTTTTCAAAATGAGCCGCCGGATGAGCCGCCGCATGATCCGCCACTTAACCAGGCGATTTGAGAAATTTCGGTATCGATGCCGATTTTGGATCCAGCCAATCGGGCATGTTCCGTTGTGCGGTGCTGGGCACCCAAGCGAAGTGTCCATCGATGTTTTAGCGAGCCCGAAAATGCGCCGTCATTTTCAGCCACTCGGCTTGGCGAACAAACACCATTGGCGACCGTGAATCGACTAAAGTCGGTCCCCTCGACCGCCAAGCGATCGATATAAAGCGTCCTCACATGCCGCTGGCCGTGACAACTAAAGTCTCCCCATACCCAAGCATCGGCAAAAATAAAAACGAGGTTCGGTTTAGCTGGGCTGCCATCAGCTTCGGCCAATTTCGCTGCGCCAAATGTTGGCTCAGCAAAATTGAAAATCACGGCCGAGAAGACAGCGAGCCCGAGGGCCAGCACCAGAAATTTACTTGTCGTTTTTCCATTTAATCTTAGCCGTCTTAGATTCGGTATCTAGCCAAACACTTGCATGTTCAAATTCACGAGTAAATTCCCAACCTTGTGGAGTGGTGCGTTGATACGGTCCCTTGGGAGCACCGAGCGGTTTGTTAAATTCGGGGTAATCTTGCAATGATCCAGAGGATAGATTCCAGCCCCACCCATATTGAAAATAGGAGTACGGTTGCGCGCCAATCAAATAACAGGCGAGATAATATTCCACTTTTTCCTTTGCAATGGCCGCATGCTCACTAGCCGACTTTTCCAACTGTTTGCCACGCTCTTGTTGATTTGCTGGCGGGGTAGTCATTTTACTCGGGCGATGCTCGTGTTCGACGCCGATTCGAAAGATCGACATCTTTCCTGCTTTCGCTATTCTCGCCAAGTCTTTCCAGTCTTGCAGCAAGCTCTCCTTGGTGAGGCTTTTTTCGTTGAAATGCTCAAGCATGCACCCATCGATCACTGGAAACACGTGCTTGGCAGAGGATCGGTGGGCGTTGTTGCCGATCAAGATTTTGTCAGTCCCGATCTTCTCTTTCAAAGCGGCCATCATGTCGCCCATGGCTTGCATAACTTCTTTGCTTCTCTTTTTTCGCAGCCAAGAAAATCCGTGCATTTGATCGATAAAGACTCCATCACAGCCAGATTCTTCAATCCCTGTGGCCACTGTGTCGACCCACCATTGACGAAACTCAGCATTCAACACATCGAATTGCAAGATGTTGTTGCGATGCGTTAATTCGCCCGTCTCAGGATCTACCAATAAGAACTTTTTCAATTCAGGATGTTCGTCGATTTTGGTCCGCTTGAATGCTTGGGTGTACGAGGTAAACGGCCAGGCATAGGCGGAATTGAAGTAGAACAGCACTTTCGCGTCGGGTTTAATTTTTTTGAAGGCTGCGGCCTCATGCTTCGCCCCAAGTTCTGCGCTCCCCAATTCTTTTCTAGCATGCGATTTTTCAATACCGAGAAAATCAGTTCGCGCTGCGATGGAGCTAACTTCATCTGGCGTCAAAACGCGCCGCACATCTCCAAACATGAAATATAAAGGTGCGGTATCCCAGCTGAATTTTGGAAAGCAGGCTTTTGGCACGAAGGAGCTATCGTCTTTCGTGGCGTCGGAGTCGTCCTGCTTCAAACTCATCTCGCCTACCAGCGTCTGGCAGCGAATCTGGAAACGCTCAAGAACCTGCTGGTGGTCCGGTTGATCCGCCAAGTTGACCTGCTCCTTGGGATCGGTTTTTAGGTTGAAAAGCTCTTCGAAAACCGGCTGCTCACCATTGATCGAAGCATCAGGCAGGTAGACCTTGCGATCGTTTTCCTTGGAGAAATAACGGATGTACTTCCAGTCCTTTGCCCGCACCGCTTCCATGCGAGGGTAGCCTTGGTCGGTAAACAGATTTTCGCAAAACACATCCGCACGCCAATCCGTCGGGCGGTCTTGAATTAAAGGAACCAAGCTGCGGCCTTGATAAGATTCAGGGACCGCCAGCCCGCACAATTCTAGGATGGTCGCCGGCACGTCCTGCCCGACAACGAACTTGTCGACCGCCTTACCACGCTCGCCTTCACCAAAGAAAGGTGAATACACGATCAGCGGCACGTGGATTGTTTCTTCGTAGAGGAACGACTTGCCGCCGAGTCCATGTTCACCGAGTAGCAATCCGTGGTCTGAAATGAAAACCAAGATCGTGTTGTCGGCCAGTTCCAAATCGGCCAGTTGTTGCCGAAGATTACCGACAAACAAATCAATGCCTGCCACAGCGCGAGCCATTTTGATCTTCTTGTTGAGCAGTGCGTTCTGGTTGGTCGTGCGGTAGTAGCCCATCAATTCGTTTTGCCGAAATACATCCTTCGGCAAGGGCACTTCGATTTTTGGATAGCCAGGGGGGAACTTGAAATTCTTTTTCTGGTCGTTGTAAAGCGTTCGATACATTTCTGGATCGGTCGGCTTTTTTCCCATCGCACCGATACTAGCGGCGTGAGGCAGATTGAAGTTGATCGACAGGCAAAACGGTTTGCTGGTATCACGCTCGCTGAGAAAATCTTTCACCGATGAATCCGCGTTGGCAAAGAAATAATCTTTGTCACTTCCAGGGCGAATGAAAGCATTGGTTGCTTCGAAAAGCCCTTCGATCTGCGAGCTGTTTTTGAGATTGCTAAATTGCTTGCGGGTTAGCAGGTCAAATCCAAGATGCCCCGGTTTCATATAACAGAAATCGAGGTTCTCTTTCATGTAGCGATTTCGATGTTTGATCTCGCCGATGCTCGTGTGATGCTTCCCGATGTACCCGGTAAAGTAGCCTGCGCGTTTCAGTTGCATCAGCCAACTGCGGTCAAACACCGACGTGGGGATGAAGTTGCCCGAAACGGAAGAGAATCCTACTCGGTTTCTGCGTTCCCACTGCCCCGTGAAAAAATTGGCGCGGCTCGGTCCGCAAATCGGGCTGGTGATGAAGGCTTGGTTGAAGAAAACGCCGTCGTTTGCCAGTCGGTCAATGTTCGGTGTTTTGGTCACCGGGTGGCCGGTCATGCTGAGCGAATCAAACCGTTGGTCATCCGTCTTAATGAAGATGACGTTAGGTTTTTTGGTTGACGTGCTGGGCGACAAGTTTGGTTCGCCAGCAAATGCCAGCGTCGAGCAGACGGCCAGGCACACGACAAAGTTGAGCAGTAGTTTAATCATCGCTTAGCGAGTTTCTTGTAACGGGTGGTCGTAGCACGAAATTCCATCGCGCGAGGTTGGTTGTTTATACGATTAATGTTACACGAAGAAAGCAATCTTGGCAGGCAGCCGAACGGAAATACGCCACAAAAACGATGAAGGGTTTTTGCTGATGGGGGGCAGCATGGCTGGCGTTAGCAGGTGGGGAAATGCGGAGATGGCTCTAGTAAATTTGTAACGGAATTCACGCAGCGTCCATGCTTGCAAAGCAAACCGCTCCGCCGATCAGGATGTACGGTTGATCGGTAAGCAGCAACAGGCAGGCTTCAATGCCGAGTGCATTTAAGAAGTAGCTAGAAAGTTGCTGTTCTGCATCCATAAGCCGGTTGGTAACAGACTTTTAACACAGTAACAGTGAAGGTGTTACTGTGGAGTGAAGGTGTTACTTGGTTGTGGGCGGTTTGTGTTTAGCAGTCTTCGGCGACAAATGATGAAAATCAAA
>JALZWN010000063.1 GCA_023300235.1 Mariniblastus sp.
CGGGGAACTTCCGGACGGCCTGAACTCTGGCGAGCCCAGCTACCTGTTCGGTTTGACGGACCTTCATTCGATGGACGCCGAACGAAGGAAATCCCGCAAATCTCACGGTGGAACCATGTGCCCGGGCCACCCAGCGGATCGCATAATCGTTGCAGATACGACAGCCGAAAAGGATTGGGCTCGGAAAGTCCCCGTAGCCGATATAATTTTCTGCCAAGTCTGCTGCGATGTCGCTTTTGGTTGCGACCGATGGACAACTCAACTCTGGACCCCTCATGCTCGACGCGCTTCCCTTTGCCCTACAAATGCTGATCCTCGGCGCGATCGGGCTGGTGATAGGTGTGCTGATCAACTGGGCGATCTACGCTTGGACGTTCTTCGAGATTCGGCGGATCAGCCCGTGGATGAAGCTGCCCGAGGACAATCAAGCGGAAAAAAAACTATCGCCGCGGAGGACGCTGGATTACGTCCCGATCATTGGCTGGCCGGGTAGGGCACGAGACAAAACGGCCTTCGGACGCGGGTTCTGGATCCGACCAATGCTGATCGAGCTGGTGTGGATGATCGGCTTGCCCTGGTTTTATCTGTGGCTGGCTGGCGGTGGGCTGGTTGGCCAAGAAATCGTGCCTAGCTGGCAAGAGACCGAAACTTGGTTTGTGCTGTACACGATTTTTCTTGCTTTGATGACGATCGGCACGTTCATTGACTTTGACGAGAAGATGATCCCAGATTCGGTGACGCTGCCGGGAACGCTGATCGCACTGTTGGTGGCAGCGATTGCTCCTTGGTCGCGTTTGCCGGAGTTCGTTAAGGGGGGACTGGGCGGCGAGTCGTTGCGTTCGATCACTCATCTTTACCCCGATCAGACGCCGCCAGTCGCGGGAACGTGGCAAGAACTGGCGATCGGGCTGGCGATCTTTGCGATCTGGGTCTGGGCGCTGCTGCCGAAGATTTCGGTCTGGTACTACGGCTGGGGGACTTCGATTCGGTTCATGTACGCCCATGCGTTTCGGCCCAAACGAAAAACGGTTTGCTCGCTGCGAACCCAAACTCGGTCGCTGCCGGGGGTGACCTTGTTCTTGAGCCTGCTGCTACTGGCGGGAATCGCAGCGATTGTGCTGGCTTGGCTCGGCTTGCCGGCGGTCAACTGGCAGAGCCTCTACGGATCTTTGCAAGGACTGGCTTTTGGCGGCACGTTGATTTGGTCGATCCGGATCGTCGGCACCTTTGCCTTGCAGCGCGAAGCGATGGGCTTTGGCGACGTCACGTTGATGGCGATGATCGGAGCCACGCTGGGCTGGCAAGCGACCTTGGTTTCGTTCGTGGCTGCGATGTTTGTGGTGATCCTGGGGCTGGTGATTCAGCTGATCATTACTCGTAGCCAAGAACTAGCCTTTGGGCCTTATCTGTGCATGGGAGCCGCGATTGCGATCTTCCGCTGGGACGGGCTGTGGTCGGCCAGTTTTCGTGGTGTGTTTCAACTGGGGCCTGCTATTTGGGCGATTCTGGGATCGTCACTGATCCTGATGGCCGTGATGTTGCTCGGCCTGCAATGGATCAAAACGCTGTTCGGGCTTGCCGGGCCGATGGAAAAAGAATAACCAAGCCGCAAGTTGATCCGCCTTGGCGGTAGCCGGCGACGGCCCACGCTGAACTTGATATTCCAATTATTTGCCATACCAATTGGACCGGCCCAAAAACGCCAAAACGCCAAAACGCCGCCACCGCAAAAGCGGCTACAATCTAGCTGCACGATCGTCTCGTTCAACTCAACCAACACTAGCCATCGTTCGACATTAAAAGCATGCCCTCCGATCCAACCGCCAACGAAACTCCCGATCACCCAGCTGTCAAAATATGGGTTGATGCGGATGCCTGTCCGGTCGCGGTTCGCGAGATCATTTTCCGCGTGGCCAAGCGGTTGCGAATCCAAACCACGCTCGTCGCCAACCAGACGCTACGAGTCCCACCGGTCGAGTTCATTCGAGCGATCACGGTTCCCGATGGTGCCGACGTGGCCGACCACGAGATCGTGAAGATGTGCGAGGCCGATGATTTGGTCATCACCAACGACATTCCCTTGGCTTCCCGCGTGGTCACCAAAGGTGCTACGGCGATCGGCATGCGAGGCCAATTGTTCGACGACGCGACGGTGCATGGTCGTCTCGCGTCGCGAAATCTAATGGAGCAACTCCGCGCTGCGGGCTTGGACACTAAAGGCCCTAAGCCGCTGGCCGCCAAAGACGTACAGAGCTTTGCCAATCAGCTGGATCGAATCCTGACTCGGCTGATGAAGAAGAAAAAGTAACGGTGGCGATTTGGCCTCGCCCCGCTTTCCGCCGACGACAGGCTGACAACACCCTACGTTCCGTCGAACGTCTCTGGGTAGATCACCAACTCGATCCGGCGATTAGGGCTCACACCATTTGCGATGGCTTGGCTATGCCGAGGCCGATTGCTGCCCATGGCCATCGTGAACAATTGGTTTCGCGGCACGCCCATTGCGACCAAGCGATCGAAGACGGCGAGTGCCTGAGTGGCGGTTAGCTGGTGGTGCGAAGTCGTGGCAGGGTTGAGCTGCGTGCCGTCCCAGTGGGCTTCGATGCCGACGATTTGCTTCGAGAAGTTTTGCCGAACCGCACCGACGATGCCTTGCAGCACCGGTAGCTGCGTTGGCTGTAACTGGTAAGTGCCCGGCACAAACATGTTGTCCGAAGGGAATTCGATTCGAATTACGTCGCCGTCCAAACGAGCTTGTCCGCCAGGAATATTGATTTCGTTTAGTCGTTGCAGCAGCGTATTGTTGGCTCGAAGGCTGGCTGCAGGCAGCGTTGCAGCGCCTCCGCCGGCAAAGCCTGCTTGTGCAAAACGAGCCCCATTGACGTTCGGGTTCTGCCCGAATTCCGAACGCCGGGCTTCGGCAAGCTGTTGCTGAAGCTGCTGGATTTGTTGGCCTTGTTGCGATACCTGTTGGAGTTGCTGCTGAGCGGTGGCAAGCTGCTGAGCCGACCCTTGTCGCTCGAGATCGAACTGCTGAATTTGGCTGGAACTATCGGCGAGCTGCTGCTTGAGCGTTTGACCGTAGCTTTCGGACAGCTGTAGTTTCTGTTTAAGAGACGCAACTTCGGTGTTAAGCAATTGATTGTCGGTGTCGTATGCGGTCAAACGTTGGTTCAGGCTGCCGACCTGTGAGGCCAATTGGTTTTGACCTAGGCTTTGGTTTTGACCTAGGCTTTGGTTTTGCGAGTAGGCTTGCAGGTTCAGATTCGGTTGTTGCAAACCCGTGCTGCCGCTGCCGAGGTTTGAGTAGCCTCCGTTATTTGCCACGCTACCAGTGGGCCCGAACAGCCGTCCGCTTTGTCCGCTGGCCGATCGATCGCCAAAAACGCTCTGCCCAAAACCGCCCGAAAATCCTGGCGAGTTGGAGGCGACGTTATTATTTCGATTGAACAAACCACCGCCACCGAACAAACCACCGCCGCTACCAAAAACAGCTGGCGCATTATTACTTACTGGCCGGCACCCGCTTGAGACGAGCAGTAAAAACGCGACCAAGCCCGTAAAAACAAGCCTTGCAATGGCGTGAAAGGTTCTGTTTGAGAGACGAGAATTCATAGCAACACCTGAACGCTTACGGTCCGGAGCAGAAAATAGGAGGAATTTTTCGGACTTTAGAGATTTAGCCTAAAGGGGTAAAGCTCAATGCTGAATCAAATATTCCCGTTTAAAACGCAACTTCTGGAGCCTTTTGCAAAACTCAGTGGCATCTTCTGACGAAAAAATCACTGCATGAACCAAGAGATTAAAAATCTCTCTGTTTTCATATTGCGGGGCATAAGTATTTAGATATATTTACGCCTCCAATTTAGATGCCGATGTAGCTCAGCTGGTTAGAGCAGCTGTTTTGTAAACAGCAGGTCGTGGGTTCGAATCCCTCCATCGGCTTTGCTTTGGTTTTTTCAGTGAAAGGCTTGTGAAAGCAAGCGTTGCACAGAGAAGGCTAAAAGCATTTAGAATTTGATTTGGGGGGGTACCGAAGCGGTCAAACGGGACAGACTGTAAATCTGTTGGCTCTGCCTTCGCAGGTTCGAATCCTGCTCCCCCCACTTTTTTTCTTTTTTTATTGGATCAATCACCAATTGAATTTTCGCTCGGCCAAAACCGGGTAGTCGAAGTGCTAAGCCGGAAAATGATCCGGTTTTTTGTATTTTCTGGCTGGTTGTCATTGGTGAACTTGTTGATTTTGGTATTCTATCGGCCTGCCGGTAGGACCGATCGGCAGTCACGGATATAGAACAGCGGGTGTAGCTCAATGGTAGAGCTCCAGCCTTCCAAGCTGGTGGTGAGGGTTCGATTCCCTTCACCCGCTCTGCTGAGTCGAAACGGTTTTCAAGAACCGCAGAGGCTTGAGCGATTCGCTGTTGTAGCTCAGTGGTAGAGCACTTCCTTGGTAAGGAAGAGGTCATGGGTTCAAGTCCCATCAACAGCTCTGTTATGGTTCGGCCAAGTTGAAGTGTTCGCAGTGAACACCGCATGCTCGGCCGGTTTTAGCTTGGTTATGAAATTAGAATAAAGAAGACAGGTAGTAAAAAGGTATGGCCAAGGAAGAATTTAAGCGGACAAAACCGCACGTTAACGTCGGAACCATTGGGCACATTGACCATGGTAAAACTACGACCACCGCAGCGATCCTTGCTGTCCAAGCCGCGAAGGGCCTGGCCGAAGCAAAGAACTACTCGGATATCGCCAAGGGCGGTACCGTTCGTGACGAAACTAAGACCGTGACCATCGCGGTAGCTCACGTTGAATACGAAAGTGACAACCGTCACTATGCACACATTGACTGCCCGGGTCACGCTGACTTTGTCAAGAACATGATTACTGGTGCCGCCCAGATGGACGGTGCGATCTTGGTCGTGTCTGCTGCTGACGGCCCGATGCCTCAGACAAAAGAGCACGTTCTTTTGGCTCGCCAAGTTGACGTTCCTGCCTTGGTTGTCTTCCTGAACAAGTGCGACCTAGTCGACGACGAAGAGTTGTTGGAATTGGTCGAAATGGAAGTTCGTGAACTGCTTGGCAAGTACGACTTCGATGAAGATGCACCAATCGTTCGCGGTTCAGCTCTTCCTGCATTGCAGAACCCAAGCGACGAAGCAGCTGGTGCTTGCATCGGCGAACTAATGAAGGCTATCGACGCTCACGTTCCAGAGCCTAAGCGAGAAGAAGACAAGCCATTCCTAATGGCGATCGAAGACGTCTTCTCAATCGAAGGTCGCGGTACTGTAGCAACCGGTCGTATCGAACGCGGTGTGATCAAAACAGGCGAAGAAGTTGCGATCATCGGCCTAGAAGCCGAGCCACGTTTGACAACCTGCACAGGTGTTGAAATGTTCCGCAAGATCCTAGACCAAGGTCAAGCCGGAGACAACGTTGGTATCCTTCTTCGTGGTGTTAAGCGTGAAGACATCCAACGTGGTCAGGTTTTGGCCAAGCCAAACTCGATCACACCTCACGCTAAGTTCGAAGCAGAGATCTACTGCTTGAGCAAAGACGAAGGTGGACGCCACACTCCATTCTTCAGCGGATACCGCCCACAGTTTTACTTCCGTACTACGGACGTAACTGGCACGGCGAACCTGTCAGACGCAGAAATGTGCATGCCAGGCGACAACGTCAAGATCAACGTTGAGCTACAGAAGCCAATCGCGATGGATGACGGCGTGCGTTTCGCCATTCGCGAAGGTGGCCGTACCGTCGGATCAGGCGTTGTCACAAAGATCGTCGACTAGCTCGGCATTACTGCCGCCAATCTCAACTCGGCCAACAACTCTTGGTCGAGAAGCAGCATGGGTGGCAGGCTAAAACAATCAATGGAAAGCGTCGCGGCTCCTGTCGCGACGCTTTGCCATGATTATAGGGAGTTATTTGCTGATTTGGGCTTGGCGATTTTCAGATTTCGCTTATCGTACCGGGCTCAATTGGCTGGCCGAATTCGGCAGGCCGGAAATCCGGTGATCAAATCATAGGGGTGTAGCTCAATTGGTAGAGCACTGGTTTCCAAAACCAGCGGTTGCGGGTTCAAGTCCCTCCGCCCCTGCCATTTGAGGAAGGTGTGGTGTCTTGCGTTTGCTTGATGCCGGTTTGTTGCAGCAGGGTTGCTGCGACAGGTCAAAGGATTGATCTTAGAAGCGTAACCAAAAAGGGTTGTCATGAGTTCGTTAGCAAATCAAAAGAAAACAGAAGGCGCCAAGGCTAGTTTCTGGCCTGAGCTGTTTCGTTTTGACTTATATAAGCCAAGCCAAGGCCGCATCGTGCGACAAGTGACCTTCGTCACCATCGCATTGCTGGGTTGCCTGGTAGCTTGGGAGTTGCAGCGAGCATTTTTTTCAAACTCACTTGCCAGCTACGGCGGCATGGCCTTGATCGCCGCGGCGATCATCTGGATCGGCTTTCGCCTGGTAAGCTACTCGACGTTCGCAAACTTCCTGATTGCGGTCGAAGCAGAGATGAACAAGGTTTCTTGGCCCAACGGCCAGCAGCTTTGGCGTTCGTCAGTTGTTGTGATGTTTGTGATTTTCGCTCTCGCGGCGTTCTTGTTCTTGTTTGATGCAATCTGGACAGCAGTCTTCGAGCTCATCGGAATCCGCTACTCAGGTGGCGGCATGGTCGACACTATCCTTAGAACGATCGGCTTGCGGTAACCTCAATGTCAACCGACGAAATCAATCCAGAATTCCCCCAGGGCTCGACTTCGGACGAAGTTCTTGACCAAGCTACGCCAGTTCCGACTGAAGAGGTGGATGAGTTTGGCTTTACGGCGGACGAACTGGTCGATGACGAAGATGAAGACGACGAAGGCGACGAAGACGTTTCCCCGATCGATGAGTTTGTTGACGAATCTTCCGTTCCCGACGAGAACGAAGAAATCGAGATGAATTGGTACATCTTGAAGGTTCAAGTGAACCGCGAGAGAACCATTTGCGAACAACTTAAGCGTCGAGTTTCCGTCGGTGGACTAGAACGCTACTTTGGCGACATCGTTGTCCCCACCGAAGACGTTCGGGAGTTCAACAAGGCTGGCAAGCAGCGTGTGGTCAAGCGAAAGCTTTACCCAGGCTATGTGGTTGTGCACATGGCGATTAATGACGAGTCTTGGTTCTTGGTGCGAGAGACATCAGGAATTGGCGACTTCACTGGTTCATCTGGCAAACCAGCACCTCTTTCACCCGAAGAGATTGCTCGGATCCTAGCGACCAGCCGACCTCCCGAAGAAGAGGACGGAGAAGAGAAAATCAAAACAGCGATCCCGTTTACCGTTGGTCAACGAGTTCGCGTCAAGGAAGGGTACTTCCAGAACCACGAAGGCGACGTTTCGTCCATCGACGAACGAAACGGCCGCATCGAGGTAATGATCAATATTTTCGGCCGCCCGAACCCAGTCGAACTGGATCACTGGCACGTAGAAAAAGTATAACCAACCGGACGATGGCGACTCAGCGGGTCGCATTTCAGACGGTGTAACGATATATAGTTGAAATCATGGCGAAGCAAGTAACAGGTGAAGCAAAGTTCCAAGTCCCCGGTGGTCAAGCCACTCCGGCGCCTCCGGTTGGTACTTCGCTCGGTAAATTCGGTATCAACCTGGGCCAGTTCGTCCAGCAGTTCAACGACCGAACCAAAGAATACAACGGAACTCCGATTCCAGTCATCGTAACGGTCTACAACGATCGCTCGTTTGACTTTGTCACTAAGAGCCCTCCTGCGGCCTCAATGCTTAAGCAAGCAGCGGGCATCGCCAAAGGTTCTGGCGTTCCTAACCTCCAAAAGGTTGCCAAAGTCACGATGAAGCAGGTCGAAGAGATCTGTGAAAAGAAGATGGAAGACCTGAACGCACGGGATCTTGAGCATGCCACACGCATGATCATGGGTACCGCTCGTAGCATGGGCATCGAAATCGAAGGCTAGGTTGCGGCCTTAGCCATCAGAATGGTGGCCAACGCATCCAGAGTTAACTAGCCGGAGGGAGCGACTTTAAAAGCAGTTGTGCTTGACCTCAACACTCGAGTTTTAAAAATGAAAAAATCAAAACGATACAACGAACTTCTATCAAAAGTTCCCGAGAACCCAGTCGATCTAGAGCAAGCGATCTCGGTCCTGAAAGGATTCGAAGGGACTAAGTTTGATCAGACCATCGAAATTCACATGCAGCTGGGCATCGACCCGAAGCAAGCCGACCAGATCGTTCGCGGATCGATTGTTCTTCCACACGGCATCGGCAAGACGCAACGCGTTGTCGTGTTCGCCAAAGACAAGGCAGCCGAAGCCGCTACTGAAGCGGGTGCGGATGAAGTTGGGCAAGAAGACCTCGCTAAGAAGATCAGCGGCGGTTGGCTAGACTTCGATGTCTGTATCGCGTCTCCAGACATGATGGGCGTCGTCGGTCCCCTTGGACGCGTCCTCGGCCCACGTAGCCTGATGCCTTCACCTCGTGCTGGCACAGTCACTCCAGATGTTGCCAAAGCTGTTAGCGAATACAAAGCCGGTAAGGTTGAGTTCCGTAACGACACCGGCGGCAACATCCACGCGGTTCTGGGAAAGCTGAGCTTTTCAGCAGACCAGATCAAAGACAACGCAGCAGCGTTTCTTGCCTACATGGACTCACTGAAGCCAGCCAGCATCAAAGGCACGTACGTCAAAGGTATTTCGTTGACGGCAACAATGAGCCCAGGCATCTTCGTGTCTGCCTAGTCTGTGATCCGTTTGCGGGCCAACCGCTTGGCCTGCGATCAAATTTCAAAACACTAAACCTGCGGTCGGATTTCGAATCTGTGCTTGGTAAGCCAAGCAAAAAGCCGCATGACTTTGAAGTGAAAATGTCATGAGTAAATTAGTAAAAAACCTACTTGCAAAAGACCTGTCTAACAAACTCGACGGTGTCGAGGATTGCGTTCTAGCGAACGTAATCGGTATGGATGCAAACTCCACAAGTGCCCTCCGTAAGCGATTACGACAAAAAGGCATCGGGATGATGGTCGTCAAAAACAGCTTGGCTCAACGAGCCACTGAAGGAACATCTTTGGCTCCTGCGTTCGAAGGCATCAGCGGCACGCACGCTGTGCTTTGGGGTGCGGAAGATTTTGTCAGCCTGGTAAAAGAAGCCACGGACCTGAACAAAGACGAAGAGAGCTTTGAAGTTTTCGAAACTCGCGGTGGAGCGATGGACGGTGTCCAGCTAACTCCAGAACGAGTTCTTGAGATCAGTAAATGGCCAAGCCGTGCTGAACAACTCAGCATGTTGGTTGGTCAGATTGTGGGCCCTGGCTCGCAATTGGCTGCTCAGCTTATCGGACCTGGCGGTGCACTTGCCTCGCAAGTTAAGTCGAAAAGCGAAGAGTAAAACAGCGTCTGCTGTTGAGCACAAACCAGTTTTGGGCTGGCCCTTAAAAGCCAACCCAATGACTGTTTAGATATTCAGTTCGATGCGATGATGCTTCTGCATTGCTTTGAACTAGCCCGCAAGGGCAGCACTTCGGTGCAAGTTTTCGGTTTGCCAAATCGCGGAGTCGGCAATTCGAGTCTGTTCCTTGGAAATGTTTCCACTGAGCATTTTTTTCAAACGACAAATTTTGAATGATGATACGAGGCGACTGGGTCCCGCAACCCAATGCCTCTAGATTACGAAAGGTGACTCCAATGTCCGAAGATACAGCAACAGTAGAATACTCCGCCGACGCAAAAGCCATCGGCGATAAGATCGCTGGTCTAACTTTGGTTCAGGCCAAAGAACTTAGCGATTACTTAGAAAACGAGCACGGCATCAAAGCCGCTGCTGGTGGTGGCGTTGTCATGGCAGCCGGCGGTGCCGGTGGTGGCGAAGCAGCCGCTGAAGCCAAAACAGAATTCGACGTGATCCTAACCGGATTCGGCGACAAGAAGTTGGATGTCGTGAAGGTTGTTAAAACCATCACTGGCGCCTCTTTGATGGAAGCCAAGAAAATGGTCGAAGGCTGCCCAGCAACCTTGAAAGAAGCAGCTTCGAAAGAAGATTGCGACAAGATCAAAGCGGATGTTGAAGCTGCCGGTGGTAGCATCGAACTCAAGTAAGCTCTCGATCTAATCGAGCGTTTATTGATTTCAGCATGAAGCGGGCTGGCCACTGGCCAGCCACGTTCCTCCGCTGAAACGGCGATAAATTGGAGTTCATTGGCGGTACGTTCGCGTGCCGCCAATTGCCGTTTAGGCTGCTCTTTTCGTCGAAACTCCGCTAGATGCCATTAAAAGACAGTTAGTGCCGCGTTCTACCCCATTGGCGGGTAAATGCGTCTTTCGCTGCCTTTTTGCAGCTAGCAGATGTCAAATTTGATAATTTGTGGTACCATCCCGGCTTCTGCACCTTTACGTGAGCGACTTTTCTATTACGTAATTGCAGGACAAACGGCTTGAAGATGCCACGAAACAGGATGTCAATTTAACAGTCAACTTGCATTCAGAACCTTGCGCCGACATTTGGGCAGGTTTGTTGTGGTTGGACAATATCAGGGATTATATATGCACTCCAACCACAGGCTTGGACATTTGTTCAGTGCCAAGAAATGTGTTGGGGTTTTTGTGCGCGTGCAGGTAGACCAAATCAGTCTTCGCTCTTTCGTATCAAATGCATCGGCATTCTTGTACTTGTCTTTCCAGTCTGCTTGCAATTTTCTGCTAAGCCTTCATCAGTTGGTTCGCAACCAACACCTTACCAACATTCCTCATTTTATTAATGTTGGCCCCAAACGTATCCCCAACTGTTTCCCAGTAAACCGATAGTGGAGATTCCGCGCTTATGGCAACCCCAGTTGAGCGACGATTAGCACCCGATCAAAAACGCACCTTTGGCAGTGGCCGCGATTATCGCACGCCACCTGATCTAACCCAGATCCAAACCAAGAGCTATTCTGCTTTTTTGCAGCTAGAGAATCCGGAAAAGCGCAAGCTTCACGGAATCGAAGGTGTACTACAAGAGATTTTCCCGATCCAAAGCTACGACAAAAGCTTGTCGCTTAGCTATGTTCGGTATGAGCTGGGCAAGCCCCGTTACACGCCTGAAGAGTGTCGCCAATTGCGGATGACCTACGGTCAACCGTTCCGCGTGTGGTTGCGTCTGGACAAAGAGCAAGCCATCGAAGAGGAAGTCTTCTTAGGCGACATTCCTGTCATGCTTGGCGGTGGTGAGTTTATCATCAACGGCGCCGAGCGTGTTGTCGTTAGCCAGCTGCACCGTTCGCCTGGCATCGACTTCGTGATGGACACTGACACGACTTCGGATCGTAAGCTGGCAAGTTGCCGCGTGATTCCGGAGCGTGGTAGCTGGATCGAAATTAACGCGACCAAGAAGGACGCGTTGACTGTCCGTATCGACCAGAGCGGCAAGTTCAGTGCGTTGACACTGCTTCGTGCGATGGATCCAAAGTACAGCGAAGATTCGGACATCTTGCGTGCGTTCTACGAGACTAAGAAAGTCAAAGTCGTCGACGGCCGTAGTGCTGCCAAGCTTGAAGGCAAGATCGCTGTTGACGATATCGTTTACCCGGCAAACAGTGATCGCGCTGGCGAGATCATCGTTGAAGTCGGCCACAAGATCGGCAAAGACGCTTCGGAGTTGATTTGCACTTCGGGCGTAAAGACTTGTGAAATCATGATGCCGCCGAAGACATCATTGATCTTCAACTCATTGATCGAAGACAACACCTCCAGCCACGAAGAAGCGTTGCTGCGGATTTACCAGCGTTTGCGACCGGGCAACCCACCTGCTTTGGAAAAGGCACGCACGTTGTTCCGCGAAAAATTCTTTGATTCCAACCGTTATCGCTTGGGACGAGTGGGTCGGTTTCGCATCAACCGCAAGCTAGACCTGAACGTCAGCGAAAAAGAGATGACGCTGCGTCCAGAAGACATCCTGGAATCAGTTCGCTACATCCTTGAGTTATCGACTCCTGGTGGCAGCGCTCACGTCGACGATATTGACCACTTGGGTAACCGACGCCTTCGCACGATCGACGAACTGGCTTGCGATGAACTTCGCAAAGGCTTCTTGAAGCTTCGCCGGACCGTCCAAGAGCGCATGAGCTTGCGTGACCAGGAAGACATGACACCGCGTAGCTTGGTGAATCCAAAAAGCGTTTCTGCGGCGATCGATTACTTCTTCGGTCGTGGTGAACTTTCGCAGGTGGTTGACCAGACCAACCCACTGTCACAGTTAACTCACGAGCGTCGTCTTTCGGCACTTGGCCCTGGTGGTTTGAATCGTAAGCGTGCGGGCTTTGAAGTTCGCGACGTTCACATTTCTCACTACGGTCGTATTTGCCCGATTGAGACTCCTGAAGGTACAAACATTGGCTTGATCTCCAGCCTCGCGATTTACGCGAGCGTGGATGACTACGGTTTTTTGGTGACTCCCTACATCGTTGTCAAAGGCGGCGTGGTCACCGACGAAGTCGCTTGGCTCCGAGCCGACGAAGAAACCGAAGCCTATGTTGCACCGGCGGATACACCGATTGAAAACGGTGCGATCGTCGCCAGCAAGGCACTCGGCGGAAACGTTGTGGCTCGCTTTAAGGCTGACTTCGAATTGGCTTCGCCGGACGAGATCAAGTACATGGACATCGCGCCGGCTCAAATGGTCGGCGTATCGGCGGGTTTGATTCCGTTCCTTGAGCACGACGATGCGAACCGTGCGTTGATGGGATCGAACATGCAGCGCCAAGCCGTTCCGCTATTGGTGGCCGAGCCGCCGATCGTTGGTACTGGTATGGAGGTTCAAGTCGCGGAAAACTCTGCGATGCTGATTCGTGCCAAACGGGCCGGCAAGGTCAAGTACGTTGATTCGACTCGCATCGAAATCGGCAACGACGTTTACGATTTGAAAAAGTACGTCGGCCTGAACGAGCGAACCTGTCAAAACCAAAAGCCACTGATCAAGCCTGGTCAAGAGGTCAAAAAAGGCGAAGTCATCGCTGACGGTGCTGCGACTTACAAGGGTCAACTGGCACTCGGTCGCAACGTGCTGGTCGGGTTTATGTCGTTCGACGGTTGCAACTACGAAGATGCGATCATTATTAGTGAAGAGCTTGTCCGCAACGACACGTACACCTCGATTCACATCGAAGAGTTTGACGTCGAAGTTCGCGAGACCAAGCTTGGCCGCGAAGAATTCACTCGCGACATTCCCAACGTCAGCGAAAAGGCTCTTCGGAACCTCGACGAAAACGGAATCATCCAAGTCGGTACTTACGTCCGTCCAGGTGACATTTTGGTCGGCAAGGTGTCTCCGAAATCGAAAACCGAATTGACTCCTGAAGAAAAATTGCTTCACGCGATCTTTGGTCGTGCCGGTGAAGACGTAAAGAACGATTCGTTGGAAGTGTCTTCGGGCATCGAGGGAATCGTCATCGACAGTCAGCGTTTCTCACGCCGCATGAGCCTTTCAGAAGAAGAACGAAAAGTCTTCGAAAAGGACCTCAAGGCAGCCGAAAACGACGGCAACGAGCACGTTGCTGAAGTCTTTGGCGAGATGATTGTGGCGATGGAAAAAGTCACTGGCAAAACATTGACCGACGAAGACGAAACTCCGTTGGTTCGCGATCAAGACCCAAAGTTTGTTGCTGAAAAGGCAGCTAACTTCCGTTTGAGCAGCGTTGTCGATGCGATGCGTAGCGATGATAAGATTAAGCAAGTCACTGCGATCTTCAAAGAGCATGATCCGTTGGTCGAAAAGGCCATCGATGCTCGTGACCGCACCGTCAACAGCATGAAGCGTGGCGATGAACTTCGCAGCGGAGTGCTACAGATGGTCAAGGTTTATATCGCGACCAAGCGTACGATCTCCGTCGGCGACAAGATGGCCGGACGTCACGGCAACAAGGGTGTGATTTCTAAGATCTTACCGATCGAAGACATGCCTTACCTTGAAGACGGTACACCGATTCAAATCATGTTGAATCCACTGGGTGTTCCATCGCGTATGAACGTGGGGCAGATCCTTGAGACCCACTTGGGTTGGGCCGGATCGAAGCTTGGTTTCCAAGCGATCACGCCTGTGTTCGATGGTGCGACGGAAGCTGAGATCAACGATTGTTTGGCCGAAGCTGGCTTGCCGGCTCACGGCAAGCACCGTCTGTTCGATGGCCGCACCGGTGAAGCTTGTACGCAAGAGACAACCGTCGGTTACATCTACATGTTGAAACTGCACCACTTGGTTGACGACAAAGTCCACGCTCGAAGCACTGGACCTTACTCGTTGATCACCCAGCAACCGCTCGGTGGTAAAGCTCGTTTCGGCGGTCAACGCTTCGGAGAGATGGAAGTTTGGGCTCTGGAAGCTTATGGAGCTGCTTACATCTTGCAAGAATTGCTGACGGTCAAATCGGACGATGTTGAAGGCCGTACCAAGATCTACGAATCGATGGTCAAAGGCGAAAACACGCTTGAAGCCGGCACGCCTGCCAGTTTCGACGTTTTGACCAACGAAATCCGAGGCCTTGCCTTGAACATGCAACTGGAAAAACGACGCGGTTAAACCCAACCGCGATCACAGATACACGCCAGTGGTGAACCTGCTGGCGTGTACTGTATCGATGCCCAACGCCCCCCCACAAATCAAACATATCCACAGTTCCAATAGGACAGGTGAATTTTATGGCAACTGCCGACACCACCTACGATCGCGTCAACGATTACGCTTCGGTCAAGATTTCACTAGCTCGCCCACACGACATCCGCAGTTGGTCGATGGGCGAAGTGAAGAAGCCTGAAACGATCAACTACCGTACGTACCGACCTGAAAAAGACGGTCTGTTCTGCGAGCGAATTTTCGGCCCTGAAAAGGACTGGGAGTGTGCTTGTGGTAAGTACCGCGGCATGAAGTACAAAGGCATGATTTGCGATCGCTGTGGCGTTAAAGTCACTCACTCTCGCGTTCGCCGTAAACGAATGGGCCACATCGAGCTCGCCGCTCCTGTGGTTCACATTTGGTTCTTCAAAGCCATGCCTAGTCGTCTGGGTAACTTGCTGTCGATGAAGACCAGTAGCTTGGAAAAAGTAATTTACTTCCAAGACTATGTCGTCACCATTCCTGGCGATACCGATCTTGAAAAACAACAACTGTTGACCGAAGAAGAGTACCGGGCCAAAGTGGCCGAATTCGGCGCTGGTAGCTTCACTGCCAAAATGGGTGCCGAAGCCGTACGCGATTTGCTGGGCGAACTTGACTTGGTTCACCTCTCAGAAGAACTGCGGACCGACTTGGCCGAAACAGGCTCCAAGCAAAAGCGTAAAGACCTGACCAATCGCTTGAAGATCGTTGAGGCGATCCGTGACAGTGACAACAAGCCTGAGTGGATGGTCCTTGATGTCATCCCCGTCATTCCTCCGGACCTTCGTCCGCTGGTTTTGCTTGACTCAGGTAACTTTGCTACCTCCGACTTGAACGACCTTTACCGCCGGATTATCAACCGCAACAACCGCTTGCGTAAGTTGGTCGACTTGAACGCTCCTGAAGTCATCATCCGCAACGAAAAGCGTATGCTTCAGCAGTCGGTCGATGCGTTGTTTGATAACAACCGCTGTAAACGTCCGGTGCTCGGCTCAAGCAACCGACCGCTGAAATCTTTGACCGACATGATCAAGGGCAAGCAGGGGCGTTTCCGTGAAAACCTACTCGGCAAGCGTGTTGACTATTCAGCTCGTTCGGTCATCGTGGTGGGTTCACGTTTGAAGCTACACCAATGTGGTTTGCCAAAGAAAATCGCGTTGGAGTTGTTCCAGCCGTTCATCATCCGCAAGCTTAAAGAACTTGGTCACGCTGACACGATCAAAAGCGCCAAGAAAATGCTCGAACGGAAGGACGAAGAGGTCTGGGATATCCTCGAGCAAGTCATCCGCAACCACCCGGTCATGCTCAACCGTGCTCCTACGCTTCACCGCATGGGCATCCAGGCCTTCGAGCCGACGTTGGTAGAAGGCAACGCGATTCACTTGCACCCGCTGGCGTGTAAAGGCTTCAACGCTGACTTCGACGGGGACCAGATGGCCGTCCACTTGCCGCTTTCGATTGAGGCACAAGTTGAAGCTCACACGTTGATGCTTTCGACCAACAATATTTTTGCTCCGTCCAACGGCCGTCCGATCATGAGCCCGTCTCAGGACACCGTGATGGGTTGCAACTACGTTTCGTTAGTGCTGCCGAATCAAAAAGGCGAAGGCATGATCTTCTCCTCACCGGACGAAGCGGACACAGCTTACTCGTTGGGCGTGATCAACTTGCACAGCAAGATCAAGGTCCGGATCCCAGCAGGCCGTTTCATTCGCCAGCACTCAGGCCCCGGCGAGCGTTTGCCGGCTCAGATCATCGAGACCAGCTACGGCCGGATCATGTTCAACATGATGTTGCCTGAGGGCTTGGATTACTACAACTACCCGCTTAAGAGTAGCGATCTCGCGGTTGTGATTTCTGACTGTTACCAAACCCTCGGTCGTCGCGAAACGATTGAGCTGTTGGATGACATGAACCAGCTTGGTTTCCGCGAGAGCACCCGCAGTGGTCTTTCGTTCGCGACCGATGACCTGGTGACACCCGAATCCAAAGAAACTATCGTTGCGACTGCGGACAAAGAAGTTCTCAAGCTCCGCAAGCACTACGAACGCGGTATTATCACCGAGAACGAGCGATACCAAAAAGTACTTGAAGCTTGGACACACGCTCGTGAGCAGATTACCGCTGAGATGATGGCGGCGATGGAAGTCGACTTCCGCGGTGGCGACGGCTACGTCAACCCTGTGTTCCTAATGGCGGACTCGGGTGCTCGTGGTGGTAAAGAACAAATTCGCCAGCTCGCTGGCATGCGTGGTTTGATGGCCAAGCCGACCGGTGAGATCATCGAGACACCGATTAAGGCGAACTTTCGCGAAGGCCTGTCCGTCTTGGAATACTTCTCCTCGACTCACGGTGCTCGTAAAGGTTTGGCGGATACGGCTCTGAAAACAGCTGACTCGGGTTACCTAACTCGTAAACTGGCTGACGTTGCCCAAAACGTTGTGATCACCATGGAAGACTGCGGCACGGTTCGCGGAATCACCAAAGGTTTGGTTGCACGCGGCGAGCACATCGAAGTCTCGTTGGCCATTGCGGTTAATGGACGCGTTTCACGTCAGAACATCGTTAACCCAGTTACCGATGAAGTGATCGTCAAAGAAAGCCAAATGATCACCCCAGAAATCGGGCGAAAGCTCGAAGGCATGGGCATCAAGAGCATTCAAGTCCGAAGCCCGATGACTTGTGAAGCACCGCTGGGTGTTTGCCGTTGTTGCTACGGAATGGACATGTCCACCGGTGACCTTGTTGAACAAGGCATGGCGGTCGGCATCATCGCTGCTCAATCGATTGGTGAACCTGGTACTCAGTTGACCATGCGTACATTCCACATTGGTGGTGTGGCCGGTGGTGACATTGAAGAAAACGAAAAGTCTTGCACCAAGGCTGGCATCATCAAGTATGCGAAGATGAAGGCGGTAACCAACGACAAAGGTGAAACCGTTGTTCTTAATCGTAATGGTGAAATCATCATCACCGACGATCGCGGTCGTGAACTTGAAAAGCACAGTGTGCCCCAAGGTTCTACGCTGGTCGTTGCTGAAGGCAAAAAAGTCAAAGCCAAAGACGTCGTCTGCCAGTGGAACCCGCACATTACTCCGGTTATCGCGGAAGTCGCTGGTAAGGTTCGCCACGAGGATATCATCGAGGGCGTGACGATGATGGCTGAAGCCGAATCAAGCGGCACAATTCGAAAAACGATCATCGACTCGAAGAAGGACATGCACCCGCAGATCATTATCGAGGACGCCGAAGGCAAACCGCTGGACGTGTACTACCTACCTGAAAAGGCCGCGATCACGATCGACGAAGGCATGATGATTTCCGCTGGTACAACCATCGCGGAAACACCTCGCCAAACTTCAGGCATCTCCGACATTACCGGTGGTCTACCTCGTGTTACCGAGATTTTTGAAGCTCGTAAGCCAAAGGATCCTGCGATTTTGGCCGAGATCGATGGTCTCATCGAGATCATGCCAGAAAAGAAACGTGGCAAGCTTTCCATGATGGTTCGCAACGAAAGCGGCCTAGAAGTCGAACACTTGGTGCCTCCTGGCAAACCGCTTCGAGTCCGCTCGGGCGACGAAGTGGAAGCCGGCGATCAGCTGGTCGATGGTCCGCTCGTGCCACACGACATCCTGCGAGTTTCAGGTGAAGAGCTTGTTCAGAAATACTTGTGCCACGAAGTCCAACAGGTCTATCGTAGCCAGAAGGTAGAAATCAACGACAAGCACATCGAGATCATTATTGCTCGCATGCTTCGCAAAGTAAAAATCGATTCTGCTGGCGACACTCACATGTTGCCTGGTTTGATTTGCGATCGCTTTGATTTCCAAACCGTCAACGACAGTCTCGCCGACAGCGTCAAAATCACCGACAAAGGTGACAGCGACTTCAGCAAGAGCCAGATCGTTGCAAAGCAAGTCTTCGAAGAAACAAACGCCAAGATCGAAACCCTCGGTGGCAAACCAGCCAAGAGCACCAAGCCTCGTCAGGCCAAGTGTAGCACTCAGTTGCTGGGTATCACCAAGGCAGCCGTTCAAAGCTCAAGCTTTATCTCAGCGGCGTCGTTCCAAGAGACGACCAAAGTTCTGACCGAAGCTGCTCTGGCAGGCAAGGTCGACAACTTGGTTGGTTTGAAAGAGAACGTCATCCTTGGTCACTTGATTCCGGCTGGTACAGGCTTCCGAACCTTCCAAGAATCAGAAGTCCAATACAACTTGGAAGCCATGAGAGAAGCTGCAGCACAACCTGCTCAGACGCTCGAAGAGACCTTCCCGTTGTTAGAGTCAGGTGCACCAGTCGGCGATGGCGGTGGAGATCAATTCACCAACGCCATGACCAACGATAACGTGACACCTATCGATGCAGGCGGAGGCGTTGATCCACTATCTGCCTTGATCGGTGGTCAAACATCAACCGAAGCCGCCACGGACGACTTGACCAAAATCGAAGGCGTCGGTCCTGCGATTGCCAAGCACCTGAATACTGCGGGCATCAACTCGTTCTCCGATCTTGCCGGAACAAAGCCAGCTCGAATCCGCGAGATCCTTGATGAAGTCGGGGGCTTTGCGGCTCACGACCCGTCCACTTGGCCTGACCAAGCTCAATTGGCAGCCGTTGGTGCTTGGGACGAACTGAAGGAATGGCAAGACCAGCTTGATGGTGGTCGCGTGATCGGTGGAGCAGAAGCCCCCGCCGAAACCACTGCCCCTGAAGCAATCGCACCAGTCACGCCAGGCGTTGACGCTGCGGCCGGGTTTGCCGCCAGCACACCGGCGGCACCAGCGACACCTGAACCAGTTGCACCGGCAGCCGAAGCAGCAACACCTGCTCCTGCAGTCGATCCAGCCGCTGAAGATGACTTGACCAAGATCGAAGGCGTTGGACCCAAGATTGCCGAGCATCTAAAGGTGAACCACATCAAGACGTTTGCTCAACTAGCAGCGACTGATCCTAAGAAGGTCCACGAGATCCTGGTTTACGGTGGCTTTGCCGCTCACGACCCAGGTACTTGGTCCGAGCAAGCCAAACTGGCTGCCGCGGGCGAATGGGACAAATTGAACCAATGGCAAGACGAACTTGACGGCGGAAAAGAAGTCGCTGGTAGCGACGACCTGACCAAAATCGAGGGAATCGGCCCCAAGGTCGCGGAACTGCTCAACAGCAGCAGCATCACGACCTACAAGAAGCTAGCCGAAACCCAAGCGGACGCGATCAAAGAAATTTTGACCGCTGCCGGTGGAATCATGGCCAATATGAACCCGTCTACATGGCCCGACCAAGCCCAATTGGCTGCCGCCGGCGAGTGGGACAAGCTCAAACAGTGGCAAGATGAACTTGATGGTGGTGTGTAGTTCAGGCAGAGAAAGCTCAGACAAATCGTTGTTTGAGGCCCTCTAAAGCGAACTTCGATTAAAAAATACCATTTGTGGTTGACATTTTAGCCAAAACTACTAATTTTACGGGCTTCCCATGTCCGATTTGACAGGGAAACCACAGACCGAATCTATGCGTGAATAAGAATGCCAACGATCAATCAGTTGCTGCGTAAGCGACGCAAGAAAAAACGTAAATTCACCAAAGCTCCTGTACTCGAGCGATGCCCCCAAAAACAAGGGGTTTGCTTGCAGGTGCGTACCATGACACCGAAAAAGCCGAACTCGGCTCTTCGGAAGATTACTCGTGTTCGTTTGAGCAACGGTAAAGAAGTCACGGTATACATTCCGGGTGAAGGCCACAACCTGCAGGAGCACTCGATCGTGCTTGTCCGCGGTGGTCGCGTCCGTGACCTTCCTGGTGTTCGCTACCAGGTTGTCCGTGGCGCTCAGGATGCTTTAGGCGTCGAAGGCCGTAAGCAATCTCGCAGCCGATACGGCGCGAAGAAGTAACCCTGAATCGTCGCAGTTTGGATTTACCCAACCTGCGACGCCGATTTTGGGCTAACCAAAAGAATCAATCCGTCACCGCTGTCATTTACAACGGTGGCGACAAAGCGACACTATAACCGTCGTCAAAACAATTTTCACGCAAACCGTCTTTGACGACTCCGCGATCAACTCACAAACCATTTAGAAGAAATTGAAATGGGCAGAATCACCGCCAGCCGAACTCAACTGAAGCCGGATCCTAAGTTCGATTCACTTCTCGCCAGTAAGTTCATCAATTGCCTCATGTGGGATGGCAAAAAAACCATCGCTCAAAACGTGTTCTACGATGCTCTTGATGAAATCAAAAAGCGTGTTCCAGACGCCGAGCCGATCGAAGTATTCGAGCAGGCTGTCGAAAACGTTAAGCCGCACATCGAAGTCCGCTCTAAGCGTGTCGGTGGTGCCTCTTACCAGGTTCCGATGCAAGTCAGCCGTCAGCGTCAACAATCGTTGGCCATCCGTTGGTTGCTGATCGCCATCCGCGCCAAGAAGGGCCGCCCAACTCACCTAACTTTGGCTGATGAGTTGACTGCAGCTTACAACCGTGAAGGTGCTGCAATGACCAAACGCGAAAACACCCACCGCATGGCGGAAGCAAACAAAGCGTTTGCACACTTTGCTTGGTAACAACCGATCAAGAAAAACCGCTTTGCTAAACCAAAGCGGTTTTTTTGTGCGCGGAAATAAGAAGTAACCTGAAGAAGGTAAAGAAGCAGAGTAGGTAAAGAAAGTAGAGCGGCAGAACGCTGACGCGTTCTATAGTCGAGAGTGTTGCCAAGACGCGAAGCGTTTCGTTTAACGGTTAGCCGGAAGGCGTACACGGCGCCAAGCCGCCCCAACACCGCCCCAATCACTCCAGCGACTTTGCCCGCTAGAATCACATAGTGGCTCCGTCACCGCAAAGCTTCGCTTCCCATCGCATCATTAATCGACGATTTAACCTACACCGATCGAGACTTAGTCTGAACCCAAACCAGACACCACCGCTCAATCTAATCCTGTCCATCCGAATCTTAGCTCCGAATCCCATCTCGCGTCATGGCCCGTAAACTTCAAAACGTTCGCAACATCGGCATCATTGCACACATCGACGCTGGCAAGACGACCGTAACCGAAAAAATGCTGTTCCTCTCTGGCGCCAAACACCGCTCGGGAAAAGTCGATAGTGGAACCACCACCACCGACGATGACGAAGAAGAACAAAACCGCGGGATCACGATCTACAGTGCTTGTGTGACTTTCGACTGGAAAGACGTTCACGTCAACCTGCTGGACACGCCTGGTCACGTTGACTTCACCGCCGAAGTCGAACGAAGCCTCCGCGTGCTCGACGGTGCCGTCGTGGTCTTCAGTGCTCGCGAAGGCGTCGAAGCTCAATCCGAAACCGTCTGGCGACAAGCCGACAAGTACGGCGTCCCTCGGATGGCCTTCATTAATAAACTCGACCGCGAAGGGGCTGAGTTCGAACGGGTGTTCGAAGAGATCAAAGCCCGCTTAGGCGCCAACCCGGTCGCGATCCAAATGCCAATCGGCGAGGGCCCGGCCCACGTTAACAACCCATTCCGTGGCGTCGTCGACCTGATCAAAATGCGTTACCTCACCTATGCCGACGAAGGCCGTGAGGTGAAAGAAGCTCCGATTCCTGAAGAGGCCCAAGACGAAGCCGAATTCGCACGCGAGCAAATGCTCGAAGCGCTGTACAACTACAGCGACGAGATGGCGGAACTAGCATTTGAAGAAAAGCCGATCCCCAACGAACTGATTCGCAAAGTCATCCGCGAAGCCACACTCGCTCGGCACATCCAACCCGTCGTCTGCGGTTCAGCCCTACACGGCATGGGCGTCCAAGGTGTTTTGGACAGCGTCAAGTACTACCTGCCCAGCCCGCTCGATCGTCCGCCGGTCGTCGGCACCGCACCGACGAAGAACCCGGACAAACCTGGCAAAGCCGAATCGCGCAAGCCGGATCCGAAAGAGCCTTTCTGCGGATTGGTTTTCAAAATCTTGCCGGCCAAAACCGGCGACCTGTACTGGGTTCGGATCTACAGCGGCACGCTCAAAGGCAACTCACGCGTCTACTGTCCCTCCAAGGACAAAAAAGAGAACGCGGCACAGCTGTGGCAAATCCATGCCACCAAAAAGGACCGCGACGGACAAGTCGACGAAGTCGGCTGTGGCGAAATCGTCGGCCTGATCGGGCCTCGCTTTGCAGTGACTGGTGACACGCTCTGCGATCAGAAAGCCCCAATCTTGTTGGAGCAAATCGAATTCCCAGAAACCGTCATCGAGATGGCGATCGAACCCGAGTCCGCTGGTGAACGAGACAAACTTGCCGACGTGTTGGAATTGCTCAAACGGCAAGACCCAACTTTCAAAGCCAAAGAAAACGAAGACACCGGCCAAACCTTGATCGCCGGCATGGGCGAACTTCACCTGGAAGTCATCAAGAACCGTTTGCTTCGCGACTTTAACCTAGACGTGAAAGTCCACAAGCCGCGCGTTTCTTATCGTGAAACCGTCAGCCAAGCGGTCGAAGTGATGGGCGAGTGTCATCGCTTGGTCAATGGTCAGCAGTTGTTCGCCAAAATCAAGATTCGCATGGAGCCCGACAACAAGGTCGACGCCGGCGTTGCGGTTCGCAGTCGCTTGCCAGTCGATTCGATGCCGATGGACATGGTCCAATCGGTTAAAGACGAAATCAAAGCTCGCGGCGAAGGCGGCGGAGCGATTGGCAGTTTCCCGTTGACCAAGATCCGCGTCACGTTGCTGGACGCCGAAGCCACGGACGAATCTACTCCGATGGCATTCTCGATCGCTGCTGGCGAAGCCTTCGAAGCCGCATTGCGAAAAGCCGCTCCGCAATTGCTGGAGCCAGTCATGAAATTGACCGTCACGACCCCCGAAGAGTACTACGGTGAATTCGTGGGCGACCTAGCTCAGCGCCGCGCCCAGATCGTTAGCACCGACACGCACTTAGCGACCACCACCATCGTCGCCAACGCGCCACTGGCCGAGCTGTTCGGATACTCCAGTGCGATGCGATCGTTGTCGCAGGGCAGGGCAGGTAGTTCGATGGAACCACTCGAATACGCCCCCGCTCCTCAAAACATCGCCGACGGCTTCGCGATTTAGTTGCCCACGATTTTTTGAACCACGGATGCACACGGATAAACGCGGCCCCTCATCGGTACTGTATCCGTGTCGACCTGTGTTCATCGGTGGTTGATTTTCACTCCAGCATCACCCAGCAACCCGCGGCTTTTTCCAATAGGAACCAGCCGATTAGGGCCAAGGGCCCGGACACTCGGCTCTCTAGCCCAGCCTAAGAATCGTAGGTTCGTAAGGCTGGCTGCCCCTTCACCCGGCCAAACCGCTTCAAACGCCAATAAAACCACGCTAACGCGTCAATTTAGCGCACATCCAGTGTTGGATTGGGCCAGCTTTACGGTCTATATCCAGAGCCCCAGAACAGCTGTCATATCGGCTAGATTTTACCGATCTCAATAACCGGCCTTGGGGTTTAAAATATTGACCATCATCACGTGGCCAAGTTTGATTTTGAACCGACTTGGCCACTGATCGTTTTCGGAAACCAACGCCATTAAGGTTTCGGAAAACCAAACTAAGACACGCAATGGCCACCTTTCCTTTCAGGAGCTAAAGAACATGTCTGAGCCAATCGATCGTTTCCAATTCATGATGGATCAGCGTCGTAAATTCATGAAAGAGATGGCCGCCTTAACGGGCTTGGCCATGATTAGCAGTGCTGAACTCGTCCGCGCCGCACCGGTATCCATCACCGGCGACGACGAAGCCAAAGACATGAACTGGGGATCGATCAAAGGCCGGTTGCTGTACGACGGCGAGACCCCTGAACGCAATGAAGTCGATCTGGACAGGATACAGCTATCACCTGAAGACTTGAAATGGTTCCGTTCGCTGGGACCGATCCTGAATGAAGACTGGGTCGTGGACAAAAAAGACAAATCCGTTCAGTGGGTTTACGTCTGGTTGATTCCCGAAAACGTATTGCTCAATGGCAAAAGGAACAAAGACGCCAAGCAAACGCTTGAGGTCCACAAAGAGCTAATGGACATCCCCGTCGGCAAGAAGGTCGTTCACGTCGACCAAAACCCACAAGGCTACGTGCCTCACGCAGTCGCGATCCGCGAAGGCATGAGCTTGAACATGCGAAACCAAGGACCCGTTCCACACGTGTTCAAATTCACTGGCTTCGCCAACGACGACTTCACCAAAGCGATGCCAGCGAACAAGCAAATTTTAATCGAAGGCTTGAAGACCGAACGTGGTGCCAACCAGATCAGCTGCCCACCTCATCCTTGGGAAAAAATGTGGCTGCGAATTTTCAACCACCCTTACTACGCGGTCACCGATGAGCACGGTCGCTTCGAGATCAAAAACGCTCCTAAAGGCAAGTGCCGCATGGTCGTCTGGCAAGAGGACATGGGCTTTAAAGCCACAGGCCGCTTAGCCAAATACGGCGACGTCATTGAGATCGAAGGCGGAGCGATGAAGGACTTGGGCGATATCAAAATCAAAGCCAAAGTGTTAAAGTAACGCAGCTTTTTGGCGAAGAGAACTTCAAAGAACCCAAGTAATGTTTGATCGTTGCTTGGGTTTTCTCGTGCGCCAGATTAACTTCCAACCCCGGATTTTCAAGAATGCACACCCAACCTACACCGATGGCGCAACAATATCACGGAGCAACATTCCAACCGTAATTGAAACGTTCCCAAGTCCATTAGCTCTCCAAGCCAAGCCGCACTTGCATGATCTCCATGTGGTAGTTCACATGCCCGCCCATTAAAAACGGAATTGCCCGTGCTGAAATGGCTTTCCCCGAAGCAGTACCCGATCGAGCCAGCTGCTGGTCGCCAAGCCGTTTGATCATCAACGAATTCGATCGACGCAGCGCCGCAAACTCTTCGATCAGATCCGACATCGCAACACCCTCGTAGTCCAGACCGTCAACGTATGAGTTTTGCTCGAAGTCCGGATTCGGAGTCGGATCACCGACCGCGATTCGCAACAGCCGCGTTGCCATGATCTTTTCGGTGTCAATCAAATGCCCCACCACCTGTTTCAAGGTCCATGTATAAGGCTCATGCAGTTTTGAATCTTCCCCTGCTGGCAGGTCGCCCAACAACGCCTCGATGCTCGCAGGCTGGCCTTCAAACTCGGCCCAAAAATCGTCGGGCGTGAACTTGCTGATGTAAGTTTCGAAGTACTCAAAGTATTCGTTAGAATCGGGGCGTTTCATTTTGGTTCCAAAGCATGAAGATCGTTGGCAGAAAAGTATACCGTGCTCGAACCTCGATTACATCTCGACCAAGCGAATGATTGCTCCTTAAGATCACTTCAACGGAATTGGCCGCAATCACAGCAAGAACTTTTCGATGCTCAAACGAGTCAGCCGCAACAACGGTGGGTCGTGGAATCCGCCCCACATCGCCCATTGTCTTCCGACTTCCGGCACAGCGTCGGCGGACAATCCGTTTGGAAACCCTAGATCCTAATCCGGCGGAATATTCGATTTGTGTTACAATCGACTGAGTTGTTAATACGTTGCCGATTTCTTGTGGATGTTGAAGATGTTTGTTGCTTCTAGTGAATCACAAAAGGCTGGATGGAAGATCGCTGGCTTGTTTTACTTGACAGCTACCTACCTCTTCATACCGCAATCGTTAGATGCCCAGCCCAGCGATCACTTGGAGCCATCAACTCCTAAAAACGTGCTCGTACTGTACGCCGATGATTGGCGGCATGACTCGTTGTCCGTTGCTGGAAACCCGGTTGTGAAAACCCCGGTTCTGGACGAACTGTCCAAAGAATCCGTTCGATTCACTTACAACTGCGTGACCACCTCGATTTGCTGCGTCAGCCGCGCGAGCCTGTTCACGGGGCAGTGGATGTCGGCTCACGGTTGCGAAGGCTTCAAGCCATTCAAAACCGAATGGAGTAAAACCTACCCCGGTGTTTTAAGAGACGCCGGGTACCACGTCGGCCATGTTGGGAAATGGCACAACGGAAAATTCCCTGCTGAACACTTCGATTTTGGTCGCTCGTATCATGGGAGACACTGGTTTGAGCGAAAGGACGGATCCAAGATTCATGTGACTCAGCGAAACGAAAATGACGCGATGGAGTTTTTACAAAAACGCCCCACCGACAAACCGTTTTGTCTGACCGTTGCGTTTTTTGCCACACATGCAGTCGATGGCAATCCAAAACAGTTCCTGCCTCAGCCAAGCAGCGAATCGCTCTACCAAGACGTCGAGATCCCGGTGCCGAGCAACGCAAACGATGAGTCTTTCCATCGGCTGCCGGAGTTCGTGGGCAACGAAAAGAACGAGGGCCGAAATCGCTATCACTGGCGATTCGACACCCCCGAAAAGTATCAAACCATGATGAAGAACTATTATCGTTTGGCAACCGAAGTCGATTCGACTTGCGGGCGGATCTTGGCAGAACTGAAGCAGCAAAACCTACTGGACGACACGTTGGTCATTTTCACAACTGACAATGGCTACTACCACGGCGAACATGGTTTGGCAGACAAGTGGTACCCGCATCAAGAAAGCATTCGCGTTCCGTTGATTATTCGCGACCCACGTATGCAAGCTGAAACACGCGGCACTACGGATGATAACCTGACCCTGAACGTCGACCTTGCGCCGACGATTTTGAATGCGGTCGGACTGCCCACACCAGCCAGCATGCAGGGAACGGACCTTTCACCTCTGTACCTAAAAGACAAATCAGCGCAGCCCGTTCCATGGCGAACCGAGTTCCTTTACGAACACCCGATGATCAAGAACAAAGATTTCATTCCGCGATCCCAAGCCTTGGTGACCAAACAATGGAAGTACATGTTTTGGCCCGAGTTCCAACGTGAGCAATTATTTAATTTAGACAACGATCCTCATGAGGAAAGCGATTTGGTTGATTCCCAAACAGACCAGCTGACGAAAATGCGAGAGCGTTTCCGGACCTTAAGTAAACAGGCCAAAGTACAAGCCAAGTTCCCTTTGCCCCTATCAACTGCAACAACTCCAACGGCCGGCGTCAAGAACAAGCGATAGGCGGCTGACGACTGACGCGCCAACCATTTGGGCGTGGACCGTTAAGCTCAGTGCCCTAGCACATCAACGACCGGTCGTAGCGCGATGTTTAACCAGTACCAGATCACCGCCAGTGGAGCCACGATGAACAGCAGTAAATAGCTGACCGTGGTGATGACCTTCGCACGGTTTGTAAAACGCTGGCTAAACCACAACGCCAACAAGCCCAACGGTCCGGCACAGGCAATCATGCCAAACACAAACAATCGATTGTTGACCACCGCTTGCAACGTTGCCGCCGGATCGGTCGTCGCAACTTCATTCAACTGAGCGTCTTGATGTTCGCCTTGGATCACAGCCGCCGAGGGCACGATCAAATCGCGACACCCCGCACCACATTGGGCGCAGAAGTTATCATTGGGCAGCAGCGTGCATCCGCAAGCACGACAAAACTGGTTTGTCTGAATTTCAACAGGTTGAGTTGTTATCAGTTCGTTCATCGGCTCTGGAAATAGGTGAATCGCAAGAGTTGCCCCAGCAAGAGGCTACCCCACACCAACGCGCATCGAGCATCCCTGAGCATATTTCACGTCAATTATACGGCAGCAGGACCGGAAATCAGGGTTTTGACGGTGTCCATGAAAAGCAGGAACACCAGTTCGCACAGGTCTCTGCTACGCCTCGAAACTTCAGCGTGCTTCTGCTAGTTGGTCGGAGAACAGCCTGGCCATCTCGTCACCCGCCAAAAAATCTTTTGAAACAGTTGCCAAGATTGCCGCAACACCGCCGAACGCTGGTTAATTATCCACAAAAACCAGCACCTGCGGCTGCAATCACCGACTGCCTTACAGCAGTCCCCGTATCCAACAGGCAACAACAATGGCAACTCCACCATGACCTCAAAACTAATTCAGCGTAGCCCCTTCGTAAATTGGCTGTTCGCGGTCGACCGAATTCTACGCGGCGAATCGATTCCGCTAGATCCGCACGAACAACGTGACTTCCAAATTCCGATCTTCGGAGTTTCGGTGGTCGTGATTGCGATGGCGGTGACTTACGGCTTTTGCATGGGCGTGTTTTCGCTAATCCACGGCGCCGAAACCAGCGAGTACTCCCGAGCGTTAATGCAGACGTTTGCCTCGATGACCAAAGTTCCGTTGCTGTACGGCCTGACTTTGATGATCACCTTTCCGTCGCTGTACGTTTTCAATGCCTTGATCGGATCGCGATTGAAAGTAACGCCAGTCTTCAAGCTACTAATCGCTTCGCTCGCGGTTAACTTGGCAGTCTTGGTTTCATTGGGGCCAATCTTAGCTTTCTTCTCCGCCAGCACACCGAACTACTCGTTTATCGTTCTTTTGAACGTCGCCATCTTTGCGATCGCAGGCGTACTGGGCCTGATGTTTTTGGTCCAAGCGTTAAACCGTTTGGCAAACGCGACGGCCCGGCACCTCAACCAGAATGAACAACCAGAACGGCCCGATACTCCACTGGCGTCCACATTGCTGGCGAGCAGACAAGCGGCTCAGACAACCAACGCCGTCCCTGATCACCAACACCCTATCGCAGCAGCAACCTTGGTTCCCAGTGCTATTCAATCAAGCCCAAAACTCCCACTCAATCGATACGTAAAAAAAGTGTTCGCTTGCTGGATCTTGGTCTTCGGCCTAGTCGGCGCACAAATGGGATGGGTACTGCGACCGTTCATTGGCTCTCCCGACCTACCGTTTCAATTCTTCCGACCTCGTGAGTCGAACTTTTTCGAAGCGGTCACTAACGCTTTCTGGCAGATGTTCGCTTAGTCGCGGCTAAACACGAGAACATCATGCAGTCATTAAGCGAAATCTCAGCCTGGACTTTTGGCACGATCGACCAAGTGCTATCAGGGGCCTCAGCCAGCCCAGCGATCTCCAAAAACAATCGAGCTCAATCAAAAATCCGCCTTCGCACCGCCGCGTCGATCGTATTGATCGCCGGCTTGGCTTACGGAACTGCGATGGGATGCTACGCGGCGGTGGCCAATCAACGATCGTGGTCAGAGCAGTGGTTGCAGATGCTGTTTTCGGGCGTGAAGGTACCGCTGTTGATTTTGACAACGCTACTGATTGCGTTGCCAAGTTTTTTCATCTTGAACACGCTATTCGGATTGCGGCAACAATTCAACGAATCGCTAAAAGCCATCCTCATGGCTCAAGCGGGCCTCGTTATTATTTTACTCTCACTGGCTCCCATCACGTTGTTTATTTACGTTTCGGTATCGCCAATGCCGCAAGCATACTCGCTGGCCGTGCTGTGGAACGCCGTTGCCTTTGGCAGTGCCAGCGTCGCGGCTCAACTTTTGTTACAAAGAAATTACCGCCAGCTAATCCGGCAAGATTCCAAGCACCGTGTCATGGTGCGGATTTGGATTTTCATTTACGCATTTGTTGGAATTCAAATGGCGTATGTATTGCGTCCTTTCATTGGCAGTCCATCCAACGAGATTAGTTTCTTTCGCGAAGACCCTTTTCAAAATGCTTATGTAAAAATCTCGCAGTTGATTTGGTCCGCGATGGACCTGTGGGGGTAAGCTCAGTTCGCCCAAAAGTCCTCAGACAAACGTTTTAAACGCCTCCTCTAAAATCTGCCAATACAAAAAGCCATCTCGTTGCGAGCCACCATTACTGTTCGGCGGGCACGAGCATTTATTTCGCATGTACCGCCGCAGTCGATTCACGGACAAATTGCAAGCTGCAGAATGCAATCTACAATGCTACAAGATACTTCATACGCCAACCTTCGTTACTAAGCCACACCTGTGTTGCCGACAACTTCAAACCACCCACTTTCTCGCGGTCGCCGCCCAGCCTCTTTAAGCTCGCTGCGCGGCTGGTTTGTACTGGCGGTCGGTTTGCTGTCGCTGCCAGGTTGTTTGACCAAGCAAGAAAATGAACTGGTCGTTTACTCGGCGCTCGACCGTGAGTTTTCGCAACCGGTGTTAGCAGACTTGGGCGAAGAACTACAAATGCAGGTCCGCGTCAAATACGATCAAGAGTCCAACAAAACAGTCGGGCTGGTTACTGAACTCATTCAAACGAAACAGAATCCCAAAGCGGATGTTTTCTGGAACAACGAAATCTTACATACGATCCGGCTTGAGCGACTCGGGTTGCTCGAGCCGATCACCGAAGCGAATTTGAATCGTTTCCCACAAGCCTACCGTTCACTGACGGGGCATTGGTGCGGGTTTGCCGCGCGGGCGCGGGTTTTGATTGTGAATACTGATTTGTTGCCCGACCATACGCAACGCCCCAACTCCATTCACGATTTGGCCGATCCCAAGTGGGCTGGCAAGTGCACGATGGCTCGACCTGTTTTCGGAACGTCCGCCACGCACGCCGCTGTGTTGCTAAGCTCGCTCGGTGATGAACAAGGCATGGAACTCTTAACCGCCATGACCAACAACGCGGCAATCCAAGGTGGCAACAAACAAGTCGCGCAAAAAGTTGCCGCCGGTCAATTTGCCTTTGGTTTAACTGACACGGATGACGCGATGATCGAGATCGAAAAAGGGGAACCAGTAGCGATTGTGTTTCCGGATCAGCGAGACAACCAATGTGGAACATTGTTGATTCCCAACACGCTGGCGATCATCAAAAACGGGCCGAACCCACCCCGGGCCCAACAGATGCTCTTGAGATTGTTGAACGCTGACACTGAAACACGGCTGGCGGCAGGTGACAGTGTCCAAATGCCATTGGCGAATGACACCGATCCCGAAAAACTTGCTGAAGTCACCGCCAAGTGGCTTTCGGCGGCAATGCGTGACGAAGAAAAAATAAGCAACCTATCCAAGTTAAAAACCATGCCCGTCGACTTTAACGCGGCAGCGGATTGCTGGGACCAGCACAAACAAGCATTGAGCGATCTGACGATCCAGTAAGTTGGCCGAATCGAATGCGGAAGCTTCGGATAGGGGCGGCGAGTTCAGCCGAAACGCTACCAAGGTGCATATCCTGTCCCATGCAGCTGGCCCATGCCCGCCACTTTCACGCGGTCGTCGATTTTCAGCCAGTCGATCCCACTGCCCAAAGAGGCAGCGGAATCAGGAGGGGCGAATCCACTTGAACGGATCTGAATTTTTCTTTGCCGAGGGGGCCATGCCGGTTGAGCAACTTAGCTAAAGTTGGTAGCGTATTCGGCTTCGCTGAAGACAGTTTTCGGTGATGTTTAGAATATAGACTCGGTCATCACCAAAGGTGCGACCGGATGAGCTTACCGTGTCCGTCTCCGAGCGAATATCCATCGTTTTATGAGACGACCCCAGAACCGTTTTATGAGGAAAAGAAAATGAAGAAGTTTTTCGCCGCAGTTTGCTGCACGTTGTTGATCGCTGGTACATCATTCGCCCAAGAAGCAGCTCCTGTTGCCGCACCAGCGGTTGTGGCAGTTCAAGCCGTTGCAGCGGACGCGGCTCAAGCCGTTGTAACCGAAGCAGCTCAAGCGGTCGTGCAAGAAACCGCTCCAGCAGTCTCACCTGCAGTCGTAACACCTGTTGTTTCTGAAGTTGCTCCAGCAGCTGTTCCAATGACATCTGACATCGTTGCAGGAACAGTTGTCAACGCTCCAATGATCAGTGCCCCAATGGTTAGCACTCCGATGGTCGGCACCCCGATGGTTAGCACTCCAATGGTTAGCGCTCCAATGGCTAGCGAGTACTCAATGGTTCCAGTTCAATCAGATTGTGGTTGCAGCGGGACTCCCGTGATGAGCCAATCATTTGCCTCGGCTCCGCTCGTTTCAGCTCCTGTTGTCTCGTCACCAGTAGTTTCAGCTCCTGTAGTTTCTGCTCCATTAGTTTCTGCTCCTGTAACTTCATCATGTGGCTGCGGCGCTGCAACTGCTCCGGCACCAGCCCCTGCTGCAATTTGCTGCCAGCCTCGTGAACGTCGCCAAATCGTTCGCGGTGCAGTATCAAACTTGCGTTCACGTCGTAGCGCTAAGTGCTGCTGCAACTAGTTTGTAATCGCTGTCAGCTGAGCCAGTTTTTTATCGCTCGACTGAACGCAGAAACATCGCGGCAAACGCCGAAATCTGATATCCTAAACGTCGTTTGTAATTCACAAGCGACGTTTTTTAATGCCTCTGCCTAGCAGGGAAGAGTCCTGTTTGGGTTGATTCAAATGACCGTCACACTACTTAACACTAAAACACTCCTCCATTGGCCTTTGGCGGTACTGCTGTTCATCGGAGCTACGACTTCAGCGAACGCTCAGCAATATTTGAAGCCCCAAACCCCTCAAGCGACGAAGCAAAACCCCGGTGATGCAGCGCAGGGTAGGCAGGTGCCGATTATCTCCAAGCCACCTTTGCGTCCGAATCAACAAGTCAATATTTTTGACATCCCGAGCCCGCGATTGTTTAATCCGCAAAGCTGGATTGTTGATTTGACCGGTTCCGTGTCGCCAGAAGCGGTCGATTACATCGACCGAGTTTGCGATGAGGTTAACGCCGCAACAAAACGTGAAATGTGCGTGGTCGTTGTTGATCGGATTCAAGGGGACAACCACCGAAATTTTGCAAAGGACCTGTTCAACGACTGGGGCGTGGGCAACTCAACCGTTCCGATTTTCTCCGGCGATTGGTCCAACAACGGGATCATGCTGTTTTTTGCGTTGAAAGATCGAAAAGTCGAATTGATCCTCGGCGATGGTATCGATAGCCCCAAACAACAAAAAGTCGCTCAAAAAATCATCGATGACCAAGTCCTTCCCAACATGGATGAAGGCGCCCCCAATTCAGCGATGTACCAAGGCATCCGCGCCTGTGCGACTCAGCTGATTGGAGTCTCCGACATGAAGGCACCGGTCATGCTACCTTCTGCAGTCGGAGAAATCGCCCAACCTCGCGGGCCGCGGCGACAACAACGCGGCCCCGTGACTTGGTGGCCATGGCTGGCCGGCGGAGGATTGATCGGCGGCTTCGGCTTGCTGATCGGGGGTCGCCACTACTACCGATATCGCTCTCGCCAATGTGAAAAATGCAAGATCGACTTGATCTTATTAAAAGAAGATGAAGACGATCAGTTCCTAGATCCAGGGCAACAAATCGAAGAACACCTGGGCAGTGTGGACTACGACGTCTGGGCGTGCCTTGAATGCGAAGAAGTCGTCTGCAATCGCTACGGCAGTCTGTTCACGCGGTACTCACGCTGCCCCGATTGCCGCTACACGACAGTGCACAAAATCGAATCGACGATCGTTTACGCAACTTACTCACATGGTGGTAAGATCTTGGTTCGAGAAGACTGCAGGCATTGCGATTACCATCGCCGCTATACTTATCTGACTCCTCGAAAAGTCAAAGCTACGTCCTCCTCTAGCGGATCTAGCTTTGGCAGTGGATCGTCTCGTGGTAGCAGTGGATTCGGCGGTGGAAGATCGTCCGGCGGTGGAGCCAGCGGCAGTTGGTAGTTGATCTTAATTTTAAACCCACCATGGGTTTGAGATGCCCAGACCAGATCAGATTAAAACTTAAACCTCGAACACGTCGCTCGAACCGTAGCGATCGGCGACGTGGATTGTTAGATCGTCGCCCAAGATCTGCTGGTGGATTTCCCGGGCTCGATTAGGGTCATTGTTCTCTTCGGACAAATGACAAAGACAGGCCCACTTTAGCCGATCGGTATTGGCGGCTTTTAACAAGTTAGCCGAGTCCTCGTTTGAAAGATGGCCGCCGACGCCACTGATGCGTTGCTTCAAGCTTTCTGAATACGGCCCGTTGGCCAGCATCTGAGAATCATAGTTGCTCTCAATCACCACCGCGTCCAGCGACTCAAGCACTTCTTTGAGACCTTCAAACACATGCCCCAAATCCGTCAAGATTCCAACTCGGCTTTCGTGATCTTCCACCACAAACGCGACCCCATCAACGCTATCATGAGGAGTCGGAACGGTGTGTACTGTCACGCCACCAAAAGAGATCGAATCACCAGCGGCGAACAATCGTACCCGATCGAGCTGACCAAGTTTTTGCCGACTAACGGCCCCCAGAGTACGACGAGTAATATAGATCGGCAGGTCGAACTTTCGCGTAAAGACTCCCATGCCGCGAGTATGGTCGCTGTGGTCGTGCGATATGAACAGACCTTGGGCATCACGAATTTCGCGTCCGTGTGCGGCTAATCTTGTTTCGGCCTGCTTGCCGCTGATGCCCGCGTCAAAGACTAACGAGACATCTCCTGATTCAACGAAAAAGCAATTGCCGTTACTTCCAGATTGTAACGATACAACTCTCATGCTGGCTATTTTGCCCGAAGACAGCACTGGCGCGAAGGTGACCGACGCTCCGAATCCAATCAACTCAAAACTTTTGATCGACCGCGCAGCAAAAAAGACCTTGGCACAACCGGCCAAAGTCCAAGAGCTTATCCCAAAACTTTCTCGAGCGACGAATCTTCTACTGCGTCACGAAGTCCTGGGATAAACACCAAATCAAGATTTCAGAGTTGTCTCACCTAGGTTGTCACAGCGGACCACCGCTGCAAAACAAACCGCAACAAGGGCGGCTATCTCCAGGTTAGGCTCCGCGAATTTTCTCGCCGCGAAGAAAGAACCACCCGCATGTCAACAATACCACCATGACAATCGCCCAGCCATTGAAGTCCAGTTGTGATGCGGCCTCTTGTAATTGCCACAATAAACGCCTAACAAAATTTTCCACCAAAGCACCTAGCGAATCTAAAAAAAGGATTAGTTGCCCGCATCCAAAACGATACGAGTCCGTGATGAAACATAGGTTTGAGTTAACGTTCGTCATTTCTTAGCGGTCAGAATCCCCCGTAAAAGAACCCCGTCGGTAGAGTTATTCCGATCACCGCCGGTTGTATCGGTTATCCGGGATGACTAACTAGATTCGCTGCATGCCGAAGCTTGCCCATGAAGCGGCCGCAAAAGAATCAAACAAAATCTGTTCTTGGCTCGCTTACGCACCCAACCTCCTGCCAAATCGACCTAAAATCCAAAGCCCCCATCAACCCGGATGAATCCGCTTTACAATTCCGGAAGTTCCTGCAAGTGGTCGCCCGACGCGTCAGCAAGGATTTCCACGGGTTCCTCGCCAACACGCAGGGCACCAGAACACACAGATTCAAAAACTGATTTGCCTTGCCTCACCACCGCTTTAACTTGCAGAGCCCATTGCATGGATTTGATCATTGACGCCTACAATTTGATTTTCCAGTGTGGCCTAGAGGGGCCGCAGCGGAACCCAGCGTCGATCACCAAGTCTCGCAACCGCTTACTCCAGCTTTTATCCAGCCTGCTACCGGCAGAGCAACTGGCTCACACCACCGTCGTGTTTGACGCCAAGCGCCTGCCTAAACAAGAATCTCAAATCGAATCGCACAAGCGAGGCATTCGAGTTCTATTTGCCGTTGGCTATGAAAGTGCCGACGAAATGATCGAAGAACTGATCGCAGCACACAGCCACCCAAAAGATTTACTGATTGTCTCCAGCGACCACCGCATCCAAAATGCCGCCACCCGTCGTAAAGCCAAAGCGATCGACAGCGACGTTTGGCTAGATAAAATCGAGAATCAACATGCCCGCGATACAGACCAAGCGACGGAAAGCAAAACGAGCCAGCCACAACAGACTCGCACGCACAAACGAGTCGACTCAGAAACTAAATCACTTGACTGGCAAGCCGAATTCGGAATCGACAACCAGCAAGCGTCCGACGAACTAGTCCGCGAGATCGAGACTGAGCTAGGCCTCCACGGACCCGATACCGACGACGTGGAACAAGACATCAATGAGGTCGAACATGAACTCAAAGATGTCGATTGGATGCAAGAGTTTGGCTTTGACGACGACTAAGAAACAGTGATCGTGATCGCGTCAATAATCGTTGGCGCCGCCGGTTCGAGATCCGACGGGTCGGTTAAGTTGATTCGATCAAGTGCATTTGCTCCGTCAATCACCACACCAAAATCAGTCACCTGGCCGAAGATCGTGAAATTTTCGTCGTTTTGAAATTCAGTCGCATCGTAAGTGATAAAGAACTGGCCACCATTAGTGTTCGGTAAACTTGTCTTGGCGTAAGCAAGAACCCCCGGACGATCAAACGTCAGGTCACTCAAAATTTCGTCATTCAATCGGAAGCCCGGTCCGCCAGAGGAGGTGTTTGTCGGATCACCGGCTTGAGCGACAAACCGCTCGAACAGCAAATTGCCATCGTCTGCCAAAACCGGCAGGCCAAGATCATCGGAAACAGGAGTCTCGATCACACGATGGAAACTCAACCCGTCATAAAAACCATCTTCCACCAAGTTCACAAAACTGTTGACTGAAACCGGCGTAAGGTCTTCGAACAAATCCACTACGACATCGCCGACTTCCGTACGGATCGTTGCCGTGTAGTCTCGCGTTTGATCAATCGTTAGCGGAGGCCCGTCACCATCAAAGCTGTCGCCGTAGATTCCATTTCGATCAACTGGATCGACTGCCGCGAGCTGCCCATTCCCTTGGAACGGCTGGAAACCCGGAAGCGATACTTGAAACGTCTCGGTCGTCGAAACTTGATTCTCGTCGGTCACGGTAACCGTAAACTCTGCGGTTCCGCTATCGAGCAAACCAGGAGTCCATGTGATTAGTCCATCGTCCGAAATCGTCGGCAAGTTGGCAGATCCGTCAACCGCATCCCCACTCGCCTCCAACGCAAAACTGACTGCTGAAGCGGCAGCGACTTCCGCGACCTCGACTTGCACTTCCAACGACTCGTTAAAGTCGACCGTTTGGTCTTCAATCCCTGCTATCTCAAGGTCAATTTCATCAACGACCGAAACAGTGAACCCTACTTGGTCCGATTCGCCAAGCTCATTGGTGGCAGTCACTTGCAACACAAACGTCCCCGTTTCCGATGGCGTCCATAAGAACTCGCCCGTGTCAGGGTCGATGGTTGGCTGGGTAGCACCCGCCGAAATACCACTCTCCTCAATGTCTAGTTGATAAGTGACCACGTTATCTGGATCGGCATCAGCGAACGTGAAACCAAGCGATTGACCGACTTCTTGTTGAATCAGAGCGTCGCCACCAAACAAATCCGGGAGCACGGGATTCAACGCGTCGTCAACCGCAGTGACTCGGATGTCTCTAAACGCAGTAACTGGCGTAGAAGTCAGTTCGCTCTGGACGGTGAAAACCGCCGTTAGCACGCCCTCAAGCGGAGCATCCCCACTGGTACCAAACTGAACCGAGCGGAGCACCGTTTGATATTCGCTGGCAAGGCCATCGCCGCTAAGCGAGAGAACGCCAGTTTGATTGTCATAACTGCCTGAAATATTACCCGACGGAACAAAAGACAACGTATCCAATTCGACCCCATCAATCAGCTCGACCGTGGCCGACTCAATGATCTCAATCGAGTCTGACTCCAATACCAGATCCCTTGCAATCGCAACTGCCCCGGCATCTTCCACGAACTCAATTTCCAAGTCAGGAACGGTTAGCTGCAGAGTGCTTGGCAAGTCAATGTCGTTTCCAAACTGAGTGGAATCAAAGTTAACGAATTCAAGTCGCTCAAAAATTCCGTCGAGAATCGCTTGCTGGCCATCAACCGTCTGGCTTTCGAACTGTCGAATATTAGACGAGCGTTCAAAATCGGCTTCGCTCGCATCAATCGAGTCGACTCCTGAACGGCCTCTGATGAGAGCAGATCTTTCGAAAGTACTTGCCGCATCGATCACCACCACGTCATCGCCATTGCCTGCATCGACAAAAGTACTCTTATTGAAAGTGGCGGTGGCGTCTTGCAAGTCTGGCAGCACGCCGAGGAAATCATCGCCACTTCCCAGTCGTATCTTAGCGCTTTTCCCAAAATCAGATTCGCCGGCGATCAACGCTTGATCATCCCCACTGCCAAGGTTGACTCGGAATTTACGATCGACCGAAAGCGAGTTGCTGGCGAACGTATCGTCACCCGCGTTTCCATAGACTTTAAAGTTACGCCCAGCATCAAACGACTCGACCGCCAGGACATCATCGCCATCGCCTAAAAAGAAGTAAGCCGATCGACGGCTCAACGAATCAGTCAATTGAAACGCGTCATCACCCGCATTGCCTCGAACATGGTAGTTGTACGCAGACACTCCGGTGGCTTCCAACCGGTCATTGCCATCGCCACCTAGGAATCGAAACTCGCGTCCGCTTTCGAATCCGTCAAAGCTGACTTCATCCGCTCCACCGTTCAATTGAAACCGCGACCGCTCAAACGCCTGAGCAAACGTAAACTCGGTTTGCCCATTGATGGTGGTCGAATCCAACCCAGTAAATAGGACTTCGCCATTCGCGTCTTGCGAGACTTCAATTTGATTCGCGAGATCGTCGCCTGTGACGACTAATGTACTACCGGATAGACCGACCGTTACGTCACCTGCCAGAAGGCGTCGACCTTCGAGTGATTGATAGGAAAGCCCCTGTCGTCGTCTAGCTGAACTGAATGAGCGCATCGAATCCCCTTGGTGTGAATTGAACTCTCAATCTTACATCAAGATCGTGCTTCCCGCAGAGCTATTTTCGTTCGCAAGCAGGGATTTGACAGCTTGCGTGACCACGAGGGACTCTGTGCTTAACGGGCTGCTTAAAGCCCCGCTTAAAGATCTACGACGCGGCTTGCAGCAAAAACACAACCGATAGCGATGCCACACCCTGACGCAATTACCCCACATCCACAATCGTTTGATCGTAATCCGCAGGCGGCTCAAACCCCAAGCACTTGATCACCGTCGCGGCGAGACTACTGATGCCCAACGGTTCGGCGGTTTCCACCAAACGCAAACTCGCGGTGCCGCTGGCGTCGTAGATGTAACACGGCACGGGGTTCAGCGTGTGACTGGTTTTCATTTTCGGCAGTCCGTCTTTGCCGAGTTTCGGTTGGCCCGTTTTTTTGTCGACTTCGTACATCTCGTCGGCGTTGCCATGATCAGCGGTCACGATCATCAAACCGCCCTGAGCATCCATCGCTTTTTTAAGCCGAGCCAAACAAAGGTCGACGGTTTCAACGGACACCTCAACGGCCAGCAAGTTGCCAGTGTGACCAACCATATCACCGTGCGGATAGTTCACGCGAATGAAATCGTGTTTATTCTGATTGATCGAATCCAACAACACATCCGTAATCTCTCCGCCCTTCATCCACGGCCGTTGCTCAAACGGCAGCAAGTCCGAAGTGATCTCGACGTACTCCTCGGTGGCTTCGTTAAACTTATCGCTGCGGTTGCCGTTAAAGAAGTAAGTCACGTGGCCGTATTTTTGTGTTTCACTGACGGCCAACTGCGTCACACCGGCTTCGGCCAAGTACTGGCCCATCACCTGATCGATTGACGGCGGCGAGACCAAATAGTTTTTCGGGATTTGCTGGTCGGCATCGTACTGCATAATCCCAGCAAACTTCACATCCGGAATCGGCCCACGATCGAACTCAGTTAAATCAGGGTCGTCAAACGCACGAGAAATCTCCAAAGCTCGGTCACCGCGGAAATTGAACAGCACCACACTATCGCCATCAACGATCGGGCCAACCGGTTTGCCGTCACGAACGACCACAAACTCTTTCAAATCTTGATCGATCACGCCGGGCGTTTCGGATCGCAGCGTTTCAATCGCTTCGGTGGCATTGGCAAACTCGCGGCCGATGCCTTTGACATGCACGTCCCAACCGCGTTTGACCATCGGCCAATCGGCGCTGTAGCGGTCCATCGTAATAAACAATCGTCCGCCACCCGAAGCGATCGCGTAATCAAAATCGCCCGCCGAGTTGATCTCGGTCAAAACCGCTTCGGCTTTCGCCACATACTCCAACGCCGAAGTCGGCCCCACGTCACGACCGTCCAACAACACGTGCAAACGAACCTTACGGATGCCTTGCGAATGGGCTTGCTTGATCATCGCGATGACGATGTCGATGTGGGAGTGAACGTTTCCGTCGGACAACAGCCCCAATAAGTGCAATGTTTGATCGGCCTCCAGCGAGCCCGTAAGGTTTTGCCATTGGTCGCCGCTGAACATGTCGCCCGAGGCCACTGCGTTTTTCACCAACAACGCGCCTTGATCGAAAACTCGTCCGGCTCCGATCGCGTTGTGCCCAACTTCGCTGTTCCCCATGTCACCATCGGACGGCATTCCGACCGCGCGGCCGTGAGCTTTTAGCGTCGTGTAGATCGCGTTTTCTTTCAACCAATCCAGCGTCGGAGTGGAAGCCTTGGCAACCATATCTCCAGCATCGCCCGCTCCAATGCCAACACCGTCCATAATGACCAACATAACAGGGCCCTGTGGGCCGTTGAACGAAGCGTTTTTCTGTAGAGGGTTCATGTGAGTTTTGGCTTGCGGTGGAAGGAAAATAAACAACACCGGTTGTGGTCAACTTTGACAGGCCGGCTGATTTAATATTGCATCCCGAGTGGCAAGTTTTGTCGAGTGCTAACGGGCCGATTGAGTGGGTTTTCCCAAGTGCGGTGCCTGCGGCCAAAATCGCGCCGTAAACGCCAGCAAGACGCCAACAAAAATAACTCTGAATCCGCGCACGACCACGTACCGGGACTGGCACAAAACTAATGCAATGGCGACAATGTTCGGATCATAGGTGTTTCACTCATAAAATAAAAAGCCATGACCAAACATACCCCACTGAAGTTCGACTATTCCAACGCCATCATCCCAGAGTACGGAATCTCCGAAGAGATGATCCAGGGCATTGCCGATAAACTTAATGCCGCTCAACAAGAAGTCCTGAAGACCGACCTCGAACTTTGGGGAAGCGACGCAGACGTGCCAGCTGAAAAGCAACCATTGGACGCGGGCTTCCACGAGATGCCAGAGCGGATTTTGGACGCTTACCAGAGCGACCGCGAAAACAGCGAACTTGGCCGGATCTTAAAAACCGCTGCTCGGATGCGAGAGAGCGTCGACAAAGTCGTGATCCTTGGCATCGGCGGATCTTACATGGGCGCCCGAGCCTTAATGGAGTCCTGTTGCCAACCGTACCACAACGAACTGCCTCGTTCGGCTCGTGGCGGTCGACCACGAATTTACTTTGAAGGAAACAACGTCGACAACGATTGGTCGCAAGCATTGCTGCAATTTTTGGAAGCCGACTCGCAAGGGGACGGCCCTGAAGGTAATTGGGGAATTGTAGTCATCAGCAAAAGCGGAGGCACGCTGGAAACCGCCGCCGCGTTCCGACAGTTCTTACGAGCCCTCGAAAACAAAGTCGGCGCCGATCGTTTGCCCGAGTTCGTCGTCCCTGTCACCGGTGCCGAAGGAAAACTCGCCAGCCTGTCCGACGCGATCGGTTGCAAAGAACGCTTCGAAGTTCCCGACGGCGTTGGCGGCCGGTTCTCTGTGTTCAGCGCCGTTGGTTTATTGCCCGCCGCAATCATGGGCATCGACGTCGTTGCTTTGCTTGAAGGCGCCGCCACGATGAACAGCCAGTTCCGCACCGCACCTTTGGGTAGCAACCCGGTTTTGGATTACGTTGCGGTCAATCACTTGCTAGAAAAAGAACGCGGCGTGAACACGCGGGTGATGTCGGTTTGGACCAAGTCGCTCGAGTCGATCGGATTATGGTACGACCAATTGCTGGCCGAAAGCTTAGGCAAAGCAGAGCAGGGGGCTTTGCCGCTGACCTGTGTCAACTCTCGCGACTTGCACTCCCGGGCTCAACAGCACCAAGAAGGCGTCCGCGATAAAGTCATGAACAACATCGTGCTGGACGTTTGGCGACAAGATCCATTGTCGATCGGCCACAGCGACAACAACGAAGACCTGCTGAACGAGCTCTCGGACAAAACATTGCCCGAAGTCATGGACGCGGCTTTGCGAGGAACCAATCTGGCCTATCAAGAAGACAAACGCCCGACGACGAACCTGCACTTAGCCGGATCCAACGAATCGACCGTCGGTCAGCTTTTGCAAATGCTGATGCTGACCACCGTGGTCGAAGGCCGGCTGATGGGAATCAATCCCTATGGACAGCCCGGCGTCGAAAAGTACAAAAACTACATGAACCAGTTGCTTCGCAAAGCGTAGCAAACACTAGAACCATGATGGGGCAAAAAAAATGAGCATTGAATTAACTTGGTTGGGGCATGCATGCTGGCTAATCAAATACCAGGATCATCGAATCCTACTTGATCCGTACTTGAACGATTCGCCCACGGCCCCAATGAAGGCCGCGGACGTCGACGCCGATACGATTTTGGTCTCGCACGGTCACTTTGATCACGTCGCTGACGTGGCGGAAATCGCCAATCGCTGCGGCTCCACCGTGATTGCGATGTTTGAAATTGCCGAATGGTTTGCATCAAAACATCAAGTCAAAAACACGATCGGCATGAACATCGGTGGCTCGCTGGAACTGCCGTTTGGGTCGATCAAAATGACTCCGGCGGTTCACAGCTCGCAGTTGCCTGACGGAACCTACGGTGGAGTGGCTGCCGGATTCTTGGTGCTGATGGGCGACAAGAAGATCTATTTCGCTTGTGACACGGCATTGTTTTCGGACATGAAGCTGATCGCAGAAAAAGAAATCGACGTTGCTGTTTTGCCGATCGGCGATCAGTTCACCATGGGCCCAAATGACAGCGTCCGAGCGGTCAAGTACTTGAACGCAAAACAGGTACTGCCATCGCACTACAACACGTGGCCGCCGATCGAACAAGACGCAGCTGAGTGGGCGGAAGTCGTGAAAGCCGGCACGATCACTCAACCGTTCGTACTGTTGCCCGGCGAAACACATGTGATCGAGTCAAATTAACTCAGCAAGTTTTCACCGTTTTGGTAAGCGGGACTTGATGGTTTATTAAGCCGTTTTAGCGACGTTTGGAATTGAATTAAATCAACAGGCCCAAAGTCGCCGTTGGTAGCACTGGAAATTCCAGTCTATCAATTACTTGAAAAGACGAACGTGCTTTCGGAGGACCACAAGGCACCCACGCCTGCCGACGAATCGTTAAGCGAAGCATCGAGTCGTCAAACGAAGCACCGAGTCGATGGGCTGAAATGTCCATCAAGCGGCTAACACTACATTCTCACTCCCTTACTAAGTGGCTGGCCATCACCGTCAGACGTTGAATCGATGATACTCAATAAACCGCTTCAATCGCTAAGCCACATCACCGTGAAGGCTATGCTGTTTCTGTTTTGCTGGGCCCTACTTGGCTCATCAATCACCCAAGCCCAAGAAACCAAGCTCGCTTGGCAATTGAAACAAGGCGATCAGTTTCTAGTCGACACCACGAAGCTTTCCAAACGCACTTCAATGCTCGACTCGCGACTCGCGACCACGATCACCGACGTCGCGATCGGATTTGGATGGACCGTCGACTCCGTTGATGCTGGCGGAACAGCAACGATAACCCAAACACTCAAAAACTTCTCGATCAGCATCAGCGACCCCGCCGTGCCGAGCCAAGCTCTGGCGTATTCGTCGGACATTCCTCCGGAGGAACTCCCCACCGCGATGCGCAAGCTACAACGCAAATCCAAACCGCTTGTCGGCCTCAAGTGCATTTTAGAAATGACCAGCAACGGTGAAATCACTTCGGTTCGAATCGACGCAGCCAACCAGAAGAAACTGGACAAACTTGAAACTTCCCCGAACCTGCAAGCGTTGTTCAGCAAAGCGTCTTTGGAAAAGCTCAGCAAAGACCTATCGATAACGGCAATCCCTCGCGATGCCGATCCTACCGGCTGGTCAAAAACTGAAACTCAATCGAGCGGATTTGGAGAAATCTCCGTCGACCATAAGTTTTCTGTCGGATCAAGCCAGACAGTGAAAGGTCGTGAGCAAATAAAAATCGACGTCACTTCCAGCCTCACTCCGACGGCAACCGAGAACGCCCCAGAGAAGTCGACCGCCAAAAACGAAATCTCGCAATCGCTCCGATTACTGACCGGCAACGGAACCATCATCTTCGATGTCGACGGCGGTTACTTTTCAAACAGCCAATTCGAAACAAAAATCAAGTCCGAACGAAAGTATCGCGAAAAGTTGATTTTGACTTCGATCGAAAACGAAACTCGAATCAAGATCGAAAAGCAATGAAGCCAGAATTTAAAACGGTCGGCAAGGTCGGCGAGATCGCCCCTGGCTCAGGCAAAGCCTTTGAGTTCGGTGATCAAATGGTTGCGATCTTTTTGGAGGCCGACGGAACCTACCTAGCGATCGACGATCTGTGCCCTCACATGGGTGCTTCGCTCGCATCAGGGAATTTTTCCGACGGCATCGTGACTTGCCCATGGCACGCGTGGAGCTTTGACGCTCGCGACGGTGCTTGGTGCGACAACCGACGACTCAAAATTGACACCTTCCAAGTTCGAATTCAAGGCGACCAGATCCAACTTGCTGCCGTTGAATCCGACGAATCCGCTGGCGGATCGGCGTTGGGCGGCGGTGCTTCTTACGGCGGCAGGCCCGGCGGCGGCAGCATAAAAAAAACCGAAGCGTGCGATAGCTGCGAAACAAACGACGACTCCGAAACCGATCCACAAACGCCTGAGTAAGGAGCTCTGCCGATGACATCTTCCTCCACGCCGGTCAACGTCTCATTGCAGTCGTTTCAAAAGCTGATCCACGAGATGTATTTTGAAAAGGATCAAGAACGCGGCATTCCGGCGACCTTCCTCTGGCTGTCCGAAGAAATCGGTGAACTCGCCGCAGCACTAAGAGAAACCACCCCCGCCGAACGGGAGCGGATTCCAGCTGATGAATTCAAAGCCCGCCAAGAAAATCTTGCCGCCGAATTCGCGGACGTACTGGCATGGCTGGCCACGATTGCGAACGTCGCCGAAGTCGACTTAAGCCAAGCCGTTCATAAGAAATACGGATCTGGCTGCCCAGGATGCCAACAATTCATTTGCCAATGCCCCGATTCAGAGAAACCGTAACTGGCCGACAACGAGCTTTCATTAGCCGCATGAACACAAGCCGTATGAACACAAGCCGTAGTGAGGTTGGGCCAACATTAAACCTTAGAATCGCTTTAGCTCAACCGACACTTCAATTAGAATTAGCGGCCGCCACTCATTCCCACCTCTTTAAATAGCGATCAAAATCCGTATGCCGTTCGCCTTCCGTTCTTTTTCTTTCATCGCATCCTTGATGCTAATATGCTCTATTAGCATGAGACCAGCCAGCCAGTGCCGGGGCGACGAAAACAATTCGCCGGCAACCACAGGTGTAGCAGCAAACCAAGCCAGCTTTGAAAACAACGACTTCGCGATCACAACCGGCATCGCGAACACCATTCGCTTAGGCAAATGGTCACCAGTCACCATCACGCCAAAGCAATCTCAAAAAATCACTCAGGTCGCTATTCAAACCCGCGACGGCGCTGATGTGCCAGTGATCTACCAGACCCAACAAGCATCACCGTCCGCGGATGGATCGGTCGACGCGCTTGCTCGTTTCGGCCGCAAATGTAAATCCTTTCAAATAACGATCGTCACCGCCGACGGAAAAACGGCGGAAATCGCCGTGCCACTGAACAACACTCAAACCTTATTATCCGTGAAGCCCTTGATCCTAGCGATCGAGAACGACAGCCAGATCCCTCAAGCGATCAACCACGAAAAAACTCAACTGCTCGCAAACGAAACCCAACCGACCGCCAAACAACTTGCCGACTTGTCAACGCTTCCAAATTCGTGGCTAGCTTACGACGCCGTCCACACGATTTTTTTGACAGCCAGCGACACCAACCTCCTTAACCAGCTAACCGACCAGCAACTCACTGCGATCGAAGAATGGGTCCGCCAAGGCGGCCGGCTGATCGTCTCGGCCTCTCCCGCAAACGCTGCTGACGGATTCGCGGCCGATCAACCACTGGCTCGTTTTGCACCGGGGCCAATCAAGACCAAACTGAATTTCAACAACAGCAGTCGACTGGAAAACTTTGCTGGCAGCCGCAAACAACTAATCAAGACCGGCGAACCACCGATCGACATCGTCGGCTTCGAAACGCATCAGGCCAAAGTTTGGGTGGCCGACGAAAACAGAAATCCTCTGGTCACCCAACACGCGTTGGGACTCGGCAACATCGTGTTCGTTGCTTTCGACCTGAAGCACCCCAAAATTCTAGCCTGGCAAAGCTACCCCGAACTCATTCGCGTCTTGAGCGCAGGCAAAAACAACTCCGACCGTGATGGCCAACAATCAATCTCATCACTAGGCAGTGGCGTGGGGCACCTCGGCTTCACCGATATCGTCGGACAACTATTCGCGCCGATGGAACAGTTTTCCAAAGTTCAATTCGTACCTTTCACGGCGATTGCGATTTTGATCGGTTTGTACATTCTGTGCATCGGACCGTTGGATTACTTTCTGCTGCGAAAATTGTTCGGACGAATGGAATTGACGTGGATCACCTTCCCGCTGTTCTCGCTCTTGTTTTGCGGCTTAGCATTTGGCATTAGCCAGTGGAGTCGCCCGCATGCTCTCCAAGCGAATCAACTCGAGATCATCGACATTGATGCGAGTGATTCGAGCTGTCGCGGTTCTGTGTGGACTAACTTTTACAGTCCCACCGGTGATGCACTCGACGTGCAACTGCCCGAAACAAATGCGCTGGATTTGAAACTACAGCAGCGCCTAACCAGTTGGCACGGTTTGCCCGGCAACGGATTGGGAGGAATGAACGGCGGGTCGGCAGCCACTGTCAGCGTTCCAAGTTATACGCATCCGATTTCTTCCGCATCGGTGACCAGCCAGTTAAAGTCGTTCCCAATTCCAGTTTCTTCATCGCGAGCTATCTTTTCGAACTGGCAAGCAGAACTGCCAACCAAGATCCGCAGCAACCTGACGTTTCGGAAAAAGACCGATGAGATCGTCGGGAGCCTCAAGAATCCGTTGAACTGTGAACTAACCAACTGCCGACTGTACCACGGCAACTGGGCTTATGTCTTAGAGGCGCCGCTTGGCGCAGACGACGTGATTGACATTGCAACCGAAACCAACAGCAAGCGTATCCAGTCAATCTTGAACCGAAAACGAGTTGACGCCGAAGACTCCAACCGCAGCTACGCCACTCGCTGGGAGCTTTCCGAAACGAACGTTGGGCGGATTGCCGAGATGATGATGTTTTACGAGATGGCGGGCGGAAGTAATTACACTGGACTGAGCCACGGCTATCAGGGAAAAACGGACCTGAGTGACCTGCTGACCTCTCAACGAGCCATTTTGATCGGCGAAGTCAAAGGCCAGATCTCTTGCCTAGACGCGACCGCTGCCAACCCAAAAGCCGCTTCCCCTGAGTACGATCACGTGACCACGTTCGTACGGATTGTTTTGCCAGTCAATGCAGAGCGTTCACCGCGGTAGTGCGGTCGAATAAGCTCCGGTGATCGGCTGCTCGCGAACGAGCCTGTTGATTTGCAATGTTTTGACGCAGCCAAAAAATGGCGTCTCGGGCCTGCGTACACGCTCAACAGGCCGCAAGCACCGTCTCCACCTTCTCGCTATCGCTCGGCTTGTTGCGAACGCGGCGAACTGCATTGCTGGTCGCTCATGCGATGCACAAAACCAGCGGCGATTTTAGCCAAGCCCCTCACAAGGCCGGCCGAGAACGCTAAAATATCGGCCATGAGCAAAAAAAAGAAAAAACAGCCGACCTCCAAGGCCGCCGCCAATACAAAATCCGCCAAGGCCGCGGAACAAACCAGCGCCGACGCAACGACTGCATCGGCCCCAGTTCAACCCCAACCGACCAACTTCAGTTCGGCCATTTTCGCCCAGTATTTCTCCTTCGTATTACTGTTAATCGTAATCGTATTAGTCAGCGTACTGTTCTACGAAGTCATGGCGGCGTTTTGGATTCCGTTGTTCCTCGCCGCGGTACTGGTCGTCGTTTTTCGGCCGTGGTACGACTGGCTTCGATCACGCTTCAAACTCGGCGACGCCGTTGCAGCGCTGCTCACCACCGCATCGGTGCTGCTGATCGTTTTGATTCCACTCGGCGCCATCTTGGTTTTTGCAGCCGCCGAATCGCAACAAGTACTCAGACAATTTAACAGTGCAAAAGCGGTGCAAAACGCCAAACAAGTCCGCACCAAACTCGGACTTGAACTGCCCATGGCAGTGACTCAAAACCAAGTCGAAATCGAAAACCTATCCAGCACCTGCACGCTCGACGTCACCACTGCCAATCGCCACCAAGCCATCCTTTTTGAAATCGAACAAAGCACCGACGAAATCGCGGATTTCTGGGAACTGAAGCGTCCGGCTAACGCGACTTTATTGGACCAAGCCCAAAGCACCGAAGACGCCTCAATCGCCCCAAACACCCCCGATGGCTCTGACGAAACCGACACGAATGCAACCACCGAGTTACCAGCTCTAAACGACCATCAAAACACTTCCATCGCCTGGCAAACCTACCTCACCAAACTAGCCGCAACACACCAACTGCGCGACTCCATCGACTGGACTAACGAACTACCAAGCACCGCCAATTCGGATGACACGGACAAATCACCCGCTGAAATTCGCCAGCAACGACTCGCGTCTTTTCACGACTACAAACTGCTGCTGAGCGAACTTGAAGTCGAGTTCGACAACTTCAAAACCCAGCAACTCGGCGGCAAAACAAAAGCCTGGGCGGCAACGCTGCTCAACCCAACCGAAGAGCAGTCTGAGGCTTACATCGCAAAAGTCACCAACCAACTACGTGACACGCTGTTCGTTTTCGGCGGCAAAGGCCTAACCTACATTCTGTTCATCGTCGGCGGCTCGATCGTGATGATTGTCTCGTTTTACTTCTTCCTGTTGGACGGACGATCAATGATCAACGCGTTCAAGCGACTTTCACCGCTTGACGACGAACACGAACAAGAATTGGTCGATCAGTTTTCGAGAGTCAGCCGAGCCGTCGTGGTGGCGACGCTGCTTTCTGCTCTGGTCCAAGGTCTCTTAGCAGGCGTTGGATTTTACTTTGCCAGTTTGGATTCGATTTTCTTGTTAACGGTTCTGTCGGCAGTGCTGGCGATGGTGCCATTCTTGGGTGCCGCTTCGGTCTGGATTCCGTGCGCTCTGTACCTGTACTTTATCGACAACAACATGACCGCTGCGATCGGACTGGCCATTTATGGTGCTGCCGTTATCTCCATGGCCGACAACATTATCAAGCCTCTAGTGCTGCACGGCCAATCGAAACTTCACCCACTATTTGCATTTCTAAGTGTCATCGGTGGCCTGGCGATGTTGGGGCCGATTGGAATCCTGATCGGGCCAATGATCGTCGCATTCTTGCAAACGCTGCTGGAAATTTTGCACACTGAAGTGAGTGAACTGAAGAAGAGCTCGCCGGTCGTGGATGACAATGCAACGCTTTAAGGGTGGTTTGAAGAGTGACTTTCTTACTCGAACTTTGAACACGTCCAGTTGATGTGCGGCTATCCGGGAAAGAACGCTCTTTCACGGATTCATGGCCAGCAGTCGGTTTGTTGCTGACGCTGCGGGCTACCATTTACTCTCGCTGATGCTCGGTTCCTTGCTGACGGGTTTGTTGATTTAGTATGTTTGGGCGAAGCCTTAAAATGTGGTGATGGGCTTCCAGCCTGTCTTACGCGCTGACCACAT